>JBKOXU010000052.1:0-7586 GCA_046725095.1 Verrucomicrobiota bacterium
TAGGTCGGCTTTGAGCGTTTCGATCTCCTCCTGCTGCCGGGCAATGGTTGTTTCCTGCGCCTGATTAATGCGCGCCTGCTCCTCCACTTTGCGATGCTCCTTTAAAAACTCGTTGAGCAACATCGCGTTCACCGCTTCGTAGCGAACGGTGTAAGGCTTGCCATGTTCGTCGCGAGCCACTAAGTCCGGGTTCACCTCTTCCACTTCCTCGGCCACGAGGCCAAACTGCGGGATGCCACTAGGGTCAACCTCGTGCTTGTAGCGAAACGTCACGGGTTGGAGTGCCAAGATCGCTTCGCTCGCCTTATCCATGGGCTTGATCGCATCCTTGAAACGCGCCGAGGAGGCGACGGTCCCGAGTTGACCATTGCTATCGACAATGACCCCAACACCACCTGCAACCGTTGTTCCACTAACGCCAGCGATAAATGTTGCTGCCTGAGTTCCGGTCGTGCCGATGCGAATTGTGTTCGAGTCACTTCTCTTTCCCTGATTGCCAATATCGATGTTGTTGCTCCCCCGGATGCTCGCGCCAGCCAAGATGCCTACTGCGATGTTGCTGCTGCCAAACTTGTTGCTGGAGAGCGCATTAAGACCAATCGCCGTGTTGTTTGCGCCAGTTGTGTTGCTCTCGAGCGCCTTAAAACCGTCGGCCGTGTTATTAACGCCGATTGTGTTATCTTGAAGTGCTTTATAACCATTGGCCGTGTTGGCGCCGCCAGTTGTGTTGCTATAGAGCGCGTCAACACCGATAGCCGTGTTGACGGTGCCGATCGTGTTACTAAAGAGCGCCTCAAAACCGATTGCCGTGTTGCCGAAGCCAGTAGTGTTGCTAGAGAGCGCATCCTCACCCAGAAAGGTGTTGCTATTGGTGTCGCAACCTTCTTGACAAACCGCTCGCGCTTGCGGCGAAAGCGCAAAGCAGCCGAGCACGAAGGGAATGAGAAGGAACGCGCCGGAAAGCGAGCGGTTCATTAGATTTCTTAATGGGAGAGTTGTGGTTTTCATATACGCAGAGCTTTAATAAAATCTTGCCAACTTGGCGAGACCTAACCGCAGCCCACCAAACGTTGCCATTTATGACTCACGGTTGAATGTCTCGCAGCGGGGGAGTTCTTCAAAATCAAGCGGAGGGAGTTCCTCCCAATCTAACGGGGCGAGGTCACAATCCAGCGGGACTAGTTCGAAACTCAACGGAGCGAGGTCGTCGCACAGTTTGATGTGGTTTTGATGCTGTTTTGTTGCGCTCTTTGTCAAAGAGACATTCCAGTAACAGGAAAGGACAATAAACACAATGGAATTACTACTGATCGCAGTGTCAATCGGCGCACTTGTGGGCGGGCTGATTGGTAAGTCCAAAGGACGCGGCGGAGAGGGCGCAGTACTCGGCGCTCTGCTCGGCCCTATTGGCTGGCTGCTCGTCGCTTTCGGAGGCTCGATAGGGATGCGCAAGTGTCCCTTTTGCGCTGAGGAGATCAAGGCGGAAGCAACCGTCTGTCGTTACTGTGGGCGCGATGTGCCGCGACCGACTGAGAAGCAGCGGAAGCCAATGTCGCGCTTCGACAAGGTATTGGGCAGCGCGATACTCATTCTTGTGCTCGTCCTCGGAATCGTCTGCGCGATTGTGTATTATCAGGAGGCAACTAAGCCAGCGCCGCGCGTGCGCTATGAAGCTGGGCAGATCATTCCGGAGGATCGGCGATGAGTAAACGCGGGCCTGATTCGCGCTTAACGATGGGTGGCAACGTGATTGAAACGCACGAGCACGCGGGCGATTTCAAAGAATGGTGAGTTGACTTTTTTCATCGCGACCAATCATCAGCCTTATCTTTCATCGCGGCTACAACAATAAGGAACGCGATCCCGATAACGAGCACTGCCCAGCCCCATTGCAATTGAACCGATTGCACAGCCAGATCTGCAAGACCTCGGAATGGGTTATCCTTAAGCTCGGTTTCCATCTGTGTTGTGGCGAAACTCGTGCAACATGATTAGCCGCACCGCTCTTTCCTGCCACTGGAGCACGGCTTTTCGCTGCCGGACTGGCGGCTCCTTTTTGATTTCTTCGATCTGCTTCTCTATGCTGACAAGCGCCATTTCCACGCGCTTGAACTCAATCTCAATCGAGCCCAATTCGGCACGCGCTTCTCTCTCTTTTTTAATTTCGGATAGCGCAGTCGGTTGTCCCTTTAACAACTCCAGCAACGGCAATGCTCGCACGCCCAGGTCGCTTCGTTCTTGAATGAGTTTCGACTGCGCTGTGTAAAGATCGGTGAGTTCCCCTTGTAGCGACGCGAATTCACCACCACGCCAGAGGGCGCGCCGCATCGCAACATCGTCTTGCTTTGTTGCGTCGAGGAACTTGATTGTGCCGGGGCCTTTTGAACGTGACATGACGATTTTAGGCGTGGCTCACATCCGGTAGCAGTGCGACGGCCTTCTGTAGCTGCTCAAGTTTGAGGTCGGTGTAGAGCTTGTGAATGTCGCGCGTGGTGTGCCCGGTCAACTCCATGCGTTGTTCCTCGCTTACGTTGGCGTTCGCCAGTTGGCTCACGAATGCATGGCGCAAGCTGTGGAAGGAGAGAGCGCGCACCTGCCGGGCCGCGCCGTCGCCGCGTTTCCGAATGTCGCGGTTGTCGATGTGGGCATCTTCCATCAACCGCCGGAATTGCTTCGACAGATTCGAGACCACTCGCCCCGCCAACGTCGGAAACAGGAAATCGTCATTGCTTTTCGGCGTCGGCAGCGACAGCAAGTAATCTTCGAGCGCCGGGTGCATCGGCACTTCTATCTCGTCGCCGGTCTTGGCGACCTCGAACGCGATCTTCTTGACCTTTGACAGCAGGTGAACGTGACGCCAGCGAAGGTTGGCGCAGTCGTTCAGGCGCGCTCCGGTGTAGAAGGCAACGAGAATAAGTCCCTTCCAATCGCCCTCAGCCGTTTCGATCAGCGCGGCTACCTGCTCAGGGCTGAATGGCTCTTTCCTGCGCTTCTTTTTGCTGAGTCTATCCTTGACCGCCTCGACTGCGGTGCATGGGTTGTTGCTGATAACATGATCGCGCCACGCGCCGTTAAAGATGGCCGAGAGAATGGTCAGGTCATCATTCAACGTGCTCGCGGCCAAACCGCTTGTTTCCCGGTGGTCGCGGAACTTGCGCACGTCCTCGCTGGTGATCGCCAGAATGTTCAGTTGAGCCTTCGGCCCGAGGAAATCGAGGAACTGGCGCGCCAACTGTTCGTACTTGAGCGCCGTCTTTTCGCTTTGCGACTTCGCCTTGATCTTTCGGAAGTGATCGAACCACTGCCGGACGGTGAACGTGCGCAGTCCTTCGCCGCCGTGAATGCTGGCCACAATCTCATTGATAAATTCGCGCGCCTTCTCCTCAGTCAGCGTCCGTTCATTTGCCATGTCCGATGCGCGCTGCAATTGCATAGCGAACTTCATGGCCTCGCTTTTGCTGGTTCGCCCTGTCGATTTTTTTAATCTGCGGCCCGTTGGATCGGTGTAACACGCGTACCAGAAAGGACTGCGACCTTTGGAGTCCTTAACGACGCACGCCGATTTGGCCTTGTAATGCCGGGGAGGACTAGGACTCGAACTGTCCGCGGAACTCTCGTGATTTGACACATTTTGCCGGGTTTTTTTGATAATGTTCATGTGATCGTCATCAGAACCTAGTCAGAACATTTCTGGAAGTCAATAACGTTTTCTAAAGTCTTTTCACGAGCGAAAAACGTTTTTGCCAAGGACTAAATTGCAAGTCTAGGTTCGAGTCCTAGCGAGGCAGCCACTTTCAATTTCCAATCCGTTCGACTCCGCTGCGCTTCGCTCAGGACAAGTTTTCAGGTTTGCGATTTGTCGATCTTGCGGGAGTTCCGGCTTGCTGGTGGCGGCGTTTGCGAAAGAAATCCTGCAAAATCACAGAGCATTCATTTTGCAGAACGCCAGATGTGATGTCGCAATGATGATTCAAAGAGGGCAGTTGCAGAAGGTTAATGACGCTTCCAGCGGCACCGGCTCCCAAATCTGCGCAGCCAAAAATGACGCGGTGAATTCGCACATGAACAAGTGCTCCGGCGCACATCGCGCACGGTTCCTTCGTCACATAAAGGTCGCAATCAGTCAGGCGCCAATCTTCCACGGCAGCCTCCGCCTGCGTCACCGCCAGCATTTCGGCATGCGCGGTTGCGTCCTTCAGCAATTCGACCTGATTATAGGCGCGGGCGATAATTTTTCCTGCTCGCACAACGACTGCGCCAATTGGCACTTCGTCGGCCGCGCATGCTTTTTGCGCCTGTCGCAATGCCTCACGCATGAACGTTTCATCGCCTGGCAGATCGATCATCATTTCAGTCCACGTTACAATGGTTAAAAGGGTTACAAAAGAGGCTCCGTTGTAACGTTGTAACTTTCGTTGACCGTACGTCCGCGCAGACTTACGCTGGCGAACTTATTCGTATGCTAAAGAAAAAATCATTCTCGATCGTGCTCCTGTTATTTCTCTCGCTGATCAGAGCTGGCGCTGCAGAACAGGATGTCGTCAACCACTGCGCTACCATCATTCGCGATTTCCGTCAGATGCCGGAAAAGGGAATTCCAAGAGATGTGCTTCGACATTCGAAAGGACTCGCGATCATGACCGTCGTCAAAGCCGGACTTATTTTTAGCGCCAAAGGTGGCCAGGGCGTTGTGGTCGCTCGCACAGGTCGTGGCTGGTCGGGCCCATCGTTCATCGCCACCGGCGGTGCGGGATGGGGTCTTCAGATCGGCGCGCAAGTGACCGATTTCGTGATCGTTCTCAACAACGACAGCGCCGTCCAGGCATTCGCCCGTGGTGGAAACGTTACGATCGGCGCGGATGTCAGCGCCGCTGCAGGCCCGGTGGGCCGCACTGCATCGGGCGCCGTTACACCTACGGCCGCCGTTTATACCTATAGCAAGAGCAAAGGTCTCTTTGCCGGCGTATCCTTGGAAGGCGCAGTGATAGGAACGCAACGGAATTCGAATTTCCGCTATTACGGACGGCCTGTCAGAGCCGATGAGATTCTCGCGGGACTCGAGACCCCGCCACCGGGGGCTGCGGTCCTGCGTCGCGCGCTGGGTCGCTAACACGTCCCACAGCGACGTGCTACAGCGCTAAACGGAACGCTTGCCGAACAAATTTCTTCGGCATATTAGGGACTGCCCATGCACAACAACATCGAGTCGCACCTGATCGAGAAGCGCGTTTTAAAACCGCCCAAGGACTTCGCGAAGAGGGCGCGGATCAAAAGTCTCGAGAAATATCGGCGAATGTATCGAGAATCGATCAGGCAGCCGGCCAAATTCTGGGGGCGCGAAGCAAGCGAGCTGGTCTGGCGCACGCCGTGGAAAAAAGTTCTCGACTGGAAGGCGCCATTCTCGAAGTGGTTTATTGGCGGCAAACTCAATATCTCGGAAAACTGTCTCGACCGGCATCTAAACGGTCCGCGGCGAAACAAGGCAGCCATTCTCTGGGAGGGCGAACCTGGCGACAAGCGCGCTCTCACCTATCAGCAATTGCATTACGAAGTCTGCCGATTCGCGAATGTCCTGAAACGAAACAAAATCAAGAAGGGCGATCGTGTCATTATTTACCTGCCGAATATTCCGGAGGCGGCGATCGCTATGCTGGCCTGTGCGCGCATCGGCGCGGTGCATTCGGTGATCTTCGGCGGATTTAGCGCGGTTAGTATTCGCGATCGCATTATCGACAGCGGTGCAATCGCTCTGGTCACTGCCGATGGTTCATATCGCCGGGGCGCCATTGTTACTCTAAAGAAAAATGTAGATGAGGCCTTGAGTGGCGGCACATCGATCAACCGCGTGATCGTTTTTCGTCGCGTCGGAAACGACATCCACATGGAAGAAGGCCGCGATGTCTGGTGGCATCGGGAACTGGAGTATGTCAATGCAAACTGCCCGCCAGTGCCGCTCGACAGCGAGCATCCGCTTTACCTTCTCTATACGAGCGGTTCGACCGGGAAACCCAAGGGAATCTTGCACACCACCGGCGGTTATCTGGTCGGCGTCTACTCGACCATGAAGTACATCTTCGATATCCGTGATGAAGATATTTTTTGGTGTACCGCGGATGTCGGCTGGGTGACGGGGCATAGCTACATTGTTTATGGCCCACTTGCCAATGGCGCGACTGCCTTCATGTACGAGGGGGCGCCCAATTGGCCGGAACCCGATCGATTCTGGAAAATCATCGAAAACTATCGCATCAGCATTCTGTACACCGCTCCAACGGCGATCCGCGCATTTATTCGCTGGGGCGATCAATGGGTGGCAAAACACGATCTCTCGTCTCTCCGCCTACTCGGGACGGTCGGCGAACCGATTAACCCGGAAGTGTGGATGTGGTATCACAAGACCATCGGCGGCGGCCGTTGTCCGATCGTCGATACATGGTGGCAGACCGAGACCGGATCGATCCTGATCACGCCTCTTCCCGGCGCAACGCCAACCAAGCCTGGCAGCGCAACGCTCCCCTTCTTCGGTGTCGATCCAGCTATTGTCGACGAAAAGGGACGTGAAGTTGGCCCGAATGTCGGCGGTAAACTAATTATTCGCCGCCCCTGGCCCGCAATGTTACGCACGATCTATGGCGACAGCCAGCGGTACAAGCGACAATACTGGAGCGAATTCAAAGGCAATTATCTCACCGGCGACGGCGCGCGCCGTGATGAAGACGGATATTTCTGGATTGTTGGCCGGATCGATGACGTCCTGAATGTCGCCGGGCATAGGCTAGGCACATCGGAAATTGAAAGTGCGCTGGTCAGCGATCCGCGAGTTGCCGAGGCCGCGGTTGTCGGCAGGCCGGACGAGTTAAAGGGCCAGGGAGTCGTTGCCTTTGTCACGCTGAAAACAGGTGTCAATGCTGCTCACGAACTGAAAACGGAATTGCGCGATCACGTCGGCACGCACATCGGCGCAATCGCGAAGCCGGACGAAGTTCGCTTCGCCGAAGCACTGCCAAAAACGCGCAGCGGTAAGATCATGCGACGGCTTCTGAAAGAAATCGCAAGCGGCGCAAGAGTCACCGGTGATACGACCACGTTGGAGGACTTCAGCGTGCTGGCAAGATTGAGCGAGTCGCAAGAATGATTCCTTGTCGCGGCGCTCTATAAGCGTCGCGCTCTTCTCACGCGCAATGGCGGATCAGGGCTGATAAGGCAACCCCGAATGCTTTCGGGACTATAACTTTTGGATTTGGTCGCCCAACCAAATTGGCTAGCGTTACAGCGTGAGTTTCATCCGCACAGGCTTTCGCGAAATCGCCTTGAAAGTTAAGCGGCAACGGACTCGGATCGCGCTGCGTCACGAGAAACGTCTGCTCCAAAAAAGTGAAATCAATCTCGGACGCGAAGGCACTGCGCAAGCGGCCAATTTTCCCGAGCTGCGCAATGAAATCGTAGCACTCAAGAAACTGGAGCAGGAACAAAAGGAAGTCGCGCTCCGGATCGCTCAGATCGAAGAAGGGATCAAGAAGATCGAGGAAGAACGCCAGCAAAATACGCGCGACCAACATGCGGCCATTGCAAAGCTGGAAGCGGAG
>JBKOXU010000012.1:0-15078 GCA_046725095.1 Verrucomicrobiota bacterium
AGCTCAGTTGGCAGAGCAGTGGACTGAAAATCCACGTGTCGGCGGTTCGATTCCGCCCCCAGCCAGATTTTTCAGACACGTTCAAATTTCATATGAAGGATTGGACAGACGGCGGGGAGGAATGGTCGGAACCATGGGGAAGTTCCGCAGCGCAATGGGCCGGTGTGATTTTCCCGCGGATTCGCGATTGCCTCCCTGCTGGCACAATTCTCGAAATCGCCCCCGGTTTTGGCCGCTGGACGCATTATCTTAAGGACCATTGCGAGAATTTGTGGCTGGTGGAGAAAGCCGACCAATGTTTCGAAGCGTGCTGCTACCGTTTCGGTAACGATCCGCGCATCAAGATTTATCACAACGATGGGCACTCGCTGTCGATGTTACCGGACAACTCGGTTGACTTCGTTTTTACTTTTGACTCGCTCGTCCACGACAGACGCGGTTTCATCGAATCGTATCTACGCCAACTGGGATCGAAATTGAAAGTCGGCGGAAAAGGTTTCTTCCATCATTCGAACCTTGGCGCGTATGCGAATTCAGTTCGCGAGCGCCGCCGAACACGCGTCGTCAAGTTGTTGGAGAAGGCCAGGATTCTCGACTTGGAACACCATCGCACGCCGACCATGACTGCCGATTTGTTTCGTGCTTTGTGCGAGCAACACGGGCTGCATTGTGTGAGGCAGGAGCTGATCAACTGGCGTGCGCGTCGATTGATCGATTGCTTTTCCTTCTTCGTGCGGGACCGATCTCAACAAACAAAGCCCACTGAGATCATCCGAAATCCGAACTTTATGCGGGAAGCGGCGAGAATTCGCCGCGCTATTCCGTCCGCGAAGCCGTGATCGGGTTCACGTAGGTCGCGCGACGCGGATGCAAGATCGGCATTAGCGACGACTGGGTAGCTCAGTTGGCAGAGCCGTGGACTGAAAATCCACGTGTCGGCGATTCGATTCCCCAGCCATAATTTTCTTAATGGGGAGCGAATCAATCTTTGCCATTGGCCGGTTGCGACCGCACAAATGGGTGCTCGAAGGAGAGATAAAAGAATAGCCCCCAATCGGGCGAATCGGAGGTGAGGCCAATGGGCGTCGCTGCACCGACTACGATTTGCAAGTCATTCGGACAATTGAAGGCATAACGCGCGCCGGGCGAAAGAAGCGCTGTCACAGTGCGATCGACTCTTCTTGCGCGGTCGACATCTTCTTCCCAGAAAGCGACTGCTTCGAACATTAGGTTGAAATTCCTGCTCACGGCGTAGATCGCGCTTCCGCCGAGATTGTAGTTCCACAAGTCGCGATCGTTTACGTCGGGAAAAAGCGATCCTCCAGCGTTGAAATTCAACGTTACGCGTTCACTGACAATCTTGCTGAAGGGTAAATTGATTTCGTAGCCGAGCCGGTCGTGCCCGAAATCCTTGCTGGCGTCGCCGGTCGGCGTGACGAGAGAAAAGCGTGGCGCGAATGCGGGCGTGCGTTCGCCTTCCATTAATGCTTGCAATCGGTAATTAACCCGAATTTCTTCCAGACCGTTCTCACTTTCAGTGAACGTGTAGGGAATCGTATAAGAGAACTGATGGGTCTGACTGAAGACTGGCCACTCCTGCGTGAAGCTAAACGAAACCTCATTGTTGCCGTGCATGAAAAACGCCGGGACATTGATGATGTGCTGAACAATCCCGGGTTCCTGGTTGTAGGCCTCCTCGACGAAGAAAGAGTTGTCTTGGATTCCTTTAGCTGGCGGCTCGTCGGAGAAGAGGGTGACGAGTGATGACTGACAGATGATGACCAGAAGAATCGCGGACGGGTAAGGTGTCGATCTTGGATAACGAGGGTCACAGCTCCGAAGTTTCATTGCGTAATTGAAATTGCTCCATCTAATCTCGCAGCACGCCTGAAAGGCAAGTCCCCCCGCCTTGTTGCCTTAAAAACCCGGCACATTTGCCGAACCCTGTTCCGCGGCGAAACGGTTAGCTCAGCGGCATCCAGTTGCCCGGTTGGGGCGGCGCTTTGTCTCCGTTGAGACTGAGATAAGTATATTCCTGGAGAAGACGCTCGTAGTCGGAGAGGAGCTTCATGGCGTCGTTTGGCTTGAGTCGATCGGTTTTGATGGCGGTATCTACTTGCGACTTGAGCAGCCGCATCAGTTCAACTTTGTCCCACTGGGTCATGGCGAGCACCTCACCGATGGTGCTGCCTTCGATTACTTCCTCAATGTACCAGCCGGACTCTTCGTCGGGATCGAGGAAAACATGCACCTCCGTGACGCGGCCAAACAAATTGTGCAGGTCGCCCATGATATCCTGATAAGCGCCCACCATAAAAACGCCGATGTAATACATTTCCCCGGGCGGGATGCGGTGAAGCGGAAGCGTTTCCTTTACGTCCTGGAGATCGATAAATTTCGAGATTTTGCCGTCTGAATCGCAGGTGATATCGACGATCATGCCGTTACGATCGGGCGGAGTGGTTAACCGATGGATGGGCATGATCGGGAAAAGCTGGCCGAGCGCCCAATGATCGAGCAGGGACTGAAAAACAGAAAAGTTGCAGATGTATTGATCGCCCAGAGAAGTTTCAAGCTGCTTTACTTCCTCTGGCACAAAGCGCAGGCCGCGATGCATATTGACAATCTGCTGCGCGAGCTGCCAGTAAACGGTCTCGACCTTTGCTTTGGATTCGAGATCGAGCAATCCAAGATCGAACATCTGCTGCGACTCTTCCTTGATGTGCTGGCTGTCATGAAGGCTCTCGATGCGGTTGCCACGCTTCAGCCGCTGTTTCACCTCGAGAATATCGTGGACCAGTCTGTGATCTTTCTCCGTGGCCTCGACTTTGAGCTTGGGCGCGGTCCGTTCGATGGAGCTGAAAGCCTCCATCACGAGCACGGAATGGTGCGCGACAATGGCGCGTCCGCTCTCGCTAACAATGGCGGGATGCGCGACCCCCTCGGAATCGCAGATGTCCATTATGTTCCAGACGACGTCATTGGCGTATTCCTGGAGCGAATAATTTGTAGAGCTGTCGAAATCGCTGCGTGACCCGTCGTAATCAACCCCGAGACCGCCACCCACGTCGAGATAGCCGAGCTCATGCCCGAGCTTGGATAGCTTAGCATAATAACGTGCCGCTTCGCGGACTGCGCGCTTGATCGTCGAGATATCTGGCACCTGCGATCCGACATGGAAATGAAGCAGCTTGAGGCAAGGCATCAAACCGGCCTCTTTCAACATCTGGCTGGCAGCAACGAGGTTGGTCGTATCGAGACCGAATTTCGCGTTCTCGCCGCCGCTGGGGGACCATTTGCCAGATCCTTTGCTATGCAAGCGCACACGAATGCCGATGTACGGCTCGACACCGACTTCTTTCGAAGTGCGAATGGTCTGCTCGAGCTCTTCGAGCTTTTCGGCAACAATCACGACCGGTTTGCCAAGTTTGCGACCGAGAAGTGCAATACGAATAAAAGCGGGATCTTTGTAGCCGTTACAGATGATCAAGCTCTCGGGGTCTTGGTGCATTGCCAGTGCTGCAACCAGTTCCGGTTTGCTGCCCGCCTCGAGACCAAAATGAAACGGCTGACCTGCATCGACGATTTCCTCGATCACTTCGCGCAACTGGTTGACCTTGATCGGAAAAACGCCCCGATATCCGTTGCGGTAACCGAACTCCGTAATCGCCGTTTGAAAGACACGGTTAATTGATTCGACCCGGTGCCGCAGCAAATCCTGGAACCGGATTACGAGCGGAAAACCAAGGTGGCGCGCGCGCGCTTCATTTACAACCTCAAGCAGGTCGATGGAACCGCCGTTTTCCTGCAACGGCTTCGCCTCGACGTTGCCCGAGCTGTTGACCGTAAAGTAAGCATTCCCCCATCCTTCCACGTTGTAGGTGGCGATGGCGGACTCAAGGTCCCACTCGGTTTTCATTTCGATTCATCACGCGGCCGCGAACCGCAAAGCGCATATTCAATCAGCGCGTGGAACATGCAAGCCTCCAGAACCAAAATTTTCGCGAAATTTTCCTCTTACTCGATGCAATCAGATTCATATTACCCATGTGTCTCATGAGACGGATGCGACTTAAGCAGCACACTGCTTGTCTTTCATGCTCGCAGGGGTACCGTTCGCGTGATGAACAAAACGGTGATCGAGGTGCAAGTGAGGGCAGTCTTGCCGACGAGCGGCGGGTGCGCAGTGTTTATCGGAAATAACGACAAGGTGTTCATCATTTATGTCGATCAAACGGTGGGCAGCGCGATCACCATGTTCATGCGTCAGATTACCAAGGAACGTCCCCTCACCCATGACTTGATGGGGCACTTGATGACGGCCCTCGGCGCAAAAGTCGACCGCGTGATTATCAACGATCTGAAAAATGCAACCTACTACGCCCGGGTCATCATTCGCGTCGAAAACGAATTGCAGCAGAAAAAGATCGTCGAGCTTGATGGCCGGCCAAGCGATTGCATCGCGATGGCCACGCAGCAAAAGGCTCCCATTTATGTGAGTCAAGACGTCTGGGACGAAGTGGACGATATGAGCGATGTCTTGCGCAAGATGGAGGAAGAAGGGCTAAAGCCCGATCCGGAAACGGAAGAGTAGCGCGTTGAAGCGATCAAGCGAAGGCGCCAGTGATTTGTACCGCTTCAACGCTTCGGCTCTTCAACGCTTTAACACGGGCTTCAGCCGAGCAAGTCGCCGTAGCGCTTGTCCGCTAATTCCAGACAGCGCGCCAGAATCTCTGCCGCGGTATCGAGGTTAAGCGCCACTTCGACCAATTCCCGGCATTCGGGAATGGCGAGACTTTGGACCGCGCGCTTGACTTGCGGCACGAGCGTCGCACTCGCGCTCAACTCGTCCATGCCAAGCCCCAACAAAAGCGGAATGAGCGCGACATCTCCAGCCATCTCTCCACAAACGCCGACCCAGATGTTGTTCGCATGCGCCGCATCGGCGATCATTTTGAGCAAACGCAGGACGGCCGGATGAGTCGGCTCATAAAGATGAGCGATCTTCTCGTTAACCCGATCGACTGCCAGCGCGTACTGAATCAGATCGTTTGTTCCGATACTGAAAAAATCGGCCTCGCGAGCAAGCACATTGGCGGATATGGCGGCACTGGGGATTTCGATCATTGCGCCGACCTCAATTTCTTCGCCGATGTCGATCTTCGAGCTGCACAACTCTTTTTTACACTCCGCCAGCACAGCAATCGCGCCGCGCAATTCATCGAGGCCGGAGATCATCGGAAACATGATCTTTACATTACCGATAGCACTGGCTCGCAGAATGGCACGCAACTGCGTTTTGAAGATGTCGATGTTCTCGAGGCAAAAACGGATCGCCCGCCAGCCAAGGAATGGGTTTAGCTCGTCGGTGATATCGACAGTGCCGGGCGCCAGCTTGTCACCCCCAAGATCAAATGTTCGAATAATCAGCGGATTGGGTCGCACGCGCTCCGCCACTTTTCGATAAATTTCATATTGTTCCTCCTCGGTTGGCAGAGTGCTGCGATTCAAATAGAGGAACTCCGTGCGATAAAGTCCGATTCCTTCGGCGCCGTTGGCTGCGACTGCGTCAACATCCTCCGGGAGTTCGATATTTGCCGAGAGGACAATGTGACGGCCATCGCGCGTGGTCGAACGTGTCTCGCGCAACTTTTTCAGTTGCGCTACGACTTTGGCCCTTTTTGATTCGATCTCCGTGTAGTGGGCGAGCGTTTCCGGCGCCGGATCGACGATGAGCAACCCATCCGTCCCATCCAAGAGCACGTACTGACCAGTCGCGAGTTTTGCGGTGATGTCGTGCAAACCGACTATCGCCGGAATATTGAGCGAGCGCGCCATGATTGCCGTATGCGACGTGCGGCTGCCAAGATCCGTCGCAATCCCGAGGACGTGCTCCCGCTTCATGCTGGCAGTGTCGGAAGGAGTGAGATTATGGGCGATCAGAATGTGCGGCTCACTTAAACCAAGAAATTTCTTGGGAGCTTTTCCCTGGAGGTTGCGGATTACTCGCTTGGTCACGTCCTGGATATCAAGGGCGCGCTCGCGCAGATAAGGATCATCTATTTTACTCAACGTTTCGGCGTAACGCGTGGCGACTTCCTGAAAAACCCACTCGACATTGCAGAGGTCGGTCTCCAATTTGCGCAACACCTCGTCGATCAAAGTGCGATCCTCGACTACGAGCAGATGGGCGTCGAAAATGGCGGCGTCTTTTGCTCCGATCGATTCTGCGATGCGCTGCTGCATCTCCAGAATCTGCATCCGCGTTTGGATAAGGGCGGCTTCGAAACGCCCGATTTCGTCCGCGATCTGGGAAGGCGCGATGCGATAACGCGGGACGTCATCCATGTCGTCTCGAACGACGTGGACCTTGCCATGAGCAGTTCCCGGTGAAACACCTGCTCCTTCAAACCGGATTTCCCGCCGCGCCTTGTCGCTCATGCCAATTGTCAGAGTAATGGCGATGTCAACCCGGGAAAGTTCTTTCCAACGCAACAACGCAGAAGCCGTCTACGCCTTAGGGACGTATGGGAACCAATCAATCTTCGTTAAAACGCGCCTTGATTAGCTCCTCGAGCTCCTCCATAGCCTTCTGCGCATCCGGACCTTCACAGCGAATGCGCAGTTTTGATCCCTGTCCCGCGGCCAGCATCATTAAGCCCATGATGCTTTTGCCATTTACCTCTTCCCCTTCTTTCGACACCCAAATTTCCGAGCGAAAACGGCTCGCGATACGCACAAACATCGCCGCCGGCCGCGCATGGAGACCCAGCCGATTAACGATTGGAATCTCCTTCTCGACCTTCTGATCGGACGTCGCGCGATTCGCTCTTCGATACAACAAGCCCATTACGTCTCCTTCTGCTCCATCAAATTGAGCAGCTTCGTGTTGAAATCGACGGCGCTGTTCTGGCCCAAATCCTTCAACTTTTGGTCCATGGCAGCGACTTCGATCAGCCGCGCCATGTCGCGACCTGGTCTCACGGGAATCGTCAGGTGCGGCACCTGAAGTCCGAGAATTTCGTAGAATTCCCGATCAAGGCCGATCCGATCGACCGCCTCCACTTCCTGCCAATCCTTGAGCGTGGCGACCAGATCGAGGCGCTTCTCGACTCGGATACTGCCAATGCCGAACACAGACGCCACGTTAATGATGCCAATCCCGCGAACTTCCATGTGATTGCGGGTCAGTTCCGGCGCGGTCGCCATGAGCTCGCGCCCTTCAAGCGAGGTGATCCGCGTCACGTCGTCGGCCACCAGGCTATAGCCTCGCTCGATCAGCCCAAGGACGCATTCGCTCTTGCCGATGCCACTCGCGCCGCGAATCAAAACGCCGACCCCCAGGATATCCACCATGCTACCGAACTCGGTCACAGTTGGTGAGAAATCGACTTCCAGCGCGATAGTCGCGGCATTAATGAACTTCATAGTGATCATTGGCGTCCGAAACACCGCAATCTGTGCTTCGCCCGTGACGGCCAGCAACTCCGGCGCGAGGTGAAACCCGCGCGACATCACCAGGCACGGGATCTTGCGCCCACATAAGCTCCGAAATCGCCTCACGCGCGCTCTTGGAGTCAAACTTTTCAAATAGGAATATTCGGCCGCACCCAGCACCTGCACCCGTTTTTCGGCGAAATAGGTGTAGAAGCCCGAAAGCGCCAGACCCGGACGGTTGATGGTGGGCTCGCGAATTTTCCGATAGAATCCCACGCGCGGCCCTTCCAATTTCATCAGCAGCTTTTCAGCGTGCGAATTGTAAAAGCTCTCGACCGTGACAACCGGAACACTCTTCTGCTGGTCGCTTGTCGAAGTAATCGTCTGGGTCCCGCGTTGTTCCGGCATGAGGATTAACTTCTAGCGTGGATAAGGCGTAATTTCCAATGGCCATCATGGGTCTGAGAACGGATTTGTGCACCGGATTGGCGATCGCCTTCCGGCGTCCGCGAGAAACGATCCAGAATATAATTCGTCTGGCGCTGGGAGAGAAGCCCGTCAAGATCGACATCAACCAAATGACGAAACAACCATCCTGCTTAGGGTTTCGTCATTCGTCATTCGTTATTCCCGTCACATCTTGAAGCGTTCGCCGAGGTAAAGCTGACGGCTGATGGGATCATCGATCAGAAAATCTTTTGTGCCCTCGCTTTCGACGCGGCCTTCGTAAATCAAATATGCGCGATCTACGATCGACAACGTCTCGCGGACATTGTGGTCGGTGATCATGATAGCGAGACCTAATTTGCGCAGGTTTACGATGATTTGCTGCACATCGTAGACGGCGATAGGATCGACGCCGCTGAATGGTTCATCGAGCATCAACAATTTCGGTTGTGTCACCAGTGAACGCGCGATGGTCAGGCGCCGTTTCTCACCTCCGCTCAGGGTAAGCGCCACATTTTTCGCGATTCGCTCGATCCCGAACTGGTGCAGTAGCTGATCGCAGCGATTCCGGCGCTCTGTTTTGCTCAAGGGGAGCGTTTCCAAAATCGCCATGATGTTTTGCTCCACCGTCATCCTCCGAAAGATCGATTCTTCCTGCGGCAAATACCCCATGCCAAGCCGCGCGCGTCTGTACATCGGATAGTTGGTAACGTCGGTATCGGAAAAGATGACGCGCCCGCTGTTGGGTCTGACGAGGCCGACAATCATGTAAAAGCTGGTCGTTTTACCTGCGCCGTTTGGGCCGAGCAGTCCGACGATCTCGCCAGCACCAACATGCAGATTGATCCCATCCACCACGGCCCGGCCACCGTAAATCTTCACCAGTTGTTCAGTGGTGAGGACAGTTTCTTTCTTTACCGCAGGGGGCACGCCGACTTTCGGGACGGAGACGGGCACGGTTTGGCTAATCATGGTTTCGGCGAAGCTGTTGGGGTCGGAGCGGCAGAAGAAGTCGTTTCGCCCTTTGCTTCTTCCTTCGGCTGCTGGCGAATCTCGGTGCGGCTCGGGCCGTGCGTGGTCAATTGATTGTTCTGGTTAATGATCATGACCGTATCAGGGCTGGTCGCTACGTGCATGTTCATTCCTTCCTGCACGCGCGGTGTTCCGGACAATTCAACATCTCCAGTGGCAGCGGTATAGACCGCTTTATCTGCTCGGCCAACAGCGCGCGTCGGTTTTCCGCCATTCGGATCGGGCCGGTCGCGCACTAGCCCAACGTCCCCTTCTGCGACGGCTTTCTCCAGACCCTGATTTTGCCCCTTGGTAATAAACACGGTCAGTTTTTTAGATTGAAGACTAAAGCGCGGGTCGGTTACCTTCACGCGACCGCTAAAGATGCCCATGTTCTTGGTTGAATCAAAAAACGCCTCATCCGCATAGATTTCCGTTGTGGTCGGTTCGTTGGGCTGCAGCCCGGTGGCCGCAGGAGCAGGTGATTTGTTCGTGGGTGATTTGTCCTCTTTTTCTCCTAGCGCTTTCTCCCGCTTCTTCGGTGACTTGCTGGAACCCGTTGGCGCAGCTGGAACCTGTCCATGCAATTGCGCCGTAATCAGGCTGGCCATCAGAAAGAGCGACACCGCGACTCTCTTCATTCGTTTGTTTTCCCTGTCAGATTTGACCGGTCAGTGATCACCATCTTTACATTTCCGATCAATCGTCCGGTCCGCGTATTGGTGTCGAACTGCACTGAATCACCGGCGATGTTAAAATCTGCGCGCTGGATCGTCGTCCGCTCCTTCGAGCTTAAGACCCGGGTCTGCAAGTCAAGTACCGAGGTCTGCATGTCGATCTGGAGGTCGGGCTGACTCTCCGGAGTGTAGGTTGTAATCTTAAGATGTTGAAAGCCGATGTGCTGCTGGTCAATCCGTCGCGCCGTCCCCGCTTCAAATCTTCCCCGCAGATGACCTTCGCCATCGAAATCAGGCAAGACAAGACCTTTGGCTTCGTGGCCGATAGGCAACGGAATATTGGTCAGACTTTGCTCGCCCGGAGAACCCCTGGGTCTCACTGCGCGAGATTGTTTCTTTTTCTGGCTCTTGGACTCGGCAAACAGATGGCTCGCCGGTATCGCAATCGACAACAGAAACGGCACCAGCCAAACGAACCAGCTCCAGTGTCCGGACCGGCCGCTACGAAACAGCAGCATGAATAGCCATTAACATGCGCAAATGCTTCGGCAAATCCTTTAGCGGAATTTGAGTCGGCCCATCCGACAACGCACGCGCTGGATTTTCGTGCACCTCCATAAAGATGCCGTCGCAGCCCATGGCCATCGCGGCCCGCGCCAGCGCCGGGGCAAGAACACTATCGCCCGAGGTGAAGTCCCCCGCTCCGCCCGGCCGTTGAACCGAATGGGTCGCATCAAAGATGACGCGATATCCAGCCTCGCGAATCCAATAAAGAGATCGCAGGTCAGCCACGAGATTGTTGTAGCCAAACGTCGTGCCGCGCTCTGTGAAACAAAATTTTGAGTTACCGAAGGCAATCAGCTTGTCGGCAATGTTTCGCACATCCCACGGCGCGAGGAACTGACCCTTTTTCACGTTGACTACGCGACCCGTTTCCGCGGCGGCGCGCAGCAGATCGGTTTGTCGGCAGAGGAATGCCGGGATTTGTAAAATGTCGATCTTTTCGCCAGCGATCCCGGCTTCAGCCGGCGAATGAACATCCGTTGTGACCGGCATTTTCAACTCGCGGCCGATGGCCGATAGAATTTCGCAGCCTTCGCGCAGGCCAATGCCGCGAAACGAGCGTACCGAAGTCCGGTTGGCTTTATCGTAGGAAGCTTTAAAAATAAAATCGACATCTTCCGCGGCGCAGATTTCCGCGATCCTTTTGGCCATGCGCCAAACGAACTTCTCCGACTCGATCACGCATGGACCGAGAATGAACGCCGGACGCTGCCCGCCAATCGTGACTTTGCCGACGCGCAATGGCTTTGTTTTCACAATGATTGATTGTAGCGGCGGTCTATTACCGTCGCACTATTTTTGCGACAACGTCTTCTTTGGCGCGAGATCGACAATCGCAAATGGCGCATACAATCCTAGAAAGAAAAGCAACGCCACCCCGTGCATCTCCAAAAGATAAATGGGTCGCGAATCGGAGAGAAAACTTAAAATGGAAAACGCTTCCGGTTTGTGCAGTAGAAATCCGTAATTAAAGCCCGTTAGCTCGTCGGCAATAAGGGTGACTACAAAATAAAACTCCGACCACAGAAACACGCGCACGATTGACATGGGGTATGGCCGGTAGCGGCGTGTCAGCATTAGGAAAACCACGCCAATAATGATCCCACAATGTGAAGTAAAAAAACTGACGAACCGCCAATCTGGAAAACCAAAACGTAAATTGGGAGTAAGCACCGCTTGAAGGGTGCCGCCAATCCCCCAGAAATACGCCACCTCGAACCAGCGCTGGTTACCAGTCCACATTGCGACGATTACGACCACCATCGCCCAGTCACACATTTGCAACGGCAACATTTCCCACCAGTCCACGACACCGTGGCTGCGGACAAAAATTAAGAAGGCGACATAGTTCAGGGCGAGGATTGCTGAGATGAAGGCAACAATCGCCCGTTCAAAGCGCGCGGATTTTGTGCGACGCACGACCGCAGCAAGCGCAAACGGCAAGACGATCGTAAGAAAAATAACCGTGAGATGCGGCAAACCGTACGGTTGAAACGGGTGCTCGGGGTTCATGCAATCGAGTTGTAATGATGGCTGGGGCGATAGTCATCTCGCGCGCCGCAAGACCGACAATAAAATCAGCGAATTACCCAGAGATTACAGGGAATCACATCGGTGATCCAGGCGATGTTACTCGGCAGCTGCTGGATCGCACCGTTATTTTTCGGCATCGGCACTACGAGCAAGTCTGCTTTCACCGATTGAACAAAGTCCGAAGCAGCCAACCCAGTATTGCCGCGAATGCAGCGCGCCTCAATCGGAACCTCGGTGGCACCAGCTGCCAAAACGAACCTTTCCAGCGCGTCTTCTTCCTCATCCTTTGTCTTGGATTTTTCGCCGCCGCCGACATCCGCGCGGATCGATGCGCGCGCCTTGTCAAACGCAGTGATAATGCGAATCACATAAAGCCGCTCGCACGATTCTGCCGAGGCAAAGCTCAGCGTCCTTTTTAACGCATGCAATGCGTGCTCGGAATGATCGGCAACGAAAACGATCTGCCGTAGTGGCTTAGGTTTCACATCGGGATGAGTGAAAAGCATGACCGCACAGGCCGCTTCTCGCACAAGGTGACGCGCGACATTGCCAAGAAATGGATGTAACACGACTTCCTTTTCGAGCGCGCCGGCAACAACCATGTCGATCTTGTGGCGGTCGAGCACGCGGAGAATGGCTTGGGCTGGATCGCCGTTTTCGTAATGAATTGGGGAATCGGATGGAAGCTGCAGTTGCGCGAGCGCATCGTTAAATTTCTTCGATGTCTCCTCATTACGATCGCCCACATAAATTAAATGAAGGTCGGAGGAAAATCGGTCCCGGATTCGCTTCGCTTCAGCAAGTACCTGCGTGAATCGCGGCGAAAAAGTGGTGGCTACGGCAATTGTGCGGTAAGACGATGGGACGGTCATGCAGCGGTAATGAATCTCGACTTTCTGCGGATTTCGGCAACCGCTGGTAGGGATGGGCCGCCGGGCCACCCGCGGCTCGTTCGGCGAGCGCGCCCAACCAATCCGCTTTTCATTTTCGAATTCCTCTGCGAATTTCGCGCATGAGACGGGCAATTTATCCGGGCAGTTTTGATCCGGTGACGAACGGTCACCTCGATGTCGTCGAGCGTGCACGAAAACTGTTCGACGAAGTGATTGTGGCCGTGGCGTATAATGACGAGAAGCAACCGCTGTTCTCGCTAAGAGAACGTCTCGATTTGCTTCAAAGAACGGTCGGGAAGATCGACAATGTGCGAATTGCGCAATTCAAGGGATTACTGGTCGAGTTCGCCAAAGCAGAGAAAGCCGGGGCGGTCATTCGCGGTTTGCGAGCGGTTTCCGATTTTGAATTCGAATTTCAAATGGCGCTGATGAACCGGAAACTTGATGCGGTGGTAGAAACAATTTTCCTCATGCCAAAGGAGGAATACACTTATCTTAGCTCCCGCATCGTGAAAGAAATCGCGAGCCTCGGCGGCGATGTCTCCAGTTTTGTCCCGGCTTGTGTAGCCAAAGCGCTGAACAGGAAATTTAATCGGTGAACTCCGAAAGGTTTTGCGAGTGAAAGTTCATCTGAAACAAATTCCAAGTGAAGGTCTGCATCTCGAGGGGGATGAGGAATGTCCGATTCTGGATCTGGAGACGGATGGAATTCGTTGTGCTGGTTCGCTCCATTACAGCATCGACTTGGGTGTTCTAGGCGGGGCGCTATGGGCGAGCGGATCGTTGTCGCAGCCGGTCGAGCTCCGGTGCGTTGCGTGTCTGGAAAAATTTGTGCACGAGATTCAGGTACCGGCATTTGCGATGCACACCGAATTGCGCGGGCCCGAGACGGTCGATCTTACACCATTCCTGCGCGAAGACCTTTTGCTGAATCTGCCGGCGCATCCGCATTGCGACCGAGACGCCGGCCGAATTTGCAAGCCGAAGCAATTCGTAGCTTCGGAGCAAGACATGGGGCGCAAATCGGATTGGAGCGCGCTGGATAAGCTAAAGTTGAAGCGTTGAAGCGGACACTAAAACGTTTTAACCCTTCAACGCTTCAACGTTGTTTTCCTGTTCAGATGTGCTTTCATAGCCGCTTGCCATGGGAGTTCCAAAACGCAAAACGTCGAAGATGCGCTTGCGCACGCGCAGGGCGGCAAACCGCTGGCATGCGCCGCACCTGAATAAGTGCCCGCAATGCGGCAGCGCGGTGGCGTCGCACACTGCGTGTCCGTCGTGTGGTTACTACAAAGGCCGACAAGTGCTGACCATGGAAGGAAAGTAGATTCGCGGTCAAGCGCGACACCGTGAATCATCAAATCATTACATCGGTGCCGGCCAGGAGTCTCGAATCTCGATTTACGTCCCTCATTTTTGGTTTTGCAATTAGCTGCTAAAACTCGCAAAGTTTCGCACTGATGAAAATCGCCCTTGATGCCATGGGCGGTGATTTTGGCCCGCCTAGTCTCGTCGCTGGCGCGGTCATGGCGCTGCGCGATTACCAGCAGATTAACAAACTGTATCTCGTCGGCGACTCCGACAAAATTGAAAGCGAGCTAACCAAACATCAGTGCAACGACTCCCGAATCGACATCGTGCATTCCACTCAAGTCGTCGACATGAGCGATCGCGCCTGGACGGCTGTTCGCCACAAGAAAGATTCGTCTGTAAGTCGCGCCGTCGATCTGGTGAAACGCGGCCAGGCAGACGCGATCGTGACCGCCGGCCACACTGGTGCAGCCGTGGCTGCAAGCATGGTCAAGCTCCGCACATTACCGGGTATCGATCGTCCCGGCATCGCGGCGGTGCTTCCAACAGAAACGAATGTTTTTGTTTTGATCGATGCAGGCGCAAACATCGACGCGCGGCCCGAACATCTTCTTCAATACGCGTTCATGGGCTCAGTTTATTCGCGCCATGTTCTCGGCTACAATAGACCGACGGTTGGTTTGGTATCGCTCGGCGAAGAAGACGTGAAAGGCACTGAAAAAACCAAGGAAGTCTTCAAGTTGCTGAAGAAGAGTTCGCTCAACTTCGTCGGCAACATCGAGGGGCGGCATCTGTTCGAGGACCCCGTCGAAGTGGTCGTATGCGACGGATTCGTCGGCAACGTAATCTTGAAAACTTGTGAATCGATCGCGGTGGCGATTTTTAAGTGGCTCAGGCACGAATTTGAACGCTCCAAATGGCGAATGGCCGGCGCCTTTCTCGCTCGGCACGCATTTAAGGACATAAAGAATAAGACGAATTACGAAGAGTACGGCGGCAGCCCGCTTCTCGGCGTTAACGGCATCTGCATTATTGCACATGGCGCGAGCAGCCCGCTGGCGATCAAGAATGCGCTGCGGGTGGCGGCAGAGTCAATTGAACAGCAGGTGAACCCGCATATCGTCGAGGAGATTCGCCGTTACAATGAAACGACAGCCTCGCTCGAGCCCGCGCTCCGCTAAACCGCTGCGCACGGTCTCAATCAT
>JBKOXU010000158.1:0-31494 GCA_046725095.1 Verrucomicrobiota bacterium
AACGCATAAGCCAAATCGGCAATGACGATGAACAAGAGAAACCAAAAAGTTGTGCGGTCCCGTTTGAAAACGCTGGCGAAGCCCGCGAAAGCGAAGACGAGCGATAATGGCAGCCAGGACCAACCAAATTCGCGCAAAAGCAGGCTAAAGAATTCCAGAGACTGCTCTCCTACTATTTTCGGCGTAAAGGAAAAAAACACCCGATACTGCCGGCCCGTGACGTGCCACCAGATTTCTTGCAGCGACCGCGGAGTGCCCCAGTTAATGACCGGCATGTGCGCCGCTGCAAGCGGCAAGTAGGCGTAGACAGCGACCAGAGCGACAACCGAGATCAAAGCAGCATAGGTCAGTCGTCTGCTCCCAAAGAATCTCAGCCCTTCCGTTCTGCAAACGATGACAGCCAGAGCAGGAAGTGTCAGCACCACGCTGACATGATGGACCCCTAGCGCGACGCCGAATATAAGCGCAGCGGCATAAAGAAAAACGTCGTGGGCGGTGTCGGCGGGTCTGCTATGCCCACCATCCACGGGCGCGCCAATCCGCCTTCTGTCTGCGATGATATCTCGCCGCCATCGAAGCATCAGAAAGAAAATTGCGCAGATGAGCAGCGTGTTGAGAGTGTAAACCTCTGCGATCGTCGCATAAGACCAAAGCGTCCGAGAGAATCCCATCAGCAGGCCCGCGCCGATCGCAGGCGCAAGCACCAAGAGCCGGCCGACGCCTGAATCCTCATCTTTTCCTCCCGCAACAGCGTAGCGCGGAGTTTTCTTTCCACGCTGCGCACCTTTTCCCCTTCGCTTTGGCCCAATGAGATACGAAGCCGTAATCATTAATTCCGCCACGACAAGGGTGAGCATCGCGGATGCGAGCGCAGCAAAGAGGGCGGAAGCAAAATTGATACGCACGGCAGCGTTTCCGAGAGGCACGAGCGATGCGAGATGGGCAAGAATGATCCACAACGGAAAGCCGGGTGGGTGCGCGACCCCAAGGCCATGAGCGACGACGATCAACTCTCCGCTGTCGGTCAAAGTGACCGTTGGAGCGAGCGTCCAACGATAAAGCAAAAGTGTAGCGACAAAGACTGCACCGGCGCAGAGCAGTTCCGCTGGAAAAGGACGAATCTGCCTCCGCGAAATCATTTCATTCGAAACCAACGGAGAGAAAGTAGAACCGAAAATCACGCGGCGCGCCCCGAATTTTTAATTAGCGCGCTACTCCTGGCGACGGCAGGCTAGGCTGGGGAACTCGACGACTGTCCCCCGTTCGCCAGTCGAAACGTTTTCGACAAAGCCAGGAGAATCTCAAAGTTCCAAAAAAGGCCTTCATCTTGGCCGGCAGGCATGCAACATTTGGTCGTGGCCAGTTCTTGCCGTGTCATTTTGATGTTGATCTTCCAGACATGCTGCGTTGCCTTAATCCAGGCGCAGTCTCCGAACATGATCGGCAGATGGAATGTAGAGATCACCTTCGGGAATGAAGATCACCGTTCGTTGCGTTTTGACGCGCAAGCCGAGGGAAAGGGTACTTTCCTATTGCTGGATCCACGATTGAAGGTCTGGGGACCCGCCAAGCCCTCGGAGGCAAAGTGGAGCCCGGGTGACGGAAACTCGGTCACTTTCTCGGGTCCGGTGGAATTTCTCCTCGGAAACGTCGGGCGCGACCCGGGAACATTGGAGTTCAAAGGAAAGTTTGAAACAGATGGCTCGATAAGCGGCGAGGTGGGATTCTCCTCCCTCCTTGGAGAGCGACCTTCGAAACACGGCACGTTCAAGGCGGTTCGCGCTGGAGACGGATAGAACGCCGATGCGTTGCGGACAATGCGTTCCACCTTCAAAGGTGGATCCACGATGCTAGAACCAATCGCCGCAGCGCAAGATTTCCCACTCCCAGCGCGCCGCGCGTCAAAATGGCTAGCCTTTCGGGCGTGCCAAAACGTTGAAGACAACGCGTTCCCACTCCGCCTCCTACGCCAACCCCGAGTGTACCACCTCGGCCGACGGCAGGACCCAGCGCGGCGCCTCCGGGCACACCGCCGCCTCGACCCTAGAAGGAGACGCCCTTACAAGTCCCTTTGCCTGCGGCCTGAGCGGGCCGATCCAAGCTCTCGCCTGGGCGCAATCTTCGATCTTAAGACGTTTTAGCGTTAGCGCTGTTCGCCTGGCGAATACTCACGTTTGACCCACTCCAACGCTTCTTCCCGCGTGCACAGGTCCCCCTCAAGCTGTCGCGTCTCCACGGCTTCGAGAATTTCGCCAAATTTTGGCCCTGGCTTTAGACCGAGAGCGATCAGATCGGTCCCACGCACCAGTGGCGGCGGAATGATCGGTTCGTTCGCAAATTCCTCGCGTTTGCGGAGCAGGAAGTTGTAATTGTCGAGCATGCGATGGCTGCCTTCGCAATCGACCCGATGCAGCTCCAGCTCATCGTCGAAAGTGGGTCGCGCCATGAACCGCTTTAATTTTGCCTCCCGCATTTTTGGCACGTCTTTGAAAACCATATGCTGGCGCACCATTTCGACCACGGCTTCGATCTCAGCGCCGGAAAATCGCAGGCGGCGCATGATTTCCTCCGCCATTTCCGCTCCGGCCCGATCATGGCCGCTAAAACGGATTCTGCCTGTTTCATCGATGGTGGCGGTAACCGGTTTGGCGACGTCATGCAGCAACACCGCGAAAGCGAGCGGCACAGAAACCTTTTCCCGAAGGAATTGCAGCATTAAGCGCGTGTGCTTAAAGACGTCACCCTCGGGGTGGAATTGTTCCGGCTGCAAGACGCCTTTCATCCGATCGAGCTCTGGCAAAATTGCGCGCATCAGTCCGCTCGAATCGAGCAGATCCCAGCCGCGGGCCCTGTTTGGCGAGAGAAAAATGCGCACCAGCTCGTCCCGGATTCGTTCCGCGCTGATTTCATTGATCGAGGTCGCGTTAGCGACGAGCGCGTCCCACGTTTGATTGTCGATCGTGTAATCAAGCACAGTGGCGAAACGAACAGCCCGCAGCATTCGCAACCGATCCTCGGCGAAGCGCTGGGCCGGATCGCCAATCGCGCGCACCAGTTTTTCGTCGATATCGGCGCGGCCACCGACGAAATCGATTACTTCCTCCGCGACCGGGTCGTAAAACATCCCGTTGATTGTGAAATCGCGGCGTTTCGCGTCTTGTTCGGGAGACGAAAAATGCACCGCGCTCGGATGCCGTCCATCGACGTAAGCCTCATCGGAGCGAAAAGTCGCGACCTCGAATTGGCAGCCGTTTTCCAACACGATGATGACGCCAAAATGCGCACCGACCGCGTAGGTGCGCGGGAAAAGTTTCTGCACAGTTTCCGGCTTCGCGTCGGTGGCGATGTCGAAATCCTTTGGCGTTTCGCCACGAACGATGTCGCGCACACAACCGCCAGCGAAGTAGGCAACATGACCGTTCTCCCTCAAACGCGCGGCAATCTCGCGTGCCGTCTTTTCCATCGGCGAAAGAGCTCTCTCTTTCATGTATTTAGTGTAGCGACGGTCTGTGATCCGCCAAAGGGCGGATTCGCTGCGGCGAACCGTCGCGTACTTAATAACGCAGACACGGCAGGCGAAGCGCCTGGCCTACAATTTCTCGGGTCGCGTTGCAGATCTTTTACCAGTCCAAAAAGAATGAATAATAAACAAGACGACCGCAATCGAGATGCATGAATCAGCGACATTGAAGGCGGGCCAGGGATGCGCGTAGGGAACGTGCAAATCGAAGAGGAGAAAATCGATCACATGTCCATAAAGAAGGCGATCGGTAAGATTTCCCAGGATGCCAGCCAGCAAGAGCGCCAGCGAAACGTCGCGCCAAACATCTGGTAGTCGCCGCCGGAGGAGAAGAACCAGAACAACGAGAAGTGCGACCGACGAAATTACGACGAAGAAAGTGTTGTTGTCTCGGAAGGAACCAAAGGCCGCGCCCGTGTTCGTGACGTTGACCAGGTTGAAGAAATCCGGGATCACCGTCCGCCCCGACTCCTCCGGGCTAATAAACCGCAGAACTAATTGTTTCGTCCATTGATCGACCGCGTAGAGCGGGAGCGAGAGAAAGAAAACAAATCTCATATCGACCTCTTGTCATTCCGAGCGCAGCGGAACGGAGTCGAGAAATCTCTCACTACTAACTTGATGGCGTGCGTTAGAATGATTAGAGATGTCTCGGCTCCGCTCGACATGACAGGAACCAATTGACGCGACGTCACTCCGTAATTTCGTGTGTGACATGGCGCTTATTCGCGTCAACCACGCTCTCGCAACGATCGCATAAATCCGGATGTTCCTTGCTCGTGCCAACAGCCGGCCGATGACGCCAGCAACGCGCGCATTTTTTGTACGATGTTTTCGTGACCGAAGCGCTCGCTTCTTTTGCCTGGTGGGTTGTCAGGTCGCTCAGAATAAAAAATTCTTCGAGTTCTTCCTTATTGATTCTCTCCGTTACATCGGAATCGGAATGCAAAACCACCGCCGCGTCCAGAGCATTCCCGATCAGTTTCTCCTGACGTGCGCGCTCGATCGCCTGCCCGATTACGCCGCGCAATCTTAGAAGCTCCGCAACCTGAGCGCTCGCTGTATCATGTCGACCTTGCGGTTCCGGAAATTCTTGCAGATGAACCGATCCGCCCGCTTCTGAATACCGCCACGCTTCCTCGGCGGTGAAGGCGAGAATCGGCGCGAGCAATCGGCAGAGCGCATCGAAAATCTTGCGCATCGCGGCTTGTGTCGCGCGACGGCGTGATGAGTCCGGCCTGTCGCAATACATCCGATCTTTAGTGATGTCGATGTAGAGGCTGCTCAAATCGACCGCGCAAAATTGATTGAGAGTGTGATAAACCTTGTGGAATTCATAGGCTTCATAGGCAGCTCGACAAGCTGCGATCACGTGATCAAGGCGCTCCAGAATCCAGCGATCGATTAAAGTAAAATCTTCGTTCCTGTTTTCCTGCTTTCCTGAGAAATCGTAAAGGTTGCCCAGCAAAATGCGCAGCGTGTTTCTGACTCGCCGGTAGGTGTCGCCGAGGCGCGTGAACATTTCTTCAGAAAACGGCACGTCATCCGTGTAATCGATGCTGCTGGCCCAGAGCCGAACAAGATCAGCGCCGTGACGACCGACGAAATGATCGGCGGCCATTGGTTTATCGTAGGTCCCTGATTTCGAAATCTTCTTTCCATCTAGATCGACAACGAAGCCGTGCGTCACGCAGATTTTGTAGGGGGCGCGATTGTTGAGCGCGACGCTGGTCATGAGCGACGATTGGAACCAGCCGCGGTGCTGGTCGGTCGCTTCAAGATACATTTCAGCCGGATCGCGCAACTCAGGGTGAAGCGCGCAAACGGCTTTGTGTGAAACGCCGCTATCGATCCAGACGTCGATCGTGTCGTTGCGATGCGTAGTGCCCTCTGGCAAACCAAGCGCGCTGGCAAGATCGGCATCGTTCAACTCAAACCAAATGTTTGAGCCGCGCTCCGCGACCAGGTCAGCAAGTTGGCGGATAATTTTCGCGTCGAGAATCGCTTTGCCATCCTTCGAATAAAAGACCGAGAGTGGCACGCCCCAACTGCGTTGGCGCGAAATCACCCAGTCGGGACGCGATTCGATTGTTCCACTAATGCGATTTTCTCCCCAGGACGGAATCCACTTCACCGTCTTGACGGCATCGAGAGCTTTGCTGCGCAGTTCGTCGATGCGGATGAAGAACTGTTCGACATTGCGGAAGATAATCGGGGTTTTCGAGCGCCAGCAGTACGGATACGAATGATGAAAAATTTGCTCGCCGAGCAGCATGCCGCGCTCGCGCAGCAAACTGACGATCTCGACGTTGGCGTCGAAGACGTATTTGCCGACCAGATTTGGCAAACCGGCTTCGTCGGTGAAACGACCGTGATCATCGACCGGGGACAAGATCGGCAAGCCTTTTTCTCTGCCCAACAAGTAATCGTCTTCACCATGGCCCGGCGCGATGTGCACACAGCCAGTGCCGGTATCCATGGTGACAAAGCCGGCAGTGAAGACAGTGGAATCGCGATCAAGAAAGGGATGTCGCGCCGTTAAGTTATCGATCTTGCTGCCGGGGAATGACTCCAGCGGCTCCCCCACCGGCTCAAATTTCGAGTTCGCACGAAATTGCGGAACGAGCTTTTCTGCGAGCAACAAAGTCTCCGAAGCGCCATCACGCTGAAACTGCTGGATAACGTAAATTTCTTTGGGATCGACCGCGATCGCCAGATTCGCCGGCAGGGTCCAGGGCGTCGTCGTCCAAATGGCGACGCTTGCTTTACCTTTCCACTCCCCGCTTACGATCGGAAACTTGACGTAAACGGCGGTGTCGTCCCGCTCCTGATATTCCACTTCGGCTTCAGCGAGCGCAGTCTGCGCGCCGGTACTCCAAAAGACCGGCTTCTTCGATTGATAAACCAGACCTTTCTCAACGAACACGGCAAAGGCGCGCAGAATTTCCGCTTCGTATTTGGGATCCATTGTTAGATATGGATTTTCCCAATCGCCGAAGACCCCGAGTCGCTTGAATTGCTCGCGTTGGATATCCACGTACTTGCGCGCGAACGCTTCCGATTTTTTGCGAACTTCGAGCGGAGAAAGGCCGCGGGATTCCTTCATCACTTTGTATTCGATCGGCAGACCGTGGCAGTCCCATCCGGGAATGTAGGGCGCGCGCTTGCCCAGCATGGTTTGCGATTTCACTACAAAATCCTTCAGGATCTTGTTCAGGGCCGTGCCCATGTGGACATCGCCATTGGCGAACGGCGGACCATCGTGGAGCACGAATAGCTCTCGATCCTCGCGCGCTTTCTGGATTTGCTGATAGAGGCGCGTTCCTTCCCACATCTTGAGCATTTCCGGTTCGCGCGTGGCGAGGCTCGCCTTCATCGGAAACTCCGTGCGCGGCAGATTCAGGGTTTCTTTGTAATTCTGGCTCATGGCGGGCGGGCGAGGGGCTACGTAACATCCGCCACTCCACAAATCAATGTGCCCTGGACATGGGCGCAGGTGACAGGGTAAAGGGCAGAGTTGCTCGAATATGACAAGCCAGGAACGACCGAAAGAGATAGTGCGCATTTTCGTTCTGGCGGATACGCACGATCGCCTGCCGGAAAAAGTGAAGGAAATCGCCAAAGATGCAGATGAAATCTGGCATCTAGGAGACCTTTGCGCAGAGACCATTCTCGATGAGCTTCGCGCGATTGGACCCCGAGTCACTCAGGTTCGCGGAAATTGCGACAGCAATTTCGAATGGCCACTGGTCGTCGATCTTGTGCGGGGTGGGTTGAAATTCCGTCTTCAGCACGTTCCGCCGAATCACCCGCCGAACGATGTCGACGTTCTTTTGCACGGGCATACGCACGTGCCAAGAAACGAACGACGCGGAAGTACTCTATTTTTGAATCCCGGTTGCGTGACTCGACCAAACCGTGGTTCGCCTCCAAGCGTGGCGTGGCTTGAAATCGTCGTCGGGAAAATTAATTGGAGGCTTCTTCCGCTCCGCTGACGCGCGTTTTGTCAATCTCTGTTTCGTCTCTTCTAATTTGGGGCCACACGATTCTGCCTTGATTAAACAATCCGGCACCGCTTTTCTTCAGCAAAGATGAGAGTTTCCATCGATCAAATTTTCGTCAGTGGAAAGCGATGGTTGCTCTCATGGCTGACGGGTGCGCCAGATTGGTTTGTCCAGGTCGCGTCGACCCTTATTAACATCTTCGCGCTCCTCGCCGTGTTTCTCACGCTCTTTGCGCTCATGTCGGTGCTCGAACGGAAAATCCTCGGGAGAATACAGAATCGCTACGGGCCGAATCGGGTCGGGCCGTTCGGCCTTCTTCAACCAGTCGCCGACGGTATCAAGATGCTGGTCAAGGAAGACATCGTGCCGCTGCGGGCTGACAAGATTGTGCATTTTCTTGCGCCAGTCCTGATCGCTGCCACCGCGATTCTCGCCCTCGGCATCATTCCTTACGGCCGGGGCATGACGCCGTTTACGATTGATGGCGGGATCCTCTTTTTCTTTGCCGTTGGATCGACAACGGAGCTCGCCGTGTTTATGGCCGGCTGGGGCAGTAACAACAAGTTTTCGATGTTGGGCGCGATGCGGGCGATCGCGCAAATGATCAGCTACGAGCTGCCCCTCATTATCACAGTCCTGCCGGTGGTGATGATCGTCGGTTCGCTCGCCCCGGACACGATTGTTGCCGCGCAGGATAGCTATGCATTTGGCGTTGTGCCGCGCTGGTTCGTTTTCACGCCGTGGGGCGCGGCCGCGTTCATCTTGTTTTTTGTGTCCGGTCTGGTGGAATCGAACCGCACTCCATTCGACGTCCCCGAAGGCGAATCGGAAATTGTCGCAGGACACATGACCGAATATTCCGGTTTCAAATATGCCACGTTCTTCATGGCGGAGTATATCGGGATGTTCGCCATCACTGGGTTGGGGACAACCTTATTTCTCGGCGGCTGGCATGCGCCCCTCCGCGCGCTCGAATTCGTTCCCTCCTACATCTGGTTCTTCGCGAAGCTTGGTGCGTTGCTCTTCGTTTACATCTGGCTTCGCGGCACGTTGCCCCGGACGCGCGTCGATCAGATCATGAACTTCGCCTGGAAATTCATGCTGCCGATGGCGTTCACGTGCATGGTCGCAGCCGCCGTCTGGCATTATGCCGGACGGGGCTTACGCGGATGGCTTTGGTCGTTTGTAGTGATTGCAGTTGCCTACACCGCTCTGTCGATCTTTCTCGACACGCGAAAGAAATTCGCGCCGCGCACTTATCGTTTTGCTGAATGACCGCCGCATTTGTGATCATCTCGATCCTCACGCTCGCCGCCGCGCTCGCCGCGGCGACGTTGCGAAAGCTGATGCACGCGGCGCTCAGTTTCGCCGTCGCATTCGTCGGCCTCGCCGCGTTCTTCTTTTTGCTCGGCGCGGAGTTCGTCGGTCTGGTGCAGATCTTTGTTTACATCGGTGCGGTCGCAGTCCTGATCGTCTTCACGATTCTATTGACGCGCCGTGACGTTGAAAAAGATCGCGGGTTCAACTGGAGCGGGGTTGCCGTCGCGATCGCCGTATTTGGTGGGTTGATCTGGGCGATTTTTAAAACGCAATCCCTCTCTGTGGCGGCGCCGGAAATGCCGGCGCTAACTGTTAAGCATATCGGTGAAGTGCTGATGACCGGTTACGTCTGGCCTTTGCTATGCGTCGGATTGCTCCTCACTGCCGCGCTGATCGGCGCTCTCATTCTCGTGATGGAGGATCGTGAAAGAGGTTAAACAGTTAAAAATGTTACAACGTTAAATCGGAGAAGCGACAATTTCCCTTTGTAACCATGTAACCTTTTAACTCTTCTAACCTCGGACAAGCCATGACCCTAACGCTCCAAATCTTCCTCATCGTATCCGCGGCGCTTTTCTGCATCGGCTTGCTCGCCGCGCTCAGTCGGCGCCATGCGATTTTCATTTTGATCGGCATCGAGATGATGCTCGCAGCGGCGAACCTGAATTTCATTGCGTTCTGGCGGTTCACTCTCGAACCGCATCAACCCACGGGGGTAATGGTCGCAATCTTTTCGATCGCCATCGCCGCGGCGGAAGCCGCGGTCGGTCTTGCCTTGGTCATCTCCGTTTACCGGCACTATCGAACCACCAACGTCGATCAATTCGACCAGCTCAAAGGATGAATTCCGAATTCGTGCTGGCCTGCCGCGCCGAAGGCTTGGGAAAGCGGGTAATCGTAATCGTCCCATGAGTTGGATCATCATTAACCTCTGGCTGATTCCGGCGGTACCAATCGCCATTTCGCTCGTAATTCTGAGTTCGGCGAAATCGCGCCGCAAAAGCGCGGCGGGACTTGCAGTCATTGGCCAGGTTATTGCGCTCGCATTGTCCATTGCTGCCTTCTTGCCGACGTTGCAAACGCCCGGATTCCGCGCGGTTCAGAATTTCACCTGGTTCACTTTCGGCGAAACCGCACTTCGTATCGGTTGGGTGCTCGATCCGCTCGCCGCCGCAATGCTCGTAATGATCGCGATCGTCGGACTCTGTATTTTTGTCTTCAGCATCGGCTACATGGCCGAGGACAAGAATTTCACCCGCTTCTTCGCCTATCTCTCTTTTTTCTCCGGGGCGATGCTCGGCGTAGTCATAGCGAACAGCCTTCTCCTTCTTTTCGTATTTTGGGAACTCGTCGGGCTCGCCTCGTATTTGCTCATCGGGTTCTGGATCGAGAGGCCGAGCGCCGCCGCTGCCGCAAAGAAAGCGTTCATCACCACGCGTATTGGCGACATGGGATTTTTTCTTGGCATTCTCTGGCTCTACCACAGCAGCGGAACACTGCTCTTTTATGATGACGGGAATGGTTGTCTTGAAGGCGCCGGACTCGCCATGCTCGGTGCGAGCGCCACGTTCATCGCGTTGCTGATTTTCTGCGGCGCGGTTGGAAAATCGGGGCAATTCCCGCTCCATGTTTGGTTGCCGGATGCGATGGAAGGCCCGACGCCAGTCAGCGCGTTGATCCACGCCGCTACCATGGTCGCGGCGGGCGTATTTCTGGTCGCGCGCGTATATCCTCTCTTTTCTCTGGGGGCAATTAACGGAGTGACGCCTTCACTTGCAGTGGTCGTCTGGATTGGCGTTACCACGGCGTTGATGGCTGCGCTCATTGCAATCGCGCAGGCGGATATCAAGCGCATTCTCGCTTACTCCACGGTGTCTCAGCTTGGCCTGATGATGGTGTCGCTTGGCGTCGGCGGTGTCGCGGCAGGGATCATGCATCTGCTTGCGCATGGTTTTTTCAAAGCGCTCCTCTTTCTCGGCGCTGGCTCGGTGATTCACGGCTGTCATCACGAACAGGATATTCGCAAAATGGGCGGCCTGCGCGGCCTCATGCCGGTCACATTTCTCACGTATGCCGTCGGCATGATGGCCCTCAGCGGCGTGCCACTCTTTTTCTCGGGAGCCTGGACGAAAGAGGAAATTTTGCACGCCACGGCGCATTGGCCGAAGTCGCACGTGCCCTATTACCTCGTTTTGGCCGGCGTCGTCCTGACCGCGCTCTACATGACGCGTCAGATCATCTACGTCTTCTTCGGAAAGTCCCGCGCTGCTTCCGCACACGCGCACGAAAGCCCCGGTGTGATGACAATGCCGCTCATCGTACTCGCGCTTGGCGCAATTTTATTCAGCGTAGTGCTCACGCCAGCGTGGCCGTGGCTGCATGGTTACCTCACTGGCGAACCGGCGCAGTTTGATATCACGCGATTGATCCAGCCGATGCTTTTCGTGTCGCTTGTGCTCGTGGCGGCCGGCATCGGGCTTGGTGTTGTGGTGTATCGCCGCGCCGGCGTGCAAGATCGACATCGTCCAGCCGAGCTCGATCCGCTCGAATATGCACAGCCAGCTTTGTTTCGTTTCCTCGAAAACAAAATGTGGCTGGACGAATTTTACGATCGAACCGTCATCGCGTTCGCCGCGATTTCCGCTCGCGTCTCCGATTGGATGGATCGCTACGTCTGGGACGGTGTGGTGCGCGCCCTTGGAAGACTCGGCCAGCTCTTTGGAATTTTTACTACGGACGTGGATGAGCGCGGCATCAACGCCGGAGTCGATGAAACTATGACCGGCACGCGCGGCCTGGGGCGGGTGATGTCGAGTTGGCACTCGGGACAAATTCAGACTTATCTCGGCGTCGTCGCCGTCGGCATGCTCGCGCTGCTGCTTCTCTACGCATGGCTGGTTTAATCACAGCGCTATTTCTCGTCCCGCTTCTTGCAGTTCTTTTTGTGAGTGTGGCGCCGAAAAACTATTCACGCGGAATCGCTCTCGGATGCAACGCCATCACCGCAATCGTCGCTTTAGCAGCGTGGCGAAGCTTCGATCCGGGTGCCGCCGGCCTCCAGATGATCGAACGGCACGTATGGATCCCCGCAATCGGCGCCGAATATCTCGTTGGTATCGATGGCCTGAGTCTCCTCCTCGTATTGCTCACTTCGCTCGTAATTCCGTTTGCGTTTCTCGCGCAACGCGTGGAGCGCGGGGCCACCGCGCTCATGCTCGTCATGCAATCGGCGCTCTACGGCACGTTCACGGCTCAAAATTTCGTTCTCTGGTTCTTGTTTTACGAGATGAGTCTTATCCCCGCGTTTCTGCTCCTCAAAATCTGGGGCGGCGAAAATCGGGACCGGGCGGCAACGAAATTCTTCCTTTACACATTTCTTGGCAGCGTTGCGATGCTGCTGGCGTTCCTCGGAATTTACTTCTCGAAGGGCACATTCGATTTTGCTGCGCTAGCCGCGCTCGGAAAAAACGGATTGCTCAGCGGCAAGGTCGCGTGGCTCGCCTTTGCCGGAATTTTTCTCGGCCTCGCCGTTAAGGTACCTCTCTTTCCATTTCACACCTGGCTGCCCGACGCATACGAAACAGCGCCCACCGGTGTGTCGATGGTGCTGACCGGCGTGCTCTCGAAAATGGGTGTTTACGGTTTCGTGCGCCTGCTGCTTCCGCTTTTCCCTAACGAAATCAAAATTCTCGGCCCATGGCTGCTGGGACTGGCAGTTTGCTCGATTGTCTTTGCATCACTCGCCGCGTGGGCGCAATCAGATTTGAAACGGATGGTTGCGTATCTGTCGATCAACCATCTCGGCTACTGCATGCTCGGTCTCTTCGCCGTTACCGCCTCGCCCATCGTCGCCGCCAAGATCGACACGCACGCGGCGTTGAGCGGTGTTTTTATACAAATCTTCAATCACGGCATCACCGCGGCCGCGTTGTTCTATTACGTTGGTCTGCTTGAGCAGCGCCGCGGCTTGCGCGGCATTAATAATTTCGGCGGTTTGATGCAGCGGACGCCGCTGCTCTGCGGCTGGATGAGCGTCGCCATGTTTTCATCGCTCGGTTTGCCGGGGCTGAATGGATTCATTGGCGAATTTCTGATTTTCAAAGGCTCATTCGCGACGGCGGCTTCGTTCACTGCTATCGCCGTAATCGGTCTGCTCGTTACGGCGATAGCATTTGCGCGCGCCATGCAAGCGCTCTTCAGCGGTCCCGTGGCCGAGAGTTGCAGCGCGTTCCCCGATCTTCTGCGGAGCGAAAAGCTCGTTATCGTTCCCGTCACACTGCTCATGTTCGCGATCGGCATCGCGCCACAGTTCGTCTTCAACATCTTCAACGCAACCGTTGTTCAAATTGCGCGGCTGTTTGCCTGAGATTCGCTCGAATGAGAAAGGAAATCATTCCCATCGAACGAATCGCTCAGCGAATTCGCTATTTTCGCGGCGAAAAGGTGATGCTTGATTCCGACCTCGCAGCGCTCTACGGCGTGACCACGGGCAACCTGAATAAGGCTGTGAAACGCAATCGTGATCGGTTTCCGTCGGACTTCATGTTTCAGCTTAAGCCTGAGGAAGTTACAAACTTGAAATTCCAATTTGGAATATCAAGTTGGGGCGGCCGAAGGCGCACCCGTCCTTACGCCTTCACCGAGCACGGCGTCGCCATGCTCTCCAGCGTACTCAACAGCGAGCGCGCGGTGAAAGTAAACATCGCGATCATGCGCGTGTTTGTGAAACTGCGGGAGATACTCGAAACAAATCGCGAGTTAGCAAAAAAATTTGAAGAGCTCAAGCGGCGGTTCGGAAGACACGATGAAGAAATCGGTGCAATTCTCGAGGCGATCCGGCAGTTGATGGCTCCGCCGGAAAGGCCTCGTCCCGAAATTGGATTTCACGTGCGCGAAAAATCAGCACGCTACCGCACACGGAAAGTTTCGATTCGGCATGCCTGATCGAGTCACATCCCATTTTGAGACCGGCTGGCGGCTGTTCAAATCGCACGCCAGCGTCTTCGTCGTCTCGATGCTTCTTCTTTTTTTCTCCTGGGTCGTTCTCGAGATTGCAGTCGTATTTCTGTATCGATTCGGGTTGGCCGTCTGCCTGGTGCTTCATCTTGCCTGGCTCTTTTTGTTCTCGGGCATGCTGGTCGGACTGCATGTGATGGCGCTGAAAAGCGTTGATGGTGAAATTCCGCGGATCGGCGACTTGTTCCGATCGTTTGAGCAGGGTCCCGCATATCTGCTCGCACTCAGCATTTACTCCCTGGCCGTCACTGGCGGTCTTCTGCTTCTTATCGGTCCCGGAATTTATTTGGCGATCCGCTATTGCCTGTTTGCACAGGTGATTACGGACACATCAGCGTCCACTTTGGCGGCCCTGCGAAAGGCTGCGGCGCTGGCGCACGGCAATTGGACACCCCTCGGCACTTTGTTTCTCATTGCTTTTCTCCTCAACATTGCCGGGATGTCTCTCCTCGGCATCGGGCTCATCATCTCTTTCCCAGTGTCACTCCTGGCGATTGCCGGATTCTACCGCTCGCTCCAGCCGGCAGCTGTATGATCGCATGGACCATTTACATCACGTTTGCCGGCGTGGTCCTGTTGCTGTTTCTGCCGCGTGCGTTTTCGCGCTGGCTCGCCCTCTTAACCTCTGTCGCGGGACTCGCAGTCAGTCTCATCGCGTTATTCCAAACACCGGTTGTCGTGCTTGCGCATTTCACCACAATCGTGCGCATCCCATGGGTGACGGCGTTGGGGATGAATTATCATCTCGCGGTCGATGGCATCAGCCTGACGATGGTCCTTGTCACCGGCATCGTCGCGGTGAGTACCGTCCTTTTTTCGTGGGACATCGAACATCGGCAGAACGAATTTTTCTTCTGGCTGCTACTCGTGGTGGCCGGTTCGTACGGCGTTTTTCTCAGCGCCGATTTGTTTTTGCTCTTCGTCTTCTACGAGCTCGTGATCGTGCCAAAGTATTTCCTCATCGCGATTTTCGGGTCGACCAACAAGGAATACGGCGCGATGAAGCTCACGCTCTATTCCTTCTTCGGAGGTGCCCTCGTCTTCATCGGTATTCTTGCTGCTTACGTAACGGCGGGCTCACTGGATCTGAACCAGCTCGCGCAATTCCAGTTCGCACCCCAACTACAATTGTGGGCGTTTCCCGTGTTATTTCTCGGGTTCGCCGTGCTCGCAGGCGTCTGGCCTTTGCACACCTGGGCGCCGACTGGTCACGTCGCCGCGCCGACCGCAGGTTCAATGTTGCTCGCCGGCATTGTAATGAAACTCGGCGCTTACGGCGGACTGCGCGTCGCGATGAATCTTTTTCCGCAAGGTTTCCACGCGTGGAGTAATTGGATCGCTGTGCTCGCCGTTATCGGAATTCTTTACGCTGCGGCAGTGGCGCTTCGCCAAAGCGATCTCAAATTCGTCATTGGGTATTCGAGTATCAGCCACATGGGTTTCGTGGTGCTCGGGCTGGCGACTGCTAACGCTCTCGGGGTCTCGGGCGCAGTGCTGCAAATGTTTTCGCACGGCGTGATCGCGGCTCTGCTCTTTGCCGTCGCCGGACGGATGCTCTATCGCCGTACGCACACGCGTGAGCTTGATGCGCTATCTGGAATGAATCTCAGCCGTGCGCTGCCGTTTGCTGCATTCACCTTTGTCATAGCATCCGCCGCTTCAATGGGGATTCCCGGGTTTAGCGGATTCGCCGCTGAAATTACGATCCTGATCGGCGCGTGGAAAACTTTTCCGATTGCGGTGTGGATAACCGGCGTCGGGATGGTGCTCGTGGCAGCGTTTACGCTGCGCGCGCTCAAGAAATCATTTTTCGGTGAAGTTCTGATTCAACAAGGCCGCGTGCAGGTTGATTCGGATTGGAACGAGCAACAAGAAATCAGCATAGCGGAAAAATCGGGTGCTTGCCTGCTCATGTTCGCAACGCTTGCCGTCGGACTATATCCCAAACTTTTACTGGATCGCATTATGCCGGCTGTTGAAGCGATGAGGTTCTTGTAAATGAGTTATTTGGAGTTGCTCAAACTCGCATCACCCGAAGGGATCGTTGTCACAACGGCGCTCGTCGTTCTTGCCATCGGCCTAACAACTGAACGCGCATCCGCATTTTGCTCCGCCATCGCTACGTTCGGGCTCGCTATTGCAATCGGCGTCGTGCTGATGTTGCCGCAGAACGCAACCCTGTTCGGCGGGATGCTCGTGATCACGCCGCTAACGTCGTTATTCAAGATTATCTGTCTCGCGCTCGCCCTTTTCACTGTGTTTCTTGCGCGCAACGACCGCTCCTCGCGCAATCCCGGCGAGTATCTCGCGATGCTTCTGCTTGCCACGATCGGACTTATGTTGCTCGTCGGCAGCGAAGAACTGCTCATGATCTTCATCGGCCTCGAACTCACCGGCCTCTCGCTTTATGTTATGGCGGCGTTCGACAAAACTGATGTCCGCTCCGCCGAAGCGGGCCTGAAATATTTCCTGTTCGGCAGCACGGCGAGCGCGTTCACGCTTTTTGGGATTAGCTTCATTTACGGCATGTCGGGAACGACCAGCCTTGCTGTGATGGGGCAGAAACTAAGCTCCGGGCCCATCCAACCGCTGCTCGCTGTCGGCATCGTGATGACTCTCATCGGTTTCGCCTTCAAAGTCGCCGCTGCGCCATTCCACCTTTGGGCGCCCGATGCCTACCAGGGGGCACCCGTTCCGAGCGCGGCATTTATCGCTTCGGGCTCGAAGGTCGCCTCGTTCGTGGTGCTTGGAAAAATCGTGCTGGTTGGCTTCGCGCCCGTGCAGGGCAGCGCTGACTGGCACGCGATGGTGGCCGGCTGGTCGCCCGTGCTCGCGGCCCTGGCGGCATTGTCGATCCTGGTTGGCAATCTCGTCGCGCTTGCGCAGACCAACGTGCGTCGTCTGCTCGCCTACTCCGCTGTCGCGCACGCTGGTTACACATTGCTTGGACTCGTCGCGGGCGGACGCGCTGGATTCGCCGCGACTCTCTTCTACACGACCGTCTACGCTGTCACGCTCGTCGGTGCATTCGGCGTCGTCGCCCTGGTCCGCCGCCAAACCGGTGGCGACGATTTCCAAAATTTTGCCGGGCTTTCGTCCCGTTCACCGTTGCTCGCCGGATGCATGTCGATCTTCATTTTATCGCTGGCCGGCATCCCACCGTTGGCCGGATTTTTCGGGAAATTCTACCTGTTCAGCGTCACTTTGGGCGCCGGTGGCAATCACGGCCTGCTCTGGCTCGTCGCCCTGGCGCTCTTTGGCAGCCTGATTTCGCTCTACTATTACCTCATCGTGCTGAAAGTAATTTTCGTTGATCAAACAGCGACCCAAACGTCAGTTGTCAAAATCGATTTGCTCTCGCGAATCTCGTTAACGCTGCTTGCCCTGTTCGTTCTCGTCCTCGGAATAACACCCGAAGCGTTGGTCGCCCGAATTATTGCTTCGCTGCCGTAGAACTTGTCGCCGCGCCGAAAAAAATGCGTGCTCAATTGACGGGCGTCACATAATAAATCTTTTGTGAATCGACAATGAACAAGCAAATCACAAAAGTTGATCGCGTGAAGGCAGGCAGCATCAGCCAGTTCATTGACCGCCATTACCGACACTTCAACGCGGCGGTTCTCAAAGACGCTGCCGACGCCTACATTGCGCATCTTGATCGCGGGGGAAAAATGATGATCACGCTCGCCGGCGCCATGAGCACGGGCGAATTGGGCGTCTCGCTCGCTGAAATGATTCGTCAGGATAAAGTCCACGCCATTACGTGCACCGGGGCCAACCTGGAGGAAGACCTCTTCAATCTCGTGGCGCGCAGCAAGTATGAACGCATTCCTAATTATCGGGAGTTAAGCCCGCAACAGGAGAAGGAGCTGTTGGCTCGTCATTTGAATCGGGTGACCGACACGTGCATTCCGGAAGAGGAAGCGATCCGACGAATTGAGAAGGTGGTCATAGATGAGTGGGTCGTCGCCTCCCGGAAAAAGGAGCATTTTTTTCCGCACGAATTTCTTTTCAGGATCTTAAGGGAATGCCGGCTCAAGAAATTCTATGAAATCGACCCTGCGGACAGTTGGATGATGGCCGCTGCGCAGAAGGATCTCCCGTTATTTGTTCCCGGCTGGGAAGACTCGACTCTCGGAAACATTTACGCCGCGCGCTGCATCACGGGAGCAATCACCGACGTCCATACAGCGCGCTCTGGGATCGAATACATGATCGAGCTGGCGGAATGGTATGGCCGCGTATCACGGGAGTCTTCCATTGGCTTTTTTCAGATCGGCGGCGGCATCGCCGGTGATTTCCCGATTTGCGTTGTGCCGATGCTCAATCAGGACGTAGTGCGCACGCCTGTTCCCGAGTGGGGTTATTTTTGCCAGATCAGCGATTCCACCACCAGCTTCGGGTCGTATTCCGGCGCCGTGCCCAATGAGAAAATTACCTGGGGCAAACTGAGCGTCGACACGCCGAAATACATGATCGAATCCGACGCCACGATCGTAGCACCGCTCATCTTCGCGAAAGTTCTCGGCTGGTAAACGCGTATCGGCCGCGCGCCGGTTCCCAACCCCCTCTTGACTCCGCGCGGTACCCTGAAAGACTGCCATCATGAAAACTTCTCTGTCTTTAACGATTCTTTCTTGCTCAACACTGGCCGCCATCTCATCATTCGCGCAGGTAAACAGCCCGTCGCCGAACGCTCCTTCGATTCCAAGTGACAGCCCGGTGATGACTAGCCCTTCGCCGGCGGCAACACTGACCGGCCCGAGTGGACAGCCCACCGCTGAGGATATGCAGAAAATGATGACTCAAATGATGGAACTGTCGAAACCCGGCGAGAACCACAAGTTGCTGGCGGATTTGGCCGGCACGTGGACATACACCATCAAAATGTGGATGAACCCCGATCCAAACGCGAAGCCGGAAGAATCAAAGGGCACGGCAGTGAGAAAACCGATGTTGGACGGGCGCTTCTTTGTAGTGGACGTGACTGGAAAAATGGAGATGCCTCAGCCCGACGGCAAAAAGAAAGAGATGACCTTCAAAGGCATGGGCGTTGATGGCTACGACAACGTGAAAAAGAAATTCGTCGGCAGCTGGGTCGACAACATGGGCACCGGCATCATGCTGTCCGAAGGCGACTACGATCCCGCGACCAAGACGTTTACCTACAGTAGCGAATACGAAGGGATTCCCGGCATGAAGCAAAAAATCCGCGAAGTGATCAAGATTGTCGATAAAGACCATCACACCTTCGAGTGGTACGAAAATCGTGGTGGCCAGGAAGCCAAAACGATGGAGATCAACTATACGCGCAAGAAATAGCGCGTTCTGGCTTCGAGGCGCACCGCGCTGCTGGGCCTGTTGATAGCGAAGACTCGAAATAAGAAGGCGCGTGGCGGCTTTTAGCTCACCACGTGCCTCGTCGAGTCTCAACTACTCCAAAGTGTTTTCATTTTGTCAGGCAGGACGAACTTCATTGGTGGCCTCGCTAATTAAGCGCATTACGATCTGACTCATGGCCGCACAGGTACCGCCAAATACGCTGTTCTCACGCCATTTGAATCGATAGCTCTACCCGTAATCTCTCCGTTGTCATTCATATCTTTGGCGCTTTCGAGCCGAGCAGAAAAGCCGCCTTTGAGGTCGTTGAGGTCTGTGGGTGTGTTGCCGTGATCCCAAATAACTGCATGACAATCAACAAAGTCCGCGTCGCACGAGACGCCGACTACCTGGCCGGCTTCGTTAATGCCGTAGGCCTCACTGTCCACATGTTTTGGCGTACGTCGCGGCAAAGGTTTGAGATGTCGGATGCCGTCTTCCCTGGTCCACTTGAAAGCGTGTACGATGTCGCCTTCAACAAAGGCGGGGTCGCCGGCAAACCCGACGATGTCGCCTCGTTGATTGATTGCCGTGGGCGTGTTCCACCATTCAGCGCCAAGGTTGCCGATGTCGGTCACTCCGCCGTTTTCCCAAATCACGGCGTGCCTGGCAGTATGTCTGCCAACGGCCTGGTCGCAGATGCCCGAAATCCCCACGATTTGTCCATTGTCGTTGATCGCCGTGGCGGCTCCTGAGGTGTCGCCGGGGATCAGAGGGAGTTCTTGGATCTCGTCTGGGGGCCCGAGTTCCCACACGGCTGGGCGAAACTGGAGTACTTGGGGCGAGACGCACGCGGTGTCATGAACACCATTCTCCGCCCACCCGACCGCCTGACCCAAGTTGTTGGCTCCGGTCGCAAAGCCATTATTTCCTCCAGGAAAATTGGGCAGTCCCCTCATCTGATCCTGTTCCCAAACGAACCCGAGGTTGATAAAGCCGACGTTGTCAGGGCCACTGTAGAAAGCGAAGCTACTCCACCATTCCCCCAACGGCTCCGGATCGGCAGTTTGAGAAATACCCACGATGATGCCTTGGGTATTCTTCACGTTCCATGTGACACTGCTGTTTGGTCCCCCAAGTGTGCCGAGGTCAGAGAGCAAACCGCTTCGCCAAAGCGTAGCGTGCCGGCTCTGGTCTCCCGTTAGTCTGGAATAGCCTGCCACCCAAGTCTGGTTATTGATGCTGTTTCCGCCGCTGCTCGTCCCACCGAGCGAGGGGAGGTTAGACACCTGGTATTGCGGTGTTGCCCTTGCCTGCGCTTGTCCCTGTGCAAGCGCTGGCGCCAGAGCCACTCCGCAGCACGCAGTAGCCAGAATTATTACAAGAATTTGGCTGCCTCGTTTTCTTGTGAATTGTGCTGTCATATCTTTTCTCCTGTGTTGAGTTTTCATGACGACACTTTAGGGACTGGCTTTTACTCATCACCAGAGCCACTTCGCAGATTTGGTACGGGCCATTTCATTTTTGGTTCCTGGCTCGATCAACGAATCCAGCCGCGATAACCAGTGGTTCTCCGCAGGATCGAGAATAGCGGAATGGCTGGCGGCGGATTCAACAGCGCCCGCCAAGAGATGAGGGATTGGCAAAAATTGCCTAATCCAGTTTTGAATTAAGCGCCGCCGCGAACTTGCCAAGGCCTTCGCGAATTTGCGCACGCGACCATGCTGCAAATCCAAAAGTGAGTGCGGGATCTGGCTCCGTCTTCATAAAGCACGATGATAAGGGCGAGGGCCTGATACCAATTTCAGTGCAGACGCGCGTAATCAACGGCAAGTGTTCTTTCTGCCGCATCCAAGCGACGAAATGCAACCCAGCTTCCGGAATTTCTAGAATAAAGTACTTACTTAACAAATTGTTGAATTGTTCGATGAAGAACTCTCGTCGATCAGAATATAATTTCCGCATCCGCTTTATGTGAGTTAGGAAAAATCCCTCGGTCAGGAACCGAGCCAGCGTCGCCTGATCAATCGCGGGTGAATGCTGATCCATCACAGCGCGAATCTTAATCATTGGTTCGACCAATTGCTCCGGGGCTAGGACGTAGCCCAGCCGCGAGGACGGATAGAGTATCTTGCTCATCGTTCCCGCGTAGATAACACGACCAGCGTTATCGAGGCCCTGCAAACACGGGAGTGGGGGACCAGTATAACGAAATTCTGAGTTGTGATCGTCTTCAAAAACATAAGCATCGGAGGCGCGCGCGAAATCGATTAGAGCCGTTCTTCGCGAGAGGCTCATGGTCATACCGAGCGGGAATTGATGGGAAGGAGTCACGTAAATTATTTTAGGCGAGCGTTGCTTCGACGGCCGCCCTATCGTGATTCCCTCCCGGTCAACAGGTCTCGGAACCACCGTCGCCCCGGCGAATCCAAAGGTGCGGCGAGCCTGGTAAAATCCAGGATCCTCGATCCACGCAACCTCACCCCTATTTACGAGGGCCATCGCGCTGATCATCATCGCCTGCTGCGTTCCAGCGGTGATGACGATCTGGTCCGGATGACAGCGCGCACCTCTGTGATCACACAAATAAGTTGCGAGTGCTTTGCGCAGGTCTGGGTCGCCACGGCTTGATGCGTACTGGAGCAGATGCGCTCCTTTTTTTGCGAGGACTTGTGCTCTGAGTCGTTCCCAAATTGCGATCGGAAATTCGTCAAGCGCCGCGACAGCCGGGACAAAGGTAACACCGGGAGGCCCTGCGATTCCAAAATCGAACTGTTTTCCAGCTCGGTGATCCGGAATATTTTTTACCCGAGTAGAAAGACGGGGCGGGCGTTCTATATGTGGCCCTGCTTTTGTCGTCCGCGCACTCAGAAAAGTTTCGGGCAACGACTCGACGACGAATGTGCCCGATCCAATTCTCGATCGAAGATAGCCTTCCGAATGAAGCCTTGAGAAAGCGACGTTTACAGTGAATCGCGATACCCGCAGGTCGGCGGCCAGTTCGCGAGAGGAGGGAAGTCGGGAAGAGCTGTTGTTGAACGTTGCCGAAATCAATTCATCGCGGATCTGCCGATAAAGCTGTTCGTGAAGTGGTTCGTCCGCAGCGCGATCGAGCCGAATCATTTCAAAAGTCATGATCGAATGGCGACGGCGCGGCTTTTTACTTGAGTTTTTATTTGCAACTCGTTTCAAGGTTCGGATTACGCTCACAAGACCGGTAATTTTTCCTTAGGGAAAGGGGTGATCCTTTTTGATCACGCTGGGATTTGCTGATTCTCCGCGAAAACTAGTGGTAACCGCAAGCTCCCGTCCAAGTGGTATGGCCATTTCACTCTAAGTGGACTGTTGACACTTTAGCACAGGGCCAGAAGCTTTCTTTTGAATGCAAACTCAGACTCCGTGTAGCGATTACGTCGAAACAAAAGGCCTGATTTACTTTGCGCGGATGCTGGACAAGATCCGGCTGAACGCGGCGGGCCAACTGGCGCCGGGATATTTTGTCGGCGTTGACGATCCGACTTTCTTTGATGCCCGTTGCACAAGATTCCTCGGAGTAAATTATGATGATCTTGTCGAGAGAACGCTGGAAGGCGGATCGGACGAGGAAATACTCGAATGGTGCTTTGCGCGGGGCAGAAGACCAAGCGAAGAGGAAATCTCGATCTGGAACGCGTTTCTTACCAAACGTGGCTGGCGAGATGAAGCAAGCGCAGACCTGCAAGCAGCCAAGGAGCGATCGGGTTTCGGCGACCGCGACGACATCCAAACCTGGATAGATCTCCACGACGCTGAAGAAGGCAGGACGCCACGGAAATAATATTGTTCCGCTACGCATTCCCAAGACGCCTTGAGACACCTTCGGCGAGCTCGCCGAATACTCTGCAGACGCCGCTCAACGTTTCTCTGGCTCCCCGTCTACGGCGTTGAATCCGCCGAAGCCGTCGTCGTCAGGTCTTTGACGAATTTCTCGAGTAGTTCGTTAAAGCGTTCCGGCTGATCCAGGAAGACAGCGTGCGCGGCGTCCTCGATTTTTTCAAAGCGCGCGTGCGGAATCTGGCTAGCGCCCGTCTCTTGGCGAGCCAGTTCGTTCGATTTCGCGGATGCGATAATCAGGGTCGGACAATCGATCTTTTTCAACGCGGCAGTGCGATCCACCCCGAAAAGGTCCGCAACCAACATCCCGATCCCGATCGTGGTCGGCGTTTTCATGCCACTGGCGACGAGCCGATCGATCATGCCCTCGGGCTGCGGCTTGCTGATGATTGCGCCCATCATTCCGCGCAAATAGTCCGGCTGATGCGCTTGATAAACGGCGAACATCTTGAATTGCGCCGCCGCCTCCTGCGGGCGCGCAGCGACCCCATTCGCGCCATCGGCGACCGCCGCATCCACCAGGACGACCCCGGCGAGGTCGTGTGTGCCGTAACGTTCGACGTACGCGGCCAGATCCTGTACTCCTTGCGACCAACCGACTAACACCGGACGGTGCGCGTCCAGCCGTTCGAGCAAATTGCGCAGATCCTGCGCGCGCAGCTCGGGCGTGTTCCCGCTGGTTGCGATCGTCGATTGACCCTGCGAACGTGGATCGAAAGCGATCACGCGGTAATTTGCAGCAAAGCGATCAATCTGTTGCCGCCAAATATCGGCGCCAGTGCTCCAGCCGGGAATGAAAACCAAAGTCGGCCCCGCGCCCGCCCGGCCCGCTTCGATGACCCGCAGCGATACGCCTTCAGTGACGTCCACCTTTCGCTCGCGTACCCCGGAACCGGGACGTGCGTGGGCGGCGGTAGCGCTTGCAGCAATGGCGATGATCAGAAGGACAATTCGCCGAGGAAACACCTTCATCGCCAAGCTTATCTCGCGTGTTGCTCAGGAGCAACGCGGACGCCATCGCTGATTTTGGGCGAAGGCTTCCGGCACCCTCGGCAGAGCCTCGGCGCGAGCGATCGCGATCTGCTTTGATTAAATTACGCGCGCAAAAAATAGGTGCACCCAAATGTCCCGAGTGGTATCACGAATGCGAAATCACGATGGCCGGCGAGATCGCGATACAGAGACAATTTTCGCAGATGCGCTTCTCGATCGAGTAAGACCATGGCAACGCCCGAATATCGCTGGCGGCATCTCGCTCTCCTCGTCTCCATACTTTTGCTTTTCGCGGTTATCCCGTTTGCGGTCACGTTTCGGCACGGGCCGTTGATTATGGACATCGCCGCGACTACGATCCTGATCGCGGGCACCTATGCGCTAAGCGAGCGAAAGCATCTTTTCATCATCGCAATCGTCTTATCCGTGATCTCCGTCATCGCGGCGGCGCTCCTTCTTGTTTATCCCCAGCGTTGGGCGGTGCTCCTTCAGCATGGATGCATTGTCGTCCTGGTTACTTTCTTCTCGGTGAGTATTCTCGGCTACGTTTTGCGCAGCGGCAGTGTCACGATCGACAGAATCTTTGCCGCGGTTTGCGTGTACATGCTCATTGGATTCGGCTGGACATTCGCCTACGCGCTGCTGGAAGAAATAGTGCCGGGATCGTTTGCCCCTTTACCGCAGACCGGTCCAACCGACTACGTGGCGCACATTCTGGGACTGAGATACTTCAGTTTTATGACTCTGACTACGGTTGGCTACGGCGACATCATTCCGCGCTCAGCTGCAGCGCGAACCATGGCTGTGATCGAGGCGGTGATGGGTCAGATTTATCTCACAGTGCTTGTAGCGCGACTCGTCGGGCTACACATCGTCTATACCATTGGACAACATTCTCACAAGGATTGAACCCCACCATGGGTTTGGCGTCCCAAAAACGGAATTGTTCGTTCCCATACGCGGAACATTGGCATGTCGCCGTTCTAATCCGAATAAATCTCAATCCACTCATTGCCAGCGACTTAGATTGATGATCAGAATCTTGGCACGGACGTTGCGTAAGCACTGGCATCAACCAAACTAAACCTTATGCAAAACTTTGAATCCACCTACGCTCTGTTGGTTCGTTCGGAAGAGAAAAAGCGCAACGTGCTGGAGATAGTGGTCTATGCCCTCTTCATCCTCAGCGCAGCGTTTTCGATCTGGCAGTTCGCGCATCAATCGGTCGCGTTCCCGCTCGACCGGGTGACGAATGCGTCCGCTGGCGTGATCGAAACACGGCCAAGCTAATCTCCCGCGACCCAGGAATTTCATTTCGTTCTTTCGCGGAGAGATGGGCGCTTTGATCCAGGATCTTCGTTACGCCACGCGCATGCTGGTGAAGCAGCCGGCATTCACGACGATCGCCGTGCTGACGCTCGCCCTCGGCATCGGTGCAAACACCGCCATCTTTAGTGTGATCAATGCGGTCTTGCTGCGACCGCTCCCTTTCCCGAATGCCGATCGCATCATGTTTCTGAATGAACGCAATAATATGGGCGGCGAAGAATTCTCCGTCTCTTGTCCGAATTATCTCGATTGGAAGCGCGACAACACGGTTTTCGAACATCTCGCGGTCACTCGTCGTGAATCGCGTAACCTTAGCGGCATTCCGGGACGGGAAGCGGAGCGCGTCTCAGGAGCCTACGTCAGCGACAATTTCTTTAAGGTGATCGGCTTGTCCCCGCAACTGGGACGCACCTTTAGCGAGGAGGAAGAAAAAGCCGGTGGTCCACAAGCTGTTATCATCAGCGATCGCCTGTGGCAGCGGGTATTCAATCGCGATCCTGAGGTGCTGGGTCGCGCGGTCAAGTTTCACGACCAGAGTTTCACTGTAGTCGGTGTGATGCCACCGGAAATGACGTCGCCCCAGGATACCGATGCCTGGTTTTCGATCATGAGACGCATCAACAGCGGCACATGGCAGGAGCGAGCCAATCACCCAATGCTATATGTTTGGGGACGATTGAAGCCTCGAGTGTCGATCGAGCAAGCGCGCAACGAGATGAAAACCATTGCTGCGCGCCTGGAGCACACTTACCCCGACAGCAACAAAAACGTTGGTGTTGTCGTTAAGCCGCTCCTGGAGAATCTGGTCGGGAAATATCGAACGAATCTCGCCCTCCTTCTTGGCGCCGTGGGAATGGTGTTGCTGATCGCCTGCGCGAATCTGGCTAACTTGTTCGCCGCTCGGGGGGCGGCGCGCGCGAGAGAATTTGCCATCCGCGCGGCTGTCGGCGCCAGTCGCAGCCAGATTATTCGCCAGCTTCTCCTCGAAAGTTTTCTCGTCGCCCTGCTCGGCGGAGTGCTTGGAATCTTTAGCGCGATTTGGGTGCGTGACGCGCTTGTGGCTTGGAGTCCGCAAGGCGTTTCGCGATTTCACGAAATCTACTTCGATTTTCGCGTACTCGGCTTTGCCTTTGTTCTCGCGACGCTTAGCAGCGTGTTGTTCGGTTTGTGGCCGGCCTGGCAAGCGTCTCACACCGATCTGCAACTGGCGTTGAAGGCCGGGTCGCGCGGCAGCGGAGACGCGCCGTCCGCTCGTCGCACGCGCGATTGGCTCGTGATCAGCGAGATCGCGCTCACGCTCACTCTACTCATCGGAGCGGGGCTGGTTTTGAAAAGCTTCGCGCGGTTGCAGTCGCTTCAACTTGGGTATCAACCGCGCGGTCTGCTCACCGCCCGCATCGATCTTCCCTTCACCAAATATACCAAAAAGGAACAGGTCTCGGCTTTCTCGAAAAATCTTCTCGAACGCGTTCGCGCCCTTCCCGGGGTTGAGTCGGCCGCGATCGGTTCGAACCCGCCCCTTTTTGGCAGTTGGCAGATTGGGTTCTTTCGTGAAGGCACGCCTGAGCCGGCGAAAGGTCAGGCCCCCGACACTGAGATCGAAGTCGTGGCCGGTGATTATTTTTCAACTTTGAAGATTCCGCTGCTTCGCGGTCGCGTCCTGAACAATCAGGACACAAACACTTCCCCGCTCGTTATTGTCGTCGATCAGGAAATGGCTGACCGCTATTTTCCGGGAGAGGATCCAATCGGGAAACGGCTTTTTTTGGGCGACCCGGATGGCGAAGGGGAAGAGAACAAGGCGTTTGAAATCGTAGGCATAGTCGCGCGGGTCAAAACGCACGGGTTCGATGAAACCGGATCATGGCCGCTTGTCTATTTCTCGCAGGCGCAGGTCAAACGCACTGGTTTGGTGTTGTTCGTTCGAGCCGGCGGGATGATCAAATCGCTTGAAAAGCCGATTCGCGACATCGTTACATCGATCGACCCATCGCAACCTGTCTTCGAAGTGCGCACGCTGCTCGACCGTGTGGAAGAAACATGGGCCGCACAACGTCTGCTCACTTTTCTGCTCCTAATCTTCGCCGGTCTCGCTCTAGTGCTGGCTGCAATCGGTCTCTATGGCGTGCTTGCCTACACGGCTGCCAAGCGATTGCGCGAAATTGGTATTCGTCTCGCGCTCGGTGCGCAACCATCACAAATCCGAAAATTGATTCTCGGTCACGGGATGAGCTTGCTCGCAATCGGCGGTGGCATCGGCCTGGTCAGCGCGATCGCCCTTTCACGGGCGCTCCAGAAAGTATTGTTCGAAGTAAAATCGGTTGACCCAAATACCTTTGTTCTCGTCGCGGCCGTTCTCACTTTGACCACGCTTATCGCATGCTGGATTCCGGCACGGCGCGCGAGTCGCGTCGACCCGGTCGTCGCTTTGCGCGAGGATTAATCTCCCAGAACGAACCTGTTTCCTTCGCTGTCTTTGAAGATCGCGTAGCTGCCCCACGGTTCTTTCTTTGGCGGATTTTCGAATTCCACGCCGCGCGCCCGCAATTCCTCGTAGGTCTTTTGTAGATTGTCGCAGGCGTAGGACAGGTTCATGAATGTGCCCACCCGATTCTTGTCCTCCTCAGTCGTAAACAGCACCACGCGCGTCTCGGCCTTAGGAACGCGCAATTCGATCCACCGCTGCTTATCGTCAAACGGCTGATCTGTGATGATGGTGAATCCGAGTTTCTCCGTGTAAAAATCGAGTGCCCGATTCTGGTCGGCCACTGGAACGCTGACGAACTTGATTTGCTTGATCATAATGCGTCGAACCTACTTTGATCCCAACGCGGCCGTCCAGCCGCCGAAACCGTCGGCGCGCAGAAAGTGTTGTCCGTTTATCGGTATAGCAGTAATCTGGCCGCCTCGCTGCGCGACGCGCCATGGCCCGATTTCGCGAAACAATTCCGGTCGACGACTACGTAATTGATGTCCTGATGCGCGACCTCGTCGGGCACGATCGCCAACCGGCCGCGTATCTTGTTTATCTGCATCTCTACGGTCAGGCGGCGCGCGACAAATGGAGGACTGTGCCGGCGAGTTTGCGCATGCTCGCGGAAGCGACCGGTCTTTCAAAAAGCGCCGTGCAAAGCGCGCTCGAGAATCTGCGTCGTCGCCAGTTGATTGTCACCACTATGGATCGCGCCACCGCGGTGCCGCGGCACCGTGTCCTCCGCCATTGGCGCACCGGCATCCCGCGCCGCGCATCATGAGCCTGTCAATTACCGCGCATCGTCCTGGCGAGCCTGTTCGTCGATCTCCAGGTAGTCATTGCGTGGTGGGCTAAAAGTATCGAGCACGCGCGTCGGTAGCACTGTTTCCACACCGTGCGGGACGTTACTCGCGAGATAAAAGGAATCGCCGGTGGAAAGCTCGTGCGGCACGCCATCGACAATCAATCGCATTTTGCCTTCGAGGATGTGAACGATCTGCTCTTGGGAATGCGTGTGCGCCAGCATCCGACTCCCGGCCGCCAGCGTGGCGAGCATCTGATACATGGTCTTGCCGTTCGCGACCGTCCGGCGCGTGATACCAGGACAAATTTCAATCGACGGATTTTCTCGTTTCATCTTCAAACCTTACGCGGGAGGTTTAGTCGCGCGAATGCGGCGGCGAATGGGTCAGCCATAGAACAGATAACAAGTTTTCGGGTTCGCACTGTAGGCAATCGCGCGCCAAGCTGCAGTGATGCAAAGGCTTCAACGCGAACTGCCAATTTCATGCCTGACGATTTTAGCGGTTTTCTCTCCTCATATTACGGGTGCCGCCGAAAAGCCGATGATGAAAGCGGTCGTCGCGCACGAATATGGTGCACCTGAAGTGCTCAAATTTGAAGAGGTGCCGCGGCCGGCGCCGAAGGAAAATGAAGTACTGGTGCGAGTGATCGCGAGCAGCGTCAATCCAGCCGACCCGCTTACGCTCAGCGGCAAGTACGCTCGGGAGTTCGGCACGCACCTGCCACTGATCCCCGGCTACGATATCGCCGGAGTCGTGGAAAAAATCGGCGCAAACATCACGAAACTGAAAGTCGGCGAAACAGTCTACGGCTACCCAACTTTTGGCGGCGGCTGGGCGGAGTATGTCACGGTCCAGGACTGGGAAGTTGCCGCGAAGCCTGCGTCTCTCAACTTTGTGGAAGCCGCGGCGGTTCCGATGGGCGCCTTGACCGCATGGCAGGCTTTGGTGGACGTGGCGAAGCTCCAGGCGGGACAAACCATTCTGATTCACGGCGCCTCAGGCGGGGTCGGCAGCTTCGCCGTGCAGATTGCGAAAGCGCGGGGAGCACGTGTCATCGCGACCGCCTCGACCGCAAACCAGGATCTCCTCAAGCAACTCGGCGCAGACGAGGTAGTGGATTATACAAAAACCAAATTTGAAGATATTGCAAAAGATGTGGACGCCGTGCTCGATCCCGTGGGCAAAGAAACGCTCGCACGTTCTTACGGCGCGGTTAAGAAAGGAGGCATCGTCATGTCGCTGGTGGCGCGTCCCGATCCAGCCGAGATCAAGAAACGCGGGATTCGCGGCGCGGGTATCTCCGTGCATCCGGACGCAGAGGACCTTGGGGAGATTGCCCACCTGATCGACCAGGGCAAAATCAAGCCAATCGTGACGCAGGTTCTCTCGCTGAGTGAAGCGATCGCGGCAGAGGGACAGGCTGCGACGCATCATACGCGCGGAAAAGTTGTGCTCCGAATCGCAGAGGACCCGAAGAGTTGACGCGACGCGCGGACGTTTGACGTTTGCCGGTAATGAAAAATACATTCCTGGCGATTTCCTCGGCCGGCCCGAATCGTGATTTATCGAAAGGCACGCGTGAGCAGCCTTTTTGGGATGAACACGCGGCTTTTATCGATCAACTCGTCGCTGACGGTTTCATTTTGATGGGCGGCCCTTTGGTCGATGAAGGTGGGATGCCACATGGCGCTCTTTTGATTGTGAACGCCGAAGACGAGAATGAAGTGCGCGAAAAACTGAAGAACGACCCTTGGTTCAAGCAGGGCATTCTCAAACTGGAGAGTGTAAAGCGCTGGGAAATCTTTATTGATGAGAGGAAGTAAACTCGGATTTCAAATGACAATTAGTCTCGGTCTTCGTATGTTAAGGTATGCCTGCGAATAAGTATCGCCCAATTCCGGATGTGCAGCGAAATGGCACGGTCCCCAAAACAGTAATCAAAGAAGCGGTCCGAAAAATCGCAGAATTAAAGCGAACCGATCCGAAAACATATAAGGCGAGGATACGGTCCGGCGCGGACAAGGACGTGTTCCTGGTGGTTAAGCGCGGTTAAGCCGGAATGCCAGCGGCACCGAGTGCTAGTGTTTTCATCAACTGCCCGTTCGATAAAGAGTACCAGCCGCTTTTCGACGCAATTGTCTTTTGCATTGCCGCATGCGGATTCGTCCCGAGATGCACATTGGAATTTACCGATGCAGGCGAAGTTCGGATTGAAAATATTTATCAGCTGATTGCGCAGTGTAATCACAGCATCCACGACATTTCTCGGACGGAAGTCGAAGATCAGCTATATCGAATCCCCCGATTCAACATGCCGTTGGAGCTGGGAATTTTTCTCGGCGCCAAACGATTCGGAGGACGCTCGTCTCAGAAACGCTGTTTGATCATGGATCGTGCGCCATACCGTTACAAACGGTTCATTTCGGATATTGGCGGTCAAGACATCAAGGCGCATTACAGAAGCCCGGCCAAGGCAATTCGGCATGTCCGCGACTGGCTGCAATCTGCACCGGGCAAAGCCGCCATTCCAGGTGGGACGAAAATCTGGCAGGATTACCAGCGGTTCCGAAGAGAGCTGCCAGTCATCGCAGAGGAAGCGCTGCTCAGTCCGGCCCAGCTTACTTTCATTGATTATCTTCAGCTTGTCACAAACTGGTTACAGCTGCATCGGTAATCCGCCGCAGAGTCTGAAAGCATCGTAAGCTGCTTATGATGCATGAATGCAGCGCCCTGTAGCGACAGTCGTGTCGGCTGCGGGTTTAAACGCAGGTTCGTCGGCGCTATTCTACAAACTTCCCAATCGACCGATATTTCTCGCTCAGCTCTCGAATACGAAGCTCA
>JBKOXU010000053.1:0-6919 GCA_046725095.1 Verrucomicrobiota bacterium
AGATTACATCAAGCAAAATAAGCCGACCTATCCCGAGTTCGAGGCATGGGTGAAGAAAAACGCTAAATCTCTAACCCGGGAGTCGATCGAGAAGCATAACGCCGCAGTGCGCGGCTACAATCACGATGACGAAACGCGGAAAGGTATTCTGAACGCGTGCGACATTGCCGACGACGCGTCAGCTCCGAAAGACGCGGTGAACCTGAACAATCTCGACGATTGGTACGAATTTCATCAGGCAGTCTTGAAAGGTTGATGAGTTGTGGAGGTGCTTGCATCAAGCACCTAAATCTGAATTAGGCGCTTCGCTCAAGCGCCTCTACACACGGAACCGCCGATCCAACCTTTGACGGACGCCCGTGCTGCGTGCGAGGATTTGAGCATGCCGCTGAGTCAAACAATCGCACCTGTATTCCGCAAGACGGCTGAAACTTTCGCGGCTGGAGCGAAAACTTTAGCGCAGCAATACTTCGTTTCGCCCGAAGTCTTCGCAGAAGAGCAAGACAGAATTTTCTCGAAGCAATGGCTATTGGTCGGGCATCAGAGTCAGCTTACTGAAACGGGCGATTATTTCGTCACGGAGGTCGCGAGCGAATCACTGATTATCGTGCGTGATAAACGCGGAGAAGTGCATGGCTTTTACAACGTGTGCCGTCACCGTGGCACTCGACTTCGTGAAGACAGAAACGGACATTTGTCCGCGATTCAGTGTCCGTATCATGCCTGGACGTACGGGCTGGACGGGCGATTGATCGCGGCACCGCACATGGACCAAGTACCGGGTTTTGATAAAGCGGATTATTCGTTGCACGCGGTAAACGTAGCACTTTGGGAAGGACTCATTTTCGTGAATCTGGCAGACTCCCCCACTCCGCTGGAAGAATGGTTCTCGCCGCTCAACGGGAAATTCTCCCATTGGAACATGTCGATCTTGCGCGCGGCGAAACGGATTGAGTACGACGTGAAGGCCAATTGGAAGCTGATGTTCGAGAATTATTCAGAGTGTTATCACTGCCCGGGCGTGCATCCGATGCTTTCTAAAGTTTCGCCCTACGATTCGGCGGAGAACGATCTGACCGAAGGGCCGTTTCTCGGCGGATTCATGAAGATTAATAAAGGCGCCGGCCTGACGATGAGCGGCAAAGCGTGCGCGTTGCCGGTCGGCAAGATCGAGAATCTCCAAGAGGTTTTCTATTATTCGATTTTTCCGAACATGCTCCTCTCTTTACATCCGGAATACGTAATGGTGCATCAGCTCTGGCCGCAGTCGCCGGAGCGGACGCTAATTTTGTGCGATTGGTTTTTTCATCCGGATGCGTTCAATCGATCCGATTTCAAGCCGGAGGACGCGATCGAATTCTGGGACATGACCAACAAGCAGGATTGGCACGTGTGCGAGCTGAGCCAGCAAGGGATCGCCTCGCGCGCGTACGAGCCGGGACCGTATTCGCCGCGGGAAAGCATACCCGCCGCATGGGATCGGGAATATCTACGACAGATGCGCTAGCATCCTTTTGTTCATAATCCTGCTCCTGCTCTTGCTCGTAATCGCAATTTAATTCGACCACTCACTCATCTGATTGCAGAAACAAAGTTCGTCTCGGCAAGCTGCCGAGACCAACAGGCTGGCAGCCTGTGCTCCCCGGACATCGCTCCTTTGACGCACGCGCGGGCTGCGTTGAGTTTGCCCATATGCCTCCGCTGACATACGCGAGTTATTTGGATCTGGAGAAGCTCCTCACTCTTCAGAAGCCACGCTCCTCCCCGGCGGAGCACGACGAGACGCTCTTCATCATCATCCATCAGACGTACGAGCTATGGTTCAAGCAACTCCTGCACGAGTTCGAAAAAATAAAAAGAGATTTTTCCGCCGGCGATTTGTTCGGCGCGATTCATTCGTTCAAGCGCGTCCGCACAATAATGAAAGTGCTCGTGGCGCAGGTGGACATCCTTGAGACAATGACGCCGTCGTCGTTCTCGAGCTTCCGCGACCGGCTCGAAACGGCATCGGGTTTTCAGTCTGTGCAGTTCCGAGAAATTGAGTTTGTCCTCGGATACAAGCGCGCATCGACGCTCGCCTACGTGAAGCCAGACTTTCCGGGATACGATCGGCTGCAGCAGCTGCTTAATGAACAGACAGTAATCGATCATTTCTACGATTTTCTTGCCACGCGCGGCACGAAAATTCCTGAGGAGTTAAAAAAACGCGACCTTACCCAACCCAACGGGCCTAACGAGCAGGTTCAGAAGGAAATCCTTCGGCTCTACAAGAGCGCACCCGAATGTTCGATCCTGTTCGAGCTAATGACTGACTTCGACGAAGGGTTACAGGAGTGGCGTTATCGGCACATCAAGTTGGTCGAACGAACGATCGGCGCGAAGAAAGGCACGGGCGGATCGCCTGGTGTGCCGTTTCTAAAAGAGTCATTGTTTAGGCCGGTCTTTCATGATCTCTGGGCAATCCGACACGAAATGTAGCGCGCAGAGCGCGCCGTTGAAGGGATGAAGAGTTGAACCGTTCAAGCGGAGTCGGATAACGAGCAGCAAAACACTTCCGCTGCAACGCTCAAACGTTTTAACGCATCAATGCTTAACTGAGGCCAAGGAATTCGCGTGCAGTTCCGGAGAGCAGTCGCGTCCTCTCTTTCACGGAGAGTTCCTTCATCGATTCGATGAGTTTACCGGGATGCGCCTCGCCGAGCGGAAACGGATAATCCGATCCGAACGCAACGCGCTGGGCGCTGAATAACTTGAGGAGCATTTGCAGGGCATCGGCATCGTGGACGAGGGAGTCCACGTAGAAGCGCGCCGGGACGACAGCGCCCTTTTTGTTTTCGTCAGCGAGATATTTTCGCGGGTTCGTATTATTGTCGGTCGCGACCAGATCTGGACGCATGTGAAACGCATGCTCGATGCGACCAACCGTGAATGGGAACGCGCCGCCACCGTGGGCAAACGCCACCCGCAGATTCGGGAAGCGTTTAAAGACGCCGCCGAAGATCATCGAGCAGATCGCAAGCGAAGTTTCGGCCGGCATACCAACGAGCCAGGGCAACCAATATTTCGGCATGCGCTCCCTGCCGAGCATGTCCCAGGGATGAACAAAGATCCCCGCATTGAGCTGCTCGGCTGCACTCCAGACGGGCTGAAGTGATGCATTGTCGAGGTTCAAGGTGTCGATGCGTCCAGAGTGCGGATTGGCATCCACGTGTGTGCCGACCTGCGCGCCACGCAGACCCAATTCGCGAATGCATCGTTCCAATTCGGTTGCGGCCAAATCCGGATCTTGCATCGGGATAGTGGCCAGTCCCGCGAATCGCTTCGGATGCTCGCGAACGATCTCGGCGATGTGGTCGTTCAGGCGTCGAGAAAGATCGAGCGCGTCGGCTGGTTTGGCCCAATAGCTGAACATCACTGGCACAGTCGAGAGCACCTGCATGGAAACGCCTGCGCGGTCGCACTCCTCGATGCGACGCTTCGGGTCCCACACGTTGTCGGTGATCTCGCGAAAGACGCGGTCACCGATCATCATTCGCGCGCAGCATGGCTGGTAATGATCAAGCCTGACGAACCCGCTGTAGCCGTATTTCGCATCGAGATCGGACCAGTCGCGCGGCAGAATGTGTGTGTGCAGATCGATTTTCATGAAAATTGTAGGGCGTCTGTGTCAGACGCCATCTATTGAAAACCGGCGTTTCACAGAAACGCCCTACAATGCCTTCACCGGTTCTGGCTTCGGCACCTTGGTTCCACACGTCTTGCAGGTGCGCCGCGCGTCATCGTTCCAGAAATCAAGCATCGCCTGACTGAAATGCTCGACGATATCCGCGCAGTCGAAGTGAATGTCTTCCACCAATGCTCCGCAATTTTCGCAGTAGAAAATGACGTGCTCTTTTTCTCCCGACGGGCGGCGACGCTCGACCACCACGCCGATCGTATCCGGCGGCCGCTGGGGCGAGTGCGGGACATTGGGCGGGATAAAGAACGTCTCGCCTTCATGCACGATGTGATCGACGATCCGGTCGCCTTCGCGGATGCGCACTTTGATGTTGCCCTTGAGCTGGTAGAAATACTCCTCGGAATCGACAAGATGAAAATCGTTCCGCGCGTTTGGCCCCTTGATAACCATGACGAAAAAGTCGCGCCCGTCGTAAAGATAGCGGTTGCTCACCGGCGGTTTGAACTTTTCCCGGTTCTCTTCGATCCAGTCCTTTAAGTTGATAGGCGATTGCACAATGGCCATAACTCGGAGCGTATTTCCTATCGCACGGAGCGTCAAACGAATCCCCTGGTTTGGCCGCGTTGGTGCGCGTGCGCGTGCGCGAAAACACCGATTATCGGCGACAGCGAAACGTCCAACAGCGCGCTCAGGATCGACATTTACAGTTGAATGACTGACCACAGGACAATACCATGCGCCGCGCTGTGAAATTGAGACGAATAATGTTATTATTTGGTGCTGCAGCCGGTATCATCCTCTGCTCAAGCTGCGAGGAAATTCCACCCTATGCGGAACAGCTGAGAATTGCTGCCGGTTATCCACCGGGGCCGCCCGGTTGGTGGGATGACGCAGGCGTCTCCGGATCCCCTAAAATCGTCGTTCATATCGGGGAGCAGAAAGCTTACTTTTACAAAGGGAAACACCTCGTCGGCGAAACGACCGTCTCGACCGGCAAACCTGGGTTCTCCACCCCGCCGGGCAATTATCAGGTTCTCTCGAAGAATGCAGACCACGTCTCCACCATATTCGGCGATTACGTGGATGATTATGGCAACGTCGTGAGGTTCAACATTGATGCGCGCAAGGACCGCCAGCCGCCGGGCACGCACTTCGATGGTGCGCAAATGCCGTATGCCATGTTCTTCAGGGGCGGTTACGCGATGCACCAGGGTTATGTTCCGCCGTATGCTGCATCGCACGGCTGCATTCGCTTGCCAAGGGGAATGGCGAGACCATTCTTCGAAAACGCTCCCGTAGGGACGCCGGTGACCGTGAAAGAGTAACTGATGGCTGATTCAAGTCGCGTCGGCCAACTTACGCGCAGCAATTTAGTCCGGCCAAGATACAAGATCATTTGTTATATCGTGGCGTGGCTGGTCGCGCTTTTCGCGATCAATCCTAACGGCGGCCTCTGGGCACTGGCCTGGATGTTTCCTCTTGGCCTTGCTGCTTTCATTAACCCGCACTGGGCCAATAGTGGCGGCTGGGGAGTGTTCGGGGCTTGCATCGGAATTTATCTTGTTCACGCTTACTTTTACTTCCGCTCCCGAACCCTGCGCTCGACGCTCCTTCTGTTCGGTATCATGACCGTCCTGTTCACCTGCAATGTCTCGGGCTGCCGGGCGATGATCAACACTCGTTGAAAACAATCACCGGTCCCCTTATCCAAAGCTGAATTGGCCGGGGGCGTTGGTCCCACGAGAAAAAATTCGTGCTAGAATAGGATGAGAACATGAAGCGAAGCATCATCGATGACAAGCGCAGGGATGCGATGCGATTGAGCGCTGAGGAACTACAACGTTACTCGCGCCATCTTCTGATGCCCGAAGTCACGTCCGAGGGACAGAAGCGGCTGAAGGCGGCACGCGTCTTGTCCATCGGCGCGGGCGGGCTCGGGTCGCCAGCTGCGCTCTACCTGGCCGCGGCCGGCGTCGGCACGATTGGAATTGTCGATTTCGACGATGTCGATCTTTCGAATTTGCAACGGCAAATTCTGCATGGAACAAAGGACATCGGCCGCAGTAAATTGGAATCCGCGCAGGACCGGCTGCGCGATATCAATCCGGAGATCGAGATCGAATTGCACGAATGCCGTTTCTCCAGTGAGAACGCACCCGAACTTGTCGCGCAGTACGATGTGGTCGTGGACGGATCGGACAATTTTCCGACGCGATATTTGTCCAATGACGTCTGCGTTTTTGGGCGAAAGCCGAATGTCTACGGCTCCGTTTTTCGGTTTGAGGGTCAAACAACTGTGTTTGCGCCTCACCTGGGCGGACCCTGCTACCGCTGCCTTTTTCCGGAGCCGCCACCACCGGATTCAGTCCCAAACTGCGCGCAAGCAGGCGTGCTCGGTGTTTTACCGGGAATTATCGGAATGCTGCAGGCGATTGAGACGATCAAATTGATTGTCGGCATCGGCGAACCGCTGATCGGACGTCTTCTCCACTTTGACGCGCTGAAGGTAAAATTTCGAGAGCTTAACCTGCGACCCGATCCTGCATGTCCTGTTTGCGGAGAAAACCCAACAATCTTCTCCCCCATTGATTACGAACAATTTTGCGGAATAGGAGATGACGAGACGATACCGACGATTTCTGCACATGAATTGAAGCGGAAGATGGATGCGCACGAACCATTCGAGTTAATCGATGTGCGCGAAGCATTCGAATACGAGATCGCACGGATTGACGGCGCAAAGCTAATCCCGCTTGGGGAGATTGCCGAACGAGTAGATGAGTTGCAGCGTGAGCAGCCAATCGTTGTCCATTGTCACAGCGGCCGGCGCAGTGCCGAGGCAGTCCGAATGCTACAGCAACGTGGCTTTGCCAATGTTTACAATCTCGAAGGCGGAATCGATGCATGGTCAGACCAAATCGATCCCAGCGTGCCGAAATATTGAGGTCTGCTTCCCGTGACAACCCGCGGCTTCAGCCTCGTGATTGCATGGCAATCACCAATCGCCAGTTGCGCTGATCGACCGAGCTGAGGCCGCAGGCTTATCAGATTGTTTTAGAACCGCCGCCAGGTCCGCTGCGCTTGGCACGTCGTTCCATTGCTGGAATAATTCTCCGCTTTCACCAAAAACGAAGACGTGAAAGTTCGCTGCTCCGGTCTGCCCACCGAGCTGCGACAAGGCTGTCCCGTCAAAATCCGTCACCGTGAAGATGTCGCTTCGCGCATCACGCTCAATTTTCT
>JBKOXU010000177.1:0-5669 GCA_046725095.1 Verrucomicrobiota bacterium
ATCTTTTATTTCCTGCCGTTTTGGTATCTTGGCCACTGCTTCAGTTACTTGAACGGTTATTACCGCCATTACGGCGCAAACCCTGACAAACCGATCGCCTGGGGAGTTAGCAGCTACGGCAAAATCTACAACTGGCTCTTCTTCTATAACGGGTATCACGCCGAACATCATTTCCGGCCCAAAGTGCACTGGACTAAAATGGAAGCGTTCCGGCAGAGCATTACCGATCTGCAAAAACAGGAAGGCGTCCGCACGATCAAGCGCGCCCATATGCTCGGCTTTCTCGACCCCAATCTGCCGAAGCGTGGTGAACGCGAGGCCAAACCCGATTTGGAGGAAGCAGTCTCTTAATCCAAGCGTTGTAGCGGCGTTTGTGTCAAACGCCGACCATTAAAGCAGGCGCTTGGCACTGAGCGCCTCTACAACTATTTCGCGAAGCTAGCGCGCAGCTTTTCTTTCTTCGTCTCGCAATCTTCCTGCAACCGGCGAATCTCCGAGGCAAGCTGCTTCTCAAGGGATTCCGCCTCTTCAAGATTGCCAGCGCCTTGTGCCTTGCGAATTTGATCTTTCAAGAAAACCTCTTTCTCGGCGATCTTCGCCCGATAAACGGAATCAACTTCCGCAATTTCCTTTTTCTGGTCTTCGGTGAGCGAAATCGAAGGCGACGCTTTCTCCAGCCGTTCCATCGCCAGTTCGTAAGCTGATTTCATGTTCGATCTTTACTCTTACCGGCGCGCCCGGCGGTCGCGCCCTACCGATTCACGTGTCAAAAACCGTCGCGGATTGCATCTCCGAAATCAATTCATAAGTTAACTGGCCGATGCATTCACGGGTTCAACTTCTCAGCATCGATTTTGATGGCACACTCGTTTCGCGCGTCAGCGAACCGGTTCTCGATACCCAGTGCATGGAATTGATTCGCGAATTGCAAGACGCCGGCACGATGTGGGCAATCAATACTGGTCGCTCCGTCGATCTGCTCGAATCCGGTTTGACTGATTTTTCATTCCCGATCCGCCCTGATTTCATCCTCACGACCGAACGCGACGTTTTTCGTCCCGGGCAAAATGGCGACAAATGGGAAGCATTCGGTGGTTGGAACGAGCGCTGTGCGCGGGATCACAGCGAGTTGTTCTCTTCGGCCCAGCCAGTGCTCGCTGAGGTCATCGACTTCGTGACCCAAAAAACAAAGGCGCGTCTTATCTACGATTCTGAGCGCCTCGAAGGTCTCGTCGCGGAGAACGATAACGAAATGGAGCGCATTACGGAATTTATCGAGCAAGCGGGTGCTAGGCACCCGAAGTTAGACTACCAGCGAAACAGTGTATATCTGCGCTTTTGTCATGCCGATTATCACAAAGGCGCGGCGCTCGCCGAGCTGGCGCGCTTGATCGAAGTTCCGCGGGAAAACATCTTTGCGGCGGGCGATCATCACAACGACATCTCGATGCTAGATGGAAAGGTTGCTGCGATGCCATCCTGTCCTGCAAATGCAATCGACGAAGTCAAAGCCGCCGTCCGCGCGGCTGGCGGTTACGTCGCCAGAAAGCAACACGGCGCCGGTGTTTACGAAGCGCTTTTGCATTTCCTAAACGGCGCGTTACAGCGTTAAAGCGTTGAAGGGTTGAAGCGGAAGCAAACGCGCCGCGCCGCTTGAACGGTTCAACGCTTTAACGCTTCAACGTTCCCCGCAACAGCCAGCGCCAGCGGCGCATCGGCTTCAATTTTTCCGGCAAAACGGTTGGTCATGTAAGTCAGAAGCAGAACCCAAAACGAGAGCGCGAGTCCGAATAGCGGAAATTGGAGAGCGAGAGGTAGAGAATAGATGATCGCCATTAGCGGAATCCAGACCGCCCATGTCGCCAGCAATGTCGGCAGAATCTTGTCCCGATAATGAGCCAGCGTGAACAGCTGCCGCAATGGACCCAGCGAGATCCCGTTATTTTTCCATTCGTAGGTGAGTACGCCGAATGGCGCGGCGAAAAATGGATTGTAGCCAAATTGATCCACACAAATTTTCGCGCAGACGACCGGCAGCGTCGCGACGTCGCCAAACCACGCTGCTTCGCTTCGATACAAAAGATCGACGAGTGCCCCATCAAATCCCCAGACCGGGACCGTAAAAAGCAAATTGCGAAGGTTCCGCCAATTGGGCCGCCCGCGTTGAAAGAAAAGGATCAGGAAAATCTCCGGAATGATCGCGCCGGCTGTGATCGAAGCGACGATCACGAAGGTTAAGCCGTGCGCACTCTTGTAATCGGCCAGTTGATTCAACGCCGAAAATACAGTGTGATTTGTGTAACAGGCGATCAGCATTGCCAGCATAATCGCTTGAATGATGAGCGCCGGGATCGCGTTCGCGCGGGCAGCTTCCCAACCGAGAGTGAGCGGAGTCCGCGATTTCGGCATCGGCGCTGATACTTTCCGGCATCAGCTAGCGATCAAGCACAATTCAAACGAGATAGCTGAACGGGCTACCAGCGAATGTTTGCACTAGAGCCAGGCGCTGGGGGAGCAACGCTGCCCTCATCAGGGAGTCTTTCACCCGGAACGGGGGCTGCACTCTGCGAGCTCGGCTCCTCCATCATCACTTCGCTGGATGAAGCACAGGCGGAGAGCAAGAAGGCGATCGCTAAAAACGAAGCAGTCGGTAGGGCAACGCGCTTGGTCACAGGTGCGAACCTAACCAAGGGAAAGTTTGATGCAAGATCGGCCGTCCCGTATGTTTGGCAGTGGCCGCTGCTGACAAGATTGAGCTGAAATCGCTCCTGCTTGGCGAGCTTCAAGAGGAGCTTCACAGGCTTGGCGAGCCCTCTTACCGCGCCGGACAAATCGCGGAGTGGCTTTACAAAAAGCGAGCAAAGTCGTTCGATGAGATGACCGATTTGTCGCGCGAGTTGCGCGCGCAACTGGCAAGTCAATTCGCGTTCAGCAAAATGGAGATCGTGCGCGTGCTTGGATCGCACGACACAACCCGCAAGTTTCTGTTCCGATTGAGCGATGGAAACTTAATCGAATCTGTTTTGATTCCAGCGTCCCCGGCGCTTTATGGAGGCAGCTCGGATCGGCGGACGATTTGCCTGTCCACGCAAGTGGGCTGCGCTTACGGCTGCAAATTTTGTGCAAGCGGTTTGGAGGGATTTTCCCGCAACCTGCGCCCGAACGAAATCATCGATCAAATCTTCGCGATCGAGAGTGCAAGCGGTGAGAAGATCGACAACATCGTATTCATGGGAATGGGTGAACCGCTTGCCAACTTCAGCAACGTGATGCGCGCGATTCGAATCATTAACGCGCCATGGGCCTTAGGCATTGGCGCGCGACACATTACCATCTCGACCAGCGGTTTGGCGCCACAAATTAAGAAACTTGCCGACGAACCATTGCAAATTCGCCTCGCGATTTCGTTGCACGCCGCGACCGATGAAGTGCGCAACCAAATCATGCCAATCAATCGCAAATACAACATCGAGGCTTTGCTTTCCGCTTGTGACTACTATGCCGGTCGCAAGAAACAGCGGCTCACGTTCGAATACATCTTGATCGCAGGTGTAAACGACGCCGAGGAGCAGGCCCATCTTCTCGCGCGGCACGCCAGCAGGCTTTTTGCAAAAGTAAATTTGATTCCCTACAACACCGTCGCGGGTCTGGAATGGTCGCGACCTTCGCGCCAGCGACAGGAAAAATTCCTGTCGATCTTACGTGCGCATAAAACCCCGGCGACGCTTCGTCGAGAAAAAGGTCATGACATCGACGCCGCGTGCGGGCAACTGCGATTACAAAGCAAACAAGAGGTCGAAGCCGCTGTCCTGTAGTCACTCCGCTCTGTCTGGGCGCAGCGTTCTTGCAGTCGCCCGTCGCCATCAAAATGATCAGGAGCCTGATAGCGACGAACAACCTTCCATTCGAAATTAAGGGATTTTCAGAATAAACACGTCCTTACGACCGCCTTCAACTCCCCAGTTGCTTGTAAATGCGACCAAATGGCCGTCGCGACTAATGTCCGCACGCGGACTCGCATAATAATCGCCTCCATAAATTGAAAAGTGATGCGCCACTCGGCGCACCGACCCACTCCCGTCTGTAGCTACCTGGTAAATTTCATCATGAAATGGACCATCCGGCGTCCCAACTGTACCTGAGTAACTGCTGAGTAACACCCACTTTTCATTATTTGCTAACATCGAGACATGGTAATCCTGGGTCCAGTCGTCTCCCCAATTAATGAGCGGATAAAACGAATGTGGATTAGCCAGAGTCCGATAGGTAACCTGGTTGTTCCAATTGTCAGCCCCGATGACGATCTTGTTTCCATTATCGGAATGCCCGGGCGAATAATCAGGGCCGTTGTCTGTTAGATTTTCAACTGTGAAGGTTCTCAAATCCACTACTTGAACTTCAATAACTCCAGCTCCCGATTGGCCTGTCTTTACCACCAAATATTTTCCTGACTTGTCAACCTGGACTTCGTCCAGCTGACTCGTATCCACGTTATAGATCACTTGATTGGTATCTCGTTTCCAAACCAAATAACCTACGACGTTGTATCTCCTATCGCGGCGAGTAAAAGCGAAAACATTATCGTTCCGAATGCTTTTACTCATCTGCCACAGGTAATCGCCAGGATCATACTGGGAAGTAAAGTCAGCGATTAGGGTGTAAGTCTGTGTAGCTGCGTTGTAAGCCCATAAATGCATTCCAATATTGTCGTGAGCATAAATGACATCGGGATCAGATCCACTCCAGATGGCATCCTCCCAACCAACGCTTCCCCCTATCGGAGTAGGAGTATCCCAAACAGCTTTGTCGATGATTGTGAAATTGACGGGATCGAATCGATAGAGCAGTGGAGCGATGCCACTGTGAACCAAAAGCCGGGTATTGTTGACATTAAACGTTGGCCAATAGGAATAGGCATTCACACAGTCAGGGCCATCATTGGCATCCGTCAGTCGCATAATTGTGGTCTCAAAGGTAGGATCAATAATGGTTCCTCCGGCCGCAGGCAGAGGAGGAGCTGGAGGCACCGGATACGTACCGTAATCTCGCTTGATCTCCGCAAAAACACTTATTGATACAACGATTTGAAAAATCGACGCTGATCCGATTAATCGAAATAATGAGACGTGATGTTTCTTCATATTTTTTGACGCGATATTTTTATCTATGTTCGTGTTGTTGGTGTCTTGTGTGATTAAACCATCGGCCGGTGTCCCGTCGGATTCCAGCGCATCTTGAAGAAAACCTTGAATACGTCTTCCTTGTAGCGCCCGCTGCCCGATGCTGTTCCCAGATGAGCGGGTCGGACGCAACGCAAAAAAAGACTCTCCCAATCTTCAAGCCTGAGCGGGCGAAAGCTCGGGGAGCTCGCCTTTTAGATGTGGTTAAAGATCAAACGGCATTGGCTTTTTCTGCCTTCAAGCCTCAATAATCAACTCCGTAAAGAAGCTTGGCTCCCACGAAGCTTTACGTTCTCAACTCTCAACCCTCCTGCACACCGAACGCCGAACATCGAATCTCAACTGCTAATTTGTAGGTTTTCGGTAATAATCGACGATGGGATAAGTGCGGGCGACGAGGCCGAACGCGAGCGCGGCGGCGAAGGCGAACACGGCGAAGAAGAACATTTGAAACGCGGTCACGCCGAAGCCGGCCGACGCGATGAAGTT
>JBKOXU010000205.1:0-6835 GCA_046725095.1 Verrucomicrobiota bacterium
GGAAGCGCACACGTTTATTCGTCACACCTTGCGCGAAATGGCCAATGACACGACGGCCGAGCGCGTCCGCATTCAGTACGGCGGCAGTGTTAAACCGGAGAACGCGCGCGAGCTCATGAGCCAGACAGACATTGACGGCGCGCTGGTCGGCGGCGCCAGCCTCGATCCGCGCAGCTTCGCCGAGATCGTGAAGGCTGCGCGAGAAGAGTAGCAGCACGGGTTTCCAGCCCCACTTTATTTCTTAATCTCCAGGTAGGTGCGCGATTGCACGTGATTTGTGCCGGGCTGGAGTTCTTCGATGCGCATTTGTTTTAAGAACCAGCGGTTGTCGATCTTTTGCGCGGAAACCACTTCGAAGCGTTTCACAAGTTGGGCGTTCCAGTCGTAGCCCTCCATCCGCATCAGTGCCCCGCTCGCCTTATCGACCCACAGGAGAATGTTAGAATACTGTGACTCGCGTGAAGGTGCGCGCAGTTGCAGCTTCCAGCAATTGCGAGTGCGAACATTCTCTTCGCCCAGGACGCGTGCTGTCGGCCAGTAAAGAAATTTGAACGCGAGATCCTCGTAGCTAAGGCTCGTGCTGCGGATCTTTTGGTTGAGTTTCGAAACCGCAAATTTCTCCGTTCCCGAGCCAGTCACAAGGTCGAGGCGCGAGCTTTTTTCCCCAAGGCGCAATTGCAAAACCTCGCCCGGATTAGTGAATGAATAGCGAATCAGCGGGCCGTTCTGGGTCAGGCGAAAGGGAATAATGACATCATTTTGACGAAGCTGACCCCGCAGATCGATCTGCTGTTGCGCCTCCATCATGCGCACTGAGGCGAGAATGTCCTGCGCGGAAGGCGGAGGCTGGCCGAAGATCGAAAATGCGGAGATGAAATAGAGGAGCGTTATTTTTCGGATCATGAGAAGCTTTAGGTCACAAAATGACTAATGACGAATGCCTAATGACGAAGAGAACGCCATTTGCTTCTTCGTCATTTGAACATTCGAGTTTCCTTCGGCATTCGTCATTCGTGCTTCGTCATTGTCCCGCATTTGTTTATTAGAAAGTAGCCAGTAAACCTTAGGCGCCATTTCATTTCCACCACATGGATCAAGCCCTCTTCCATCTCATCAACGAACGATGGACGAGCCCGACGCTCGACTTGTTCATGGCGACGCTCAGCAACATCGAGATTTGGAAGCCGTTGCTCATTGCGATCGGGCTGAGCGCGCTCTTTTTTGGCGGATTTAAGGGCCGAGCATTTTTTTTGTGTCTGGTTCTGTCTTTGCTGATTGCGGAGCTGGTCACAGATATATTGAAGCCCGCGGTCGATCGGCGTCGGCCCAAGCAAGTAGAAAGTGTGCGCATGGTCGAAATGCAAAGGACGCACCCGAAGTTCATGACTTTGTTCAAAAAACCTACTATCCGTTTTTCCGATCAATCCGACCGGAACCGGTCGGGGCCATCATTTCCATCGGGCCATATGACGACTAACACGATAATTGCTGTGTATTGCACGCTGTTTTATCGTCGGCGCGGCTGGTTCTACTGGATCGTCGCTGCAGCCGTCGGGTACTCGCGAATTTATCTCGGTGCGCATTGGCCGAGCGACATCCTCGCGACGCTGTTTCTGGCCACCGGGCAAGCATTACTCATGCTGGGATTGTTCGAATGGATTTGGAGAACAGTGGCGCGGAAATGGGCGCCGAACGTTTATGCACGGCATCCGAGTTTGATTGGTGATTTGAATGGTAGGGCGCGACCGCTTGGCGCGCCGCACCACTCTTTATGAGCACCACGCGCGTGGTCTGGTTTTTCGTGCTCGCGTTGACGGCGATTCGATTATCGATGCTGGCGACGACCGATCTTGAATTCGACGAAGCGCATTATTGGATGTGGTCGGAGCGCCTCGCGCCGGCATATTTCAGCAAAGGGCCGGGCGTCGCTTTTGCCATGCGTGCCAGCACCGCCGTTTTTGGCGCAAATGAGTTCGGGGTACGCTTTTTCAGCCCGGTGCTCGCCGCAGCCACGAGCCTGCTCTTGTTTTACTTTTCGCGGCGATTATTCAGCGCGACGGCCGGTTTTTGGGCGGTCATCGCATTGAATGTCACACCGATCTTCAACATCGGCGCGTTCCTGATGACGATCGATGCGTTGTCGATTTTTTTCTGGTTGGCGGCGATGTTCACATTCTGGCTGGCGCTGGAAAAGAGTCCGCGTTTCTCGTTGTATTGGCCGCTGACTGGATTGCTGATTGGGTTTGGGTTTCTCTCCAAATACACGAACGCATTCGAGCTTATTTCGATTCTGCTCGTGCTCGCCCTGGCTCCGAGGCTCAGACAAGAGTTTGCGCGGGCCGGTTTGTATTCTTTGCTCGTCATGTTCGCTCTTTGCACCGTCCCGCCGATTATCTGGAACGCGCAGCATGCCTGGATTACGCTGGCGCATCTGCGCTCGCGCGGGGGCGTTGAGCAGGGTTTTGGATTCCATCCGGGCGAGATTCTTGAGTTCCTCGGCGCCCATTTTCTTGCCTACTCGCCGTTTCTGTTTGTCGCGCTGGCGTGGGCCGTCATTGGAAGCTGCCGACGCGTAAATCAGCAATTCAAGGTGTTGTTCCTGATGTGGTTTGGGTTGCCGGTGTTCGTTTTTTATCTTCTCTTGTCGATTAACAAAAGCGCTGCGCCAAACTGGGACGGACTCGCTTTCTTCGGGTTTGGTTTGCTGGCAATTTATTTCTGGTGGAAACGCGTTGAAGCGAGCGTGCTGTTACAACTCTGTGCGAGCCTGGCGTTGTTGGTCGGATTAATCATGAGCGTCATCGCGCTCAACACAGATTTGCTGCGTACCGCAGGCTACGAATTATGGCGAGGTGACCCCTCCGATCGAATGCGTGGATGGAAAAGTGCAACCGGCGCGGTCGAAAAACTCCGTAATGATCTCGAAGCAAAGCTGGGAGAAAAATTATTTCTCATCGCCGACGCCCGCGATCGCGCGTCGGAAATTTCGTTTTATCTGCGCGACAAAAGACCGGAGGGTCCGGGGCATCCGCCCGTTTACATCGTCGAGTCGCAGGACCTCGTAAACCAGTTTTCCTTTTGGCCGCGCTACGATGAATTTGTCGAATTAAAGCCGGGCGCACCGCGCCCGGAGGACGAAGTTTACACCGAGGAGAGCGGCATCAATCCTTTCGTCGGGCGCAGCGCGCTCTTCATTCGCCAGGGGGAAAAAGGACACGCGTCTCACAATATCCGAGCCGCCTTTCAATCAGTGGAACCAGTGGCGACCATTGAAGTGCAGCGCTATGGAAGGCGAATACGCACGTGGCAGGTGTTTCTTTGCAGGGGCTATCGCACGCTTCCGTTATGACAGAGATGGCAAACTCGCCGGCAGTTTCCGTGGTTGTGCCTTTTTTTAACGAGGAGGAGAACGTGTCGATCTTGCAGTCCGAGCTGCGCGCAGCGTTGAGCGGACTCGATCACGAAATCATCTTTGTTGATGACGGATCAATCGATCGCACGGTCGAGCAAATCAAAACTGCGCCGAATATTCGCGTGATTCGTTTCGAAAAAAATACGGGGCAAAGCGCCGCCATTTACGCCGGCCTCCAAGCTGCACGCGGCGCGACCGCAGTACTCATCGATGGCGATTTGCAAAATGATCCCGCGGACATTCCCAGGCTTCTCGCGGAAATCGCACGTGGCGCTGATATCGTTTGTGGTTATCGCGTGAAACGCAAGGACACAGCGCTGAAGCGACTAACAAGCCGGATCGCCAACGCCGTTCGCAGCCGTTTCACGAAAGACGGCGTGCGCGACACGGGTTGCACACTGAAAGCGATGCGGCGGGAATGCGTGAGCGCACTGGTTCCATTTAAAGGCATGCACCGCTTCATCCCCGCCCTCATAAAAGGCGCAGGTTATCGGTTGGTCGAAATCCCCGTAAATCATCGTCCGCGTCTCTTCGGCGAAAGCAAGTATGGCTTGGGCAATCGCGCTCTCCGTGCCACCATCGACATGTTCGGGGTGCGCTGGTTGCTAGCGCGGCGGCTGAACCACAAAGTGCGCAGCAAGATGTGACGAATGAGGAGCGCGGACATGTTGCCGGCCCCTCTTCGCACGGCCATCCATGCAAAGCCCCGGAATTCGTGAACACACTCCGTCCTAAATACGACTCGCACCGAAGCTGTCCGGCAACATGCCGGACAGAGCGGGCAACATGCCCGCGCTCCCCAAAACACGCTTGTCAAGATGAGCGGCCCCGCTAAGCTTGCGCTCCCGTACCAGGGGAAATCTGCATGTCGCTGGCCAGCTTACTTTCCGCCGAGCAAATCATCCCCGAGATGAAGGCGACCGATCGTTGGCCCGCCATCGTAGAGCTGATCGATCTTCTGGTTAGCCTGGGCAAAATAAAACCTGAGGATCGCGATAGCATTCTGGCTTCGCTCAAACAGCGCGAGGAAACCATGAGCACCGGCATCGGATTCGGGATCGCCATTCCTCATTGCTCCTCCGACCGCCTTGACGAAGTCGTGGCCGCATTTGGACGATCGTCCGGCGGGATTGAATTCGATGCGCTCGACAACGCGCCGGTGAAGTTCGTCGTTCTTTTTATTGTACCAAAAAATCAATTCCAGACACACCTGCGTACGCTTGCATCGATCGCCAAATTTTTGAACGATCGCAGCGTCCGCGAGAGTCTGGCCGAAGCGAAATCAGCCGACGCGATTTTGTCGGTTTTTCGCGACCGCTCATAAGCGTGCAGCGGCGGTCTATGACCGTCGGACGAATTTAATGCGACGCTTATAGAGCGCCGCTACTGTTCGGGGAGAATCTGTCAGCGATGGAAACTTTCCAAACCATTCTTGCCAAAAGACTGTCTGACGCGCTCACCGCCGCTGGCCTGCCGCACGCTGGCGAACTGACGCCGGCGACCGATCCGCGTTTCGGCGATTATCAGACCAATGCCGCTCTGGTCCTCGGAAAACAGCGCAGTGAAAACCCGAAGACTCTAGCGGCAAAAATTCTTGCGCAGCTTGATGTTCAGGATCTTTGTGAACCGCCCACCGTCGCTGGCGCAGGCTTCATCAACTTCACATTGCGTGCCGATGCCATCGCAAGAAAAGCGGGCGAGGTTTTGCGGAACGAACGGCTCGGTGTGGCAAGAGCAAAATCGACGAAAAGGATCGTGATTGATTTCGGATCTCCAAATGTAGCCAAACCGATGCACGCCGGTCACATCCGCAGCACCGTGCTCGGCGACGCGCTGGCGCGGATCGCGCAGTTCCTCGGGCATGAAGTTATCCGCGACAATCACGTTGGCGATTGGGGGACGCAGTTTGGCATGGTCATTTACGGCTGGAAAAATCTCATGGACCGAGAAGCTCTTCAGCGCGATCCGCTGGCGGAGATCGTTCGCATTTACAAGGAGACCAATGAAAAATCGACAAAGGATCCGCAAGTTCGCGAAGCCTGTCGCCAGGAATTGGTGAAGCTGCAGGCGGGCGACAGGGAAAACGTCGATATCTGGAACGAATGCGTAGCGTTCTCAATGCAGGAATTTGATCACGTTTACAAACTGCTCGATATCCATTACGACATCCAGTGCGGCGAAAGTTTTTATAACGATCGCCTGCCCGGCGTGGTCGACCGCTTGCTCAAATCCGGCATTGCTGAAATCAGCGAAGGCGCAGTGGTCGTTTTCCTTCGCGATATGCCCGAGCTGGCCGACAAACCCTGCATCATCCGCAAACGCGACGGCGGTTTCAATTACGCAACGACGGATCTCGCGACCGTTGATTACCGGATCAACGACTTGAAAGCCGATCGGATTTGGTACGTGGTCGGTGCGCCGCAGATTTTGCATTTTAAACAGATCTTCGCGATCGCCCGGAGCGAAGGGTACACCGCCGATCTTCGCCATATCACGTTTGGCAGCATTCTGGGTGCGGACCGCAAGCTGATGAAAACGCGCTCGGGAGAAAACGTCCCGTTGCGCGATCTTCTCGAGGAAGCATGCAAGCGTGCTCGGAAGATTATCGAGGAGAAGAATCCCGATTTGAGCGAGACGGATAAAATCGACATCGCGCAGAAGATCGGGATCGGCGCGATCAAGTACTTCGATCTCTCACAATATCGGATGACCGATTATGTGTTTTCCTGGGAGAAAATGCTCTCTTTGCAAGGAAACACGGCGCCCTACCTGCAGAATGCTTACGTGCGGATTCGCTCCATTTTTCGGAAAGCAGGCGAATCGGCGCCTTCGATCGGCAATTTAGTTCTCGAGTCTCCCGCCGAAATTAATCTCGCAAAACGCCTCTGTCAGTTCGCGGAAGTCGTCCCGCAAGTGCTGAACGATTTTCGCCCGAACATTCTGGCGAATTATCTATTCGAGTTGGCGAACAGCTTCCACGCATTTTATGAGGTCTGCCCGGTCTTGAAATCGGAAGAACCCGCGCGCAGTTCGCGTCTGGCACTGTGCGATCTCGCCGGCCGAGTTTTGCAGCGCGGTCTCGATCTTCTCGGAATCAAGGTGCCGGAAAAGATGTGAAAGCAAATGACGGATGTCCAATGACGAATGAATGACGAAGCTCGAATGAGGAAAAACCACGCAGCGCCAAACGCAGTCTCAGACTTCGTCATTTTGATTTCCTTCGTCATCATTCGGATTTTTGTCATTTAGATGATCTTTCTCTGCTCGACATGACAAAGGAAAAACATCCGCGCATTCCCGGTTCGACCTACCGATTGCAGTTCAATCGCTGGTTCACCTTTGCTCAGGCACGCGAGATCGTGCCGTATCTGCATACGTTGGGCGTGACCGATGCTTACGCGTCGCCGTATTTCCAGGCAAGCG
>JBKOXU010000184.1:0-31068 GCA_046725095.1 Verrucomicrobiota bacterium
CTGATGATCTGTGCGGTAAGCGGCAGGCCCTTACCGCGTCTTCGGGTACAAGGGCAAACAGGTTCGCGATAACATTCACAGCTTCGACCTGGTCGAAGCATTCGTGGAATTCATTCGCGTCCCGCGCAGCGGCGAAGTTTATAACATCGGCGGCAGCCGGTATAGTAACTGTTCGATGCTAGAAGCAATCGCCTTGTGTGAGGAAATTAGCGGACGCAAATTAACTTGGAGCTATGAGGAGACGAACCGAGTCGGCGACCACATTTGGTGGATCAGCGATGTGAGGAAATTTCAGAAAGACTATCCTGCCTGGAAATTTCGCTACGGTTTGCGAGAAATTCTGGAGGAAATTTACCGCGCAGTTATTGAGCGCACGGGATAACAACAAGCGCCAACTGCCCCCGGGGCAATTATGCGCCGCGGGCCCGCTCAATTACAAGACCCAACGAGCAAATCAATCGGATCGCGCCGCCGCGCGTGCGCGTAGACAAGATTGTCGGCGCGCATTAACTCGCTGTTTGAGATCTTTGCTGACCCAGTGAGCGTTGGAAGTAGGACGGCAGAATCTTCTGCCTAAAAATTTCTGATGTCCCACGCTGTCCCTACAATACCCAGGCTGACGCTGCTACTAAGGCTCGTGCCGTTCATGAGCCAAATCGTGCGCTCGCCGGTGACGCTATTTTGCCAAAGAATGTCCGTCTGGAAGTCGCCACTGAAATCAGCTGCGCCCGCGATCTTCCATGAGGTTCCGACGATTCCCAAGCTCACACTGCTGGTAAAGCTCGTGCCGTTCATGAGCCAAATGACGCGCTCCCCGGTGACGCTGTTTTGCCAAAGAATGTCCGTCATGCCGTCGCCGTTGAAATCGCCTGAGGCCACAATGTTCCACGATGTGCCCAAGGTCGCAAAGCTCACACTACTAAGAAGGCTCGTGCCGTTCATGAGCCAAATCACGCGCTCGCCGGTGACGCTGTTTTGCCAAAGAATGTCCGGCATGCCGTCGGCATTGAAATCTCCCGAACCCACGATGTTCCATGAGGTCCCGACCACTCCCAGGCTCACACTACTAAGAAGGCTCGTGCCGTTCATGAGCCAAATCACGCGCTCGCCGGTGACGCTGTTTTGCCAAAGAATGTCCGAGTTGAAGTCGGCATTGAAATCTTCCGAGCCGACAATGTTCCACGATGTGCCCAAGGTTGCAAAGTTCACACTACGAAGAAGGCTCGTGCCGTTCATGAGCCAGATGATCCGCTCTCCGGTAGAGTTATTTTGCCAAAGAATATCCGATTTGCCGTCGCCGTTAAAATCCGCCTTTGGCGGAAAGATTGTCTCGAAGGCTAGAAAATTCGGACTTCCGAGTGCCGGGCCGAAGGTTGTTCTACTTCCATCGCGTATATACTCATAGATTTGCCCAGCGCCAGCATCGGCTACTAAGAGATTTCCAACACCATCCATGTCGCGGTTGAACCTTTTGGGTCGAAGTGCCAGTCCCCACGGATCGATGAGCCCCGTTGCGAAAATTATTATCCTCCCTTGTGGGCCCGATCTGATCTGGGCGACATCGCCGGCGTCGGTAGTGACAAAAACGTCCTCCGTGCCCACTGTCACATTTCGGCTGTTTCCCAACTCCTCCGGGTGATGGAGATAGATGTCGGTCATCGTCCCGTCCGGGGCTACTTTGAACACGGATGCGCCATTAGCAACGTAACGGTTGATTCCGTCGAAACCGAGCCCCAGCGGACCACTAACATCAATAGACAATGTCCGGGCCCCTCCCGCCAGAGGATAGCTCCACACGACATTGCCACTATTCTCTGCGACAAGCAGGTCAGTTCCATCGACGACGAGACCGATTGGATTCAGCAAACCTGAGGCAAAAGTAGTTCGAACGCCAGCCCTGGTGAATTTATAGATGTTGCCGCTGCCAGCGTCAGCTACATACAGATTCCCTGAGTGATCGAAAGCGACGCCCTCGGGATTGTTGAGTCCGGTCGCGAAGGTGCTCCTTGTTCCGTCGTGTGCGTAAACCGCGATCGAGTTGGTTGCCGGATCGCTGGCGTAAAGATCGCCCGGGACGGCGAGTGCATTCGAATTGAAAATGAATTCGGTCGTACCCGCGAGGAGCAAAATAAGGATAGTGGATGAAAGTGCGTTCTTGATTCTCATTTTTTTGGTTTGGATTTGTAGCTGAAATCGAATTTATTATTCGTGATTCTTAGAATTACTATACTTCCGCTTTTCCTGACAAGCACAATTTTTGCGATATATATTTCGCGGCTCAAAATTGCGAGCTTACTAGGACGCGCGCAAAGAGCACACGGCACGTCAAAAATGGCGTGTAGCGAAGCAGAAATGTAATAATCAGGCCAAGAACGGCGAGCCTATCCTGAGCATTATTACCTCGCCACCGCTCTTTAGTCATTCACCACCCGGAAGATGTCGCCGCCACGCGGCGACTATCCGCTGCCGAGCGAGCCACGGCAACAGCACCGTGAGCAAGCGCACCTGGCGCAACCAAGTCTCTCCATTGGACCGATGTTCCTCGCACAGAAATGGTGCCGCTGACTGAAGCGAAGGATTTTGGGCGATAAAAGCAAACTGCCAATGGAACTTGCGCCCGGGAACACAGTCCTGATCATCGAGGACAACCGCGACGTCGTCGATGCAAATTAACTTGGAGCTATAAGGAGGCGAACCGGATCGGCGAGACATCTGGTGGATAAGCGATGTGAAGGAAATTTCAAAATCACTATCCTGGCTGGAAATTTCCTTACAATTTGCGAGAAATCCTCAAAGGAATTCATCGCGCAATCTCCGAGCGCGCGGAGTGAAGTAGATCTAAGCTGGATGCTCCGGCGCTGTACCATCTGGCAACATCAATACCAGACCGCCTGCTTCCAAAACGCGATGCCAGCTTGGATCGATTGATTGAAGCACTGATAGCACCCTGGCACTTTCCGATTCAGGAGCAGCAACGGCATTTGCGCGACCGCTTTCTATTACGAGACCAAATCGCTTAGCCAACCACTCCAGCTTTTTGGGGTCATCGCTCTTTTGCCTCTCTACAAAGGCCTGCGCCTGGCTACGAAGATCGCCCTCCTTGGAATTGCCGACGTTTCTAAAATAGTGGCTCGTAAGGCGAGGAGCGACGGCCTTCATTTCTGGAAATAGGAGCGGTAACTCGCAACTGGCGGTCCAGTTTGGCGCGAGCAACTTACTGTGCGCAATGTACTTTCCGGCCGCCCGAGCAAACTCAATGTTTGCGGGAAGCAACTGATATTCCTCAGGCGACTTCCAGCCGATTCCGATCCTCGGATTCCTCGGCATAATCGACAGTACGCGGTAGCTGTAAAAGAAGCTCAGAATGATCGCCAAAAGCGCTACTTCAGTTACCAATCCATCCTGAAGCCAGCCAGCTCGCCATTTCGACAAGCGGGGACCCGCAGCCGTCAACATTGCGCACAGCAGTGGAAGGGAAAGCAAGTAGACCAGACGAAAATAGCACCCGGAAGTAATACTCTTCATCCACCAATGAGCCAGCAGAGGGTTCAGGCACAGCAGCCAGACAGCACAGATATAAAAGCACAAGAACAGCCCTCGTTTGCCCCTGACGATAAAGAGAGGCACGGCAATCATGAGCGCAACGTTACGTATATGCTCTGGAAGCCGCCCTACGACGTTATTCACACCCTGCTGCCATGGAATAAACTCTGGCCCAAATCCACGCAGATCGATCGGTTTTGGAATAATATCTAGTTTGAGCAACGTAAGGATCGCGACCGGATAAAGCATAGGGATTGCCAGAAGCAAACAATGGCGAAAGCCCGTCACAAAATCCTGGTCTTTGCCTGCAAACAGGTTAACCCCCAAGAAGGAAAGACAAGAACATCCGATGGTTGCTGGCACCAGGTAGAGTGCCACATTGCTCAAACCAACTCCTGCAATCCCTACGAGAACGAGCCAAACCAGGTCGCTCCAATTCGCTTCTCGCAAAAATCGGTACGTGAGAGATAAAGCGAGCGGCAAAAGCAAAATGTAAACGATCACTTTGCCCTGCCACATCCGCCCGAAAGCAGCATTCCCGAACGCAGCCGGTCCGGCGCTATCAACAAGCAGGAAACATATTCCGAGAAGGGCTCCAATGGCTGCTGGCCAACGATTTAACCCAAACCTCCGCACGCACCAGTACAGAACGAACGGAATCAGAAATGCGGTAAAGAAGTGTCCCACCACCTGATAAAAGTAGAGAGGATCGATTCCAAGGTAGTGGCCCAAAAAAGCCATTAGCATCTCGTGACTGGTAGCCAAGTGGACCGGCGAAAATGCCGCCGCTTTCATATCCACTGCTGTCTGATAGCGAAAAATTGGCTGGTCCAGCGCGGAGAGCTGTGTCAACGCTCGATGGAAATAAACGATGTCGTCCTGATTCGGCCGTCGGACGAAGAGGATTGTAATCGCACAGGCCATGCCCAGAATGATCAGAAGGACTTGCGACGGATGAAACCGATATCCACGGCCGGGCGTAGAATTGGTATTCTTCCAGAGTCGCGTCAATACAAACAACCCAACGGCGGCAATGACCGCGAAACACCCAACAATCCATTGTGCCGGCCATCGGGCGAGGAAAACCAGCTGGTAAGACAATGTCCAAAACGCAACCAGGGCAACTGGCACTAGGAGAATATCTCCGGCCCGGGACTCGATTGGTGGTTCGGGGGACGGCGCAATGTTCTTGGTCTCGAAATCGCGGAGCGTTCGGATGTTATTGTTATCTAGTGCTCGTCGCATAGGGGAAAACCACAAAACGTCGAAGCTGTAGCCTTGGCTAGGCCAAGCTCTACCCTTGGGGAGTCCCCCAGGGAATTTTCAGGTGAAGGCATGTCGCTCTTCGGCAGAAATAAATTAAGCATTTAGTAGCGGCAGTACTCATTCACGGGGCCTTGGGCCGTCGCGGCACAGGACGGATCTCCTCGCAGACCGAATGAAATCGATTCAGGCCGTTTCGCAAGCACTTTCACCTACAACGCTTAATCGTCGGGCCGAGGCGTGATACGAATCAAGACTTTTCCGAAATATCGACCTCAGCTGCCGAGCGTTGACACCTGAGTTGAGTTGGGAAATGCAGAGGAAAGCAGGCACCCATTTGCGATGCGCCGCCACCAAGGCCAGGGGCCAGACTTTGGCACTTGAAGCCTTCGCACGAGGACTCGACAGTCCACCGTGGCAGGCGCAATTGCTGTTCAAGCATTTAATAAGGCTGAGAGCGTCATACGAACATTGGATTCGATCGTCAAATGTCGCGGCTCAAGCAAATACGATCTCTTCATTCTACAGGACGGGTATGCCGGATCCAAAGGCTATGTGAAGTTCACGCCTACTGATACAGAGAAGTACAGCGAGGCGTGCGTCAAAACTATCGCAGCGATCGAGTCATGGACTGCCGATAAGCGGCATAATTTTAAAGGGGTTCGGTTCCGTTACATGGAACAAAATCATGGTCCCTACAAGACCGCTGAGCAGCTCATCGATTGGGCGTTCGAAACCAGCAAATCGGTAATTTTTTCAGAGGATGACGTGATTTTTGAGGAGGATGCCGTGGAGTGGTTTGAGCGGGCTTTAGCTCATCCCATGTTCCGGCGGCCAGAAGTATGGGCGATCGCCGGTGAATCGAAGTTCTTTAATTCGAACCGGCATGTGCCCTCAGATGCCCATATAAGCCGTGCTCTAAATGTGGCGCAAACTCATGGATTGATGGAGCGGTTCGTTTACTTTGATGTCATACCATCCAGTTGTTTCACTACCACTCGCGAAAAATGGGCTGAATTCGGGAAGACAAGGGGGACTACAAACGGTGACCGGGCGGTCGTGGAACGCTGCCGCGCCGAAGGCAAACTTTGCTTTTGGCCCGTAATAGCAAGATGCCGTGACACCGGAATGCATGACCCGCTGGGTTACAGTGTTCGCTGGAAGGGCCTGCATCATGCAGTGTTTAAGAACAGCTATATTGTATCTGGCATGCTAAAAGGCGCATCCCAAGACTTTACCGAGCTGACTGCTGGAAAAGAAGCGCTGTTCAGTGAGTTTACGCACTTCTGGGAACAGCTGAATACGGTGAGCTGAGTGGTATCCTCTGTTAACTGAAAAGGGCGCAAGCTGCTGGGCACCTCGTCGGGTTAATGTTGGACGTGGGACTGTGCCGTTAGCGCAACCCCAGCGACTCGAGAAATTCACTCTACAAATTAGGGCTCCAGCTCTTGCCGACCAGGTCGAATTTATCGTAGGAACTCCAACAGTCTTAAGCACTCATGAGCCCTTTGATCTGAAAGGCTCGCATACTAGGCGTTTTTAGAATTGGTCGGTAGATTAGTAATCAAATTGGCAAAAAACTTCACTGGCGAACTGAAACAGTTTCGGCGATAAAATCGGCGAACGGAACCTGCATCCCGCAACACAGTTTTGATTATCGAGGACGAACGTGACGTCGTCGATCTGCTAACTTTCAACCTGCGCAGAGCCGATCAGGGGCGGCCACCGTGGATACGAAGTTCGACAATAAACGGCACCGCGATAACTCACGGTCCAGTCTTTCTTCATCGTTCCCAATTCGTTGGATCCGGTTCCAGAAACTATAGGAAAAAGCTTCGATCGTCTACGGTGGCAAGTTCAGTGGCTTTCGGCCTCGGCACGTTGCTCGATCTGTTCCAGAGGCGGATCGGCGCTACGAATCCAATCGCGTGCTTCGTTGATCTCGTTCGCCGGGACTGCTCGAGGAATAGCTCTGGCTACCATCGTCCCGCCGACTTTTACCGGTTTCCCGCGTTTGATCGGAAATTTCCAGTGATTTCCGAACCTATACAGGGCGTAATACATCGTCTTCGCTTCCGTTACGCTAACGCCGCTGCATCTCATGGCGTTGTAAAACATCCGGTCGCAATCCTGCCACGGCCGCTTGCGCTCCCCGTAAGCGACATCGTGCAATACCGAGGCGTTTCGATACTTTCCTTCGAAGGGTCCGCCCATGACCGACCAGAGATACCGAGGAATTGATGCGCCATCGACCTGCGATCCCGCAGGCGCGACCCAAACCTCACCGTTCGGGTCAGTATAGCGCAGTTCGTTCAGCAGCGTCATGCTTCTCCCATCATTCTCCCACCGCGTCTCAACTGGTCCGCTGTAGTAGCCCCACCTGTTCGATTGTGACGCGCCGACGGTGAGATTCGGACTTTTTCCCGACCCGCATCCCGTCAGGAGAGCGGCGCCAAGCAGAACAAAACTCTGGAATTTCACTTTCATTGTCGATTCCTTCAGATGGTACTCTTGATCTTGCTCGGGCTCGATCGCGTTCGAACTTCAACGCTCTGCCGGGACGAGAGAGACATCAGGTTTCTCCGCTCCTGCCTCGGGCGAGGTGATCGGTTCGCCCTCGGTCTGTTTTCGGTAGGGTTGAAGATAAAACATCATAAACACGCCAACCACGACAAGAAGCGAACCGACCCATTTCAACAGCCATCCTGGATCGCGCAAAATTTGGACGGTGCTTTGTCCGAGATTCTCCGGGTTCCACGATGCCTGCGAAATTTTGTAGGTCAACCCAGTCCAAGTTCGCCACCATTCACCGGGAAAACTAAACGGGTTGTTCATCCAGCACGAGCCGGTGGCCGTTTCGCCGTTGGCCGTAAAGACACGAAGAGTACTTTTAAATCCCGCCGGACTGTCGCTCCCTTCATTGCGTTTCACTTCAAAGTCGAGCAATTCCAGTGCGATCGGGAGGGAAACTGCTCTCCAGCCGTAAGCGATGAAGATTTGGCCAGGCGGAGTTCGCCCCGACGATTCCGTTTTGTGGCGGATCGGCATCGTGACTTGCCAGCCAGCCGGCACCCATCGCTCCAGCGTTTCGCCATTTTGTTGAAGCCGCACGTGCACGCCATCCGGCAAATCGGCAGTGGCAGCAGATGTTGATGTTTGCTCAGATTTCACAGGCGTGAAGTCGACCCACTGCTGGGCGTGCGGCATAACCTTGTCGATATTGAGCTGCCAATCGGCCCAACCGGTCGAGAGCGGTTTATTCAGCTCGATTTTGCCGGATGACTTGCCAGTCTTGCGCGAAGTCAGTTCGTAAGTGATTGCGCCGTCGTCCGCGATAAAGAGCGCAAGGTGGTTCGGCGCCTGCTCGCCGGGCGCAGGCATCGTCGGCGGCCCACCCGTGGCCGGCATTTCAGCACCGCCGTGTGGATTCGTCTCGATTTCTGCCGCGGGAACAGCTTTGCCGCGAATCGTCACGAGCACCGCAGGATTGTTCGGCTGATCGCTGAGTGAACCCGGTTTGCCATTCTCAATCCGGAAATCGGGCCAGTAATTAACGATCTTGAGTGTGAACGGCGTGCCCTCGATTACCACGTCGCGCCCAAGATTTTCCGCTACATCGAAGCTGGCTTCTTTCTCGCCAATCGAAATTACGACGCGCCCGCTATTTCCGTTTTGCGGTGGCTCGAGCCGGATCTTTGCGCCGGTGGCGCCGCCTTTGGCTGCGCGGCCGATTTGTTCTTCCGGCGCTTTGCTAAAAGCGAAAATCGATTCTTCGAGATCGACCTCTTGATCTCTCGGATTCGCTTTGCTCTCCGAAGGCGGACGGCTCGGTGAGTCATCCCTACCTAGATCTGGCGCGGTGCCGCGCTTCAATTCGATGTTTGCCAGACCCATTGAAAAATTTTCGTGCTGGGGATCATCGACGAGCAACCAGTTATCAAGATGCTGGTTCATCATTGCGGTCGACATCGTGAAATGCAGCGCTGGCGCTCCGCCATCAGCGACTGCTTTAGGGTTCAGCTTTCCCTCGATCGCTGGCGCGTAATCGACAACCTGCAAACGCGCGCCGCTCGCGAGCAAGCCAAGGTTGCGCGGGCGCTGCGGATTCGGCGGATGATGCAGAAATTCCGCCGGAAATCCTTTCACGATTCCATCGACATCGTGCACGCGCAGCTGGCGTTGATCGACAAGGAGACGATTGGTTGGCGGTTCGCTTTTGAACAGCGTGATCGTGCCTTCGACTCCCCAGATCCTGCCGATGAGCGACCCGATCAGCAGCGTGATGATGCCGAGATGTGTAATCAGAAAAGCAAGATGATGTTTACGCCAGGGCCAGCGGGACAGCGCAGAGGCTGTCAGGTTCGCGCCAAGCAAAACCAGCCAGAGATTGAACCACGGCGCCCCGTAAACATAGGCGCGCGCCACCTTTGCGTCGAAGCTCGACTCGTAAATCGTGCCCGCGATCGCAGCGATGATGATTACGGCGAGCAAAACAACCGCGAGCTTAAGCGACGCAAAAAATTCGAAAACTGAGTTGCGCTGCCATGCGGGTTGCTCCGATGAATTCGAGTTCACCATGAGAAGATCGACATCTTCCGCGAGGATAATGTCGTGTTCAAGGTGGATCGCGTGTCCGCGAGGCAGCATGACATTCGTAAGAGGCTAATATGGCCACGGATTTGACGCTCGCAGCGCTTTTTCCGATGATCGCGAATGGCAAGTGATTCGAGAGAGGCAATCCCAGTTGATGGCGGGCAAATCGCTTACCATCGGCTTGGCAGCGGGCGACCGCTGGTGGCTCTCAACGGCCTGGCCGCGACCAGCGCTGATTGGGATCCCGCGTTCATCGAACGACTGGCATCCGCCAATGAGCTCATCCTCCTCGACAACCGCGGCATTGGCGCTTCCACGGATAATGGCGCGCCATTCAATATCGACCAGCTCGCGGACGACACTGCGCGTGTGATCGAGGCGCTCGAGTTCGAGCGCGTGAGTGTGTTGGGGTGGTCGCTGGGGGGATTCATCGCCCAGACCGTTGCTTTGCAGCATTCGTCCCGCGTCAACAAACTAATCCTTCTCTCCACTGACCCCGGAGGAGTTGATGCGGAACTCGCGTCCCCTGCCGTCCGGTCCCAACTGATCGACACATCCGGCACACCGCGCGAGCAAGCTCGGCGACTGCTCTCCCTGTTGTTTCCCGGCGTTCTCGCCGATTCTATCTACGACCGGTATGGCGACATTGTGGCGGCCGCGCGGGCGCAGCTCTCTCCTGCCCTCGTCCAGAGGCAAGCCGCCGCGATGGAAGCGTGGCATCGCGACGGCACGGGCGCCCGGCTCCGGGAGTTACGCACTCCTACATTGCTCGCTGCCGGCAGCGAGGACATCGTGATTCCCGTTTCGAACGCGCTGAGACTGGTCAACGCTATTCCCGGCGCCTGGCTCGCACAATTCAAGGAGGGTGGCCACGCTTTTATGGCACAGTATCCGCGACCGCTGGCGGATCTCATCAATGCGTTCCTCGCCCTTTGAGAGAGCGCCGTCTCTCCTCCATGTCTCAGGACGATCTCCGACGCCTACCGCGTCCACGCTTTCCAGCGCTTGCGGATTGGCTTCGCATAGCGGTCGACGTCCATCTTTTTCAATTGCTTGACGCCGTCCTTCATCGCTTCGGCCGAGCTTTCGTATTTTTCTCTCGCTGACTTGAATAACGGCCAGAGAAAAGGCAGCGAAAGAAGACTCCAGTTCAGGTTTCCGAGCGGCGACTTCACCTCAATTTCTGCCTTTTGCTCGCTAGTCGAGGCGTAGCGGATCGCCAATCCAATCGCGATTCCCAGCCCCAGTGCGCTGAGGATCGTCGGCATCGGATTTTCGCGCACGAAAAATTCCGTGCGCTCCCGTGCGCGGCCCGCTTTCTCCTTGGTCTCGTACCACGTCTGGCTCATAGCCGTAGAGATTTTCTTTGATGCTCGACGAAACTGCTCACGCCCACCCGAGCCAATCTGCTCTTCGCCCGACTGAAGCTGTGTCGGAAGCGGTTCGTCCCTCGTAAGATCGTTTTCGTTCGGATTAATCATACAAAGGAATCGTAAATGGCGCTCCAGTTGCGTCTCTCAACTCGCGAAAGCTTTTTCGGAGTTAGGTTGCTGGCTGCTTCACGTCCGATGGCCCGCCCATTCGCGAACCAGTGTATGGCGATACTGCAGCAACGGAATGACGGGAAAACCGAGGAAAAATGCCGATCCGATCACGGGTGAGCGGGTGCGCATCCCGTAGGCACTGGTGTAGGAGCAGCCGGCGGAGCTGTGACCGGTGCCGCTCTCGGCGCGGCGATCGGCGGACCGATAGGCGCAGCAGTGGGAACAGTCGTCGGCGGTATCGCTGCGGCCTACGGTGCGCACGGAGTGGCAGAAGCTATGAATCCAACTGAAGAAGAAAAATATTGGCGCGAACAACACGAAAAGCAGCCGTTCGTTAAACCTGACTACACCTACGAGCATTACGCGCCGGCGTATCGCACCGGTTACGAAGGGTTTCACAAATATCCGGGCAAGCCGTATGAAGAAATCGAAAGCGATTTGGCGCTCGATTACGAACGCAACAAAGCGGAATCGGCCCTTCCATGGGACCATGCCCGACACGCCGTGAAGGCGGCATGGGCGAAGCTCAGTCATGACATTGGGCCGCGCGATCCCGATCGCGGAATCCGCAGCGGGATCTAATTTCGTCTAGCCGCGGCTGTTTTTAGCCAGAACGTGTTTTCGGTCGGCGCTTGACACAAGCGCCGCTACAACAAGCAGCGATATGCCTCGTAAATGTCCTTAATCCAAACAACGAAGATCACTTTGTCGATTTCGTCGTCGGTCGCGAGGAATTCGCGGGTTGTGTCAATGGCAATCCGCGCTGCTTCCCGAATCGGATAACCATAAGCACCGCAACTGATCGCCGGAAAGGCAATCGTCTTAATTCGATTTTCCACCGCGAGCCGCAATGAATTCCGATAACAATTTGCCAAAATCTGCGGTTCGTCGCGCGTCCCGCCCGTCCAGACGGGGCCGACTGTGTGAATAACAAAACAAGCAGGTAATCGGTAACCCTGCGTCAATTTTGCTTCGCCAGGCTGGCAACCGCCAAGCGTCCGACATTCTGAAAGTAATTCTGGCCCAGCGGCGCGATGAATCGCGCCATCCACTCCGCCGCCGCCGAGAAGCGTTGTGTTCGCCGCGTTCACTATGGCGTCCACATCGAGCTTCGTGATATCGCCGCGGACGGTCTCAATCCTGCTTCCCAGATCTTTCCTCACGAGCGGGTTCCTTCAGCAATGACGAAGCAAATGGAAATGTTCAAATAATCTAAGGTCAACGATAGTTCTTGCCGTCATTGGGGTTTCGCCATTCCTTCGTCATTAGACATTTGTCATTTGTCATTTTTTAGGGCGCGAGCCGTTCGATCGACCAACTGCTATCGGCCTGTCGTGTATAACGAAACCGGTCGTGCAAACGATTCGGGCGCCCCTGCCAGAATTCCATCGTATCGGGTCTTACTCGATATCCACCCCAGTGTGGCGGCAACGGAATGCGCTTCTTGCCAAAGCGTTCTGCCATCTCGGCCATTCGCGCGTCCAAGACGCGGCGCCCATCGAGGACTTCGCTTTGGCGCGAGGCCCACGCGCTCAGCTGGCTGCCGAGCGGCCGCGAATGAAAATAGGTTTGCGATTCTTCACGCGAAGTTTTTTCCGCCTTCCCGCTAATGCGAATTTGCCGGTCCAGCTCAATCCAGTAAAAAGCCAGAGCCGCATAGGGATTGGCTTCGAGCTGCTTTCCTTTTTCGCTTTCGTAGTTCGTAAAAAAGACGAATCCGTCCTGGTCCAAGCCTTTTAACAGAACAATCCGCACCGATGGTTTGCCGTCATCGCCGGCGGTGGCGAGGCTCATCGCGTTGACATCGCGAATCCCGGCCTCGATCGCGGCGGTGAACCAATTTGTAAATTGTTTGATCGGATCGGGATCCAGATCACTCCGACGCAGGCCCTGGGCGGCGTGTTCGTAGCGCGAAGCGGCGGGATCTCGTGGCGTCTCCATCAGGGAAGCAACAATCGCGCACCATATTGCGCTGCAAGAAAATTGTGGATCGAGCGAATCAAATTTTCGGACGGCTCATCTGCCTTCGCTGAGCTTCGGCGCGCCAGGCAGAGCTGTCGCCATTGGCGGAGGGACACTCGCTCGAACCGGCGTCGCCATCTGACGCAGCTTTTCGATCACTTGCGGAACGACTTCAATAGCGCGATCGACTTGTGCCTCGGTATTGAATCGGCCGAAAGAAAAGCGCAAACTGCGCCGCGCACCGTCCCCGCTCGGGTTCATGGCGCGCAGCACGTGCGATGCTTCCTGCGAGCCCGTCCGGCAGGCTGATCCGGCTGAACAACAAATGCGATGTCGATCCAATAAAAGTAGAACCGCCGGCGACTCGATTCCTTCAAATGATAAACTCGATGTGTTTGGGACTCGTGCGGCACCAGCGCCGTTAACCGATGCTCCACTCACCGTTTCGAGGATCGCCTTTTCAAACCGGTCGCGCATGAAACCAACGTGCACTTTGCCCTCCGCCAGAAATTCGGCGGCTCGTTCGGCTGCTTTTCCCAAACCGGCGATCGATGCGACGTTTTCCGTTCCACCGCGACGCCCGCCTTCCTGACCCCCGCCAGCGATCAATGGGTGAAAGCGAGTTCGCCGATTAACGTAAAGCGCGCCGACGCCCTTCGGCCCATGAAATTTGTGCGCGGACAGAGAGAGAAAATTGATCGCCGTATTGCGCAAGCGGATTGGGATTTTTCCGGCCGCCTGCACGGCGTCTGTATGAAAGAGCACACCTTTCTCACGGCACATCTCCGCTATTTTCTCGACCGGAAATAACACTCCAGTTTCATTATTTGCCCACATCATCGAAACGAGTGCCGTTTCGGGACGAATCGCCGCCTCCAATTCGCCAAGGTCGACATTGCCATGCCGATCCACTCCAAGAAATGTCACGTCGCACCCTCGTTTTGTGAGATCCTGGCACGGGCGCAGGACCGCGCTGTGTTCCACGCCACTCGTAATCACACGCTTGCCGCGCGGCTCAAACTGCAGCGCTGAATTGATCACCGCATTGTTTGATTCCGTTCCGCCGCTCGTGAAAACAATTTCCGACGGTTCACATCCAAGCAGCTTCGCCAGCCGGTCGCGGGCCAAATCGACAGCTTTTCGCGCCTGGGCGGCAAAGAGATAGCCGGCCGAAGGATTGCCGTAATACTTCCCGAAAAACGGCAGCATTTCCTCGATTACGGCGGGGTCGAGCTGCGTCGTGGCGTTGTTGTCGAGATAAATGAGTTCTTCGTCTTCCATTCAACTTCCCATTGTAGGGACACCCGCGCCCGCTGCAATCTCTGGGTTCGCACGATCCGCGTTTTGTCGATTCTGTTAATTCTGTCTAGATTGCGCGCATGACTTCGATCTGGGAACTGGCCAATCCCCAATTGCGCGATTTCGCTGTTTATGAGCCGGGAAAACCGATCGCGGAAACGGCACGCGAACTCGGTGTCGACCCGCAGGCAATCGTTAAGCTGGCCTCAAACGAGAATCCCATTGGGCCGTCTCCAAAAGCAATTCAAGCGATGCGCGCGGCAGCCGAAGATGCGCACCTGTATCCGGATGGCAGCGGATTTTACCTGTGCAAAGCAATCGCGCACAAACTAGGTCTCGCACCGGAGAATATCATTCTGGGCAATGGCTCGAACGAAGTGATCGAATTTCTTGGGCACGCGTTTCTCAATCTCGATGATCACGTGATCACCTCTGAGTATGCCTTTATCGTCTACAAACTGATCGCGGCGTCGTTCGGCGCGCAGCTAATTGAAACGCCGACCCCGGACTTTCAGCAGGATCTCGACGCGATGCTGGATGCAGTAACGCCAAAAACGCGGTTTATTTTTATTCCCAATCCCAACAACCCAACAGGCACGTTGATTTCACAGCGCAACATCGACAGTTTCATGTCGCGTGTGCCGGAAAATATTATTGTCGTTTTTGACGAAGCCTATTTTGAGTTCCTCGATGATCCCCCAGACACGCTGCGATTCGTTCGCGAAGGGCGGCATGTCGTTGTGTTGCGCACGTTTTCGAAAATTCATGGACTCGCCGGTCTGCGGATCGGTTACGCCGTTTCCCGGCCTGATCTGATAGAAGTGCTCCACAAAACAAGGCAACCATTCAATGTTAACTGCATCGCTCACGCTGGCGCGCTCGCGGCTCTGAACGATGACGCGCATCAGCGCGAGACGAAACGTGTCGTCGATCAAGGCCGTGCTTATCTCCAGGAACAATTTGCCAAAATAAAGCTCCGGTTTGTGCCCGGCGTTGCGAATTTTGTGATGGTAAATGTCGGCGACGGCCCGGCTGTCTTCGAAAAGTTGCTGGCGCGGAAGGTCATCGTGCGACCGCTCAAAGGCTACAATTTGCCCGAGTGGGTCCGCATTTCAGTGGGCACAATGGAGCAAAACAAGAAATGCATCGGAGCGTTGAAGGAAATTCTCTCGAAACATCGACAGACTTGACTGCCGAAGACGAGCAAATGATCGCCCGCGAGACGATCGCCGCCATTTCTACTCCCGCTGGAGAAGGCGCGATCGCGCTGATCCGTGTATCCGGCATCGATGCCATCGCCGTTGCCGATAAAATTTTTCGCGGCAAAGAAAAGCCGTCGCGATTTGCATCGCACGTTCAGCATTTCGGGGAGATTTTAGATGGAGCAGATCGATTGATCGACCAGGTGATGCTCTCGATCCATCGCGCCCCTGCGAGTTACACTGGCGAAGATCTGGCCGAGATCAGTTGCCACGGTGGAGCGCTGGTTAGCGCGAAAGTCCTGGAAGCGTGTCTGCGCGCCGGTGCGCGTGCGGCGCGGCCGGGCGAATTTACCGAGCGCGCATTTCTCAATGGAAAAATGGACCTGACGCAGGCTGAGGCGGTGATCGATCTGATCCGCGCCAAGACCGATCTGGCGCTTCGTTCCGCCACCGAACAGCTCGAAGGCAGGCTGGGCGAGAAGATCAGGAAAATTCGTGATGATTTAATTTCACTGCTCGCGCATATCGACGCTTCGATTGATTTTCCCGAGGAAGGAATCGCGCCCGATGAACGAGAAACATTGCGCGCGCGACTCGATTCTGTTCGCGAGGAAATCGCCACGCTGCTCGCCACCGCTGATCAAGGCCGCATTCTGCGCGAAGGCGTGCGAGTGGTGATTTACGGAGCGACGAATGCTGGCAAATCGAGCTTGCTCAACCGGCTTCTGGGCTACGATCGAGTGATCGTCAGTGAAACACACGGCACGACGCGGGATACCATCGAAGAGACAGTGAATCTGGATGGAGTCCCAATCCGTTTGCTCGATACTGCCGGTTTGCGAGCGTCGACAAGCGAACTCGAGCGCGAAGGAATTGCGCGCACCGAAAAATCATTGCAACTGGCCGACTTGCGTCTGTATATCGCAGATCGCAACGCACCCAAGCCTCCGCATTTCGACGAGCGAACCGGCGACGCCAATGAAATTGTGGTTTTGAACAAGAGCGATCTGCCCGAAGACAGTGACTGGAAAGATTTCGGTGCACTGCAGATTTCCTGCGTGACGGGACAAGGCCTGTCGCAACTGCAAAAGGAAATTCTGGCGCGGATCACCAGGCAAAATCTGAGACCCGAAAGTACAGTCGCGATTAATACCCGGCATCGCGATTGCCTGCGCCGGGCATTGGAATCGTGCGATCGCGCGCGAGCAGCGCTGGGCAAGACGCTCTCCCCGGAATATGTCGCAGTCGATCTTAACGAAGCATTGCGAGCGGTTGGTGAGGTAATTGGTGCGGTCGACGTCGAACAAATTCTCGATTCGGTTTTTGGGCAGTTTTGTATCGGCAAATGAAAAATGGCTACGAGCGATTCATCAGGCCCCTGCTCTTTTCGCTCGACGCCGAGACGGCGCACCATCTGACCATCGCATTGCTCCGCAGCGCTTCGTATGTCGACCTTGCTCTGCGTGCGCTGAGTTCTTTTCAGCCGCCGCCGAAACCGAAAACGGTCTTTGGTGTAAACTTTCCAAATCCAATCGGCCTCGCGGCTGGACTGGATAAAAACGGTGTCGCCCTACCTGCATGGGCGGCAATGGGTTTCGGTTTCATAGAGATCGGAACAGTAACTGCTAAAGCGCAACCGGGAAATCCGAAGCCGCGCATTTTCCGTTTTCCCGAACAACAAGCTCTGATCAATCGTCTCGGTTTTAACAACGACGGCGCAGACGCAATTGCGAGCCGGCTGCGAAAACTGCGCCAAAGCGGACGATGGCCCGGGAACTGCCGGGTCGGGATCAATATTGGGAAATCGAGGGTCACGCCCTTGGCAGAAGCAACAAATGACTACCTCTACTCCTTCCGCCTGCTTCGTGATTTTGCCGATTACATCGCGCTAAATGTCAGCTCGCCAAACACGGCCGGCTTACGTGAGTTGCAGGAACCGGCTGCGCTTTCGCAGTTGCTTCGGGCAATTCGCGATGAGAACCAGATTAGCGCTAAGCGGATACTGGTAAAAATTGCACCAGACCTTTCGCCGACCCAATTGGAAGAAATCATTGCCGTCTGTGAAAAAAACGAAGTTGCGGGAATAATCGCCACGAATACGACGCTCGATCATTCATCGATTCCGCCAGCGCGCGATCAAGCAGGCGGCCTGAGCGGCGCTCCTCTGCGGGAAAAATCAACCGCGTTGGTGCACAGCATTTTCGCAAAGTCCAAGATCCCCGTGATCGCTTCCGGTGGAATTTCGGATGCAGAATCTGCGCGGGAGAAATTCGAGGCCGGCGCGCAGCTTCTTCAGGTTTACACCGGCTACATTTATCGCGGTCCACGAATCCTTCTCGAAATCATGGAAACTGTTTCGTAAGATCGGCAAGCGTAATTGGAGCCCGGAGAGGCAGGCGTGCTGCCTGCAAACGGCGGACTGCAGCCGACACGACCGCCACTCCAGATCTATCAGGCAAGATGGGCGATCGAGCCTGCGCTACGGAGTTGGTGACGGCTCCGGAGTCGGCTCGCGCAGACCATGACCATGAAGCCGCTGTCCATGGCGATCTGCGATTTGTTGCAATTTAAGGCGCTGTTCGTCTGTAAGGTTCGCGGCCATTTCCCGATGCGCTTCCATCATGATTTCATGAACGCTTCGGCCGGTGTCTCGTCGTATTTGTTTCAGTTGCGCTGCTGTCTTATCGACGATCGGCGAAATTTTGGCGACCTGTTCGGGCGTCAACTTGAGCTCCTTGCGAAGCCCTTCCTTCATTCTAATGCCTATAAGTTCCGGATGGTGAAATTCAAAGAAAAGATGCCGAGCGTGCAATCCTCCGAAGAAAGCGCCGGCAATTCCTCCGGCGATGAAGACGAGGATGAATCCCGCGATAAGTTTCCACTGCAACGCGCGGTTCATTTCAAAAACTCATCCTGGATCGCCGAATCCGCGATCGCGAATTCATTCGTGAAGGAATCGCCAACCTTTTCTCGGCTCTGCCTAGCCTCGCGAACTAGTGCAAGCGTCGATATGACGATAACGGCCGCCGACAACAGTGCGACGCGCCGGAGCAGGAGCGTCAAGCCATTCGCCTTCGGCACAGCCGCATTCCAAAGCGCAACCACCCGCGTATCGAAACCAAACGGCATCGGAACCGGAACCTCTCCACTCGCCTGTGCCGCCGATCGCAGCAACCGATCGATTTTTTGATCTTTCATAACTTCTCTCTTGGCGAAATTTTAGCCAGCTGAGCTTTCATTTTTTTTCGCGCTCGAAAGGCCCGTACTTTAATGAGCGCTGCGCTCCAGCCGGTGATTTTGCGAATCTCCTCAACGGAACGTCCCTGCAAATATAGCAAATCGATCGCGAGGCGCTCAACCGGTTTGAGTGCGCCGAGAAGGTGTTCGACCAATTGACGCGAAGCAACGCGCTGGTCTGGAGCAAGCTCATCGGAAGAGGTCGCTAGATTCTCCACTACGACTTGCTCCTCGTTGCTCAAATCGGCGTAACGAAGTTCAGGTCGAACTTTCTCCAACTCGATCTGATTCAGGCAAGTATTGACCGCGATGCGCGAGACCCAATGCTGCAGCGGCACCTTGCCGGAAAATTGAGATAATTTTTGAAACACCTTGATGAAAATCATTTGGCAAAGATCCTCCTCAGCCGTTCGGCGCGGACGATGCGCACGGACCACTTTGGCCACGAGCGGGTAAAGCTGCCGGACCAATGCGCGAGCCGCCCCCTCGTCATGCCGGAGCGCAGCATCAACCAGCGCGCTTGCATTAGAATCATCCATGTAATTGAGAGCGCATCCACACCATTACCAATGACCCGCACGGGCGCGTTGCGGTTACAAGTTCTTCGGTGGGATCGACGGAACAAAAATGTAACCGGCGAGATTCTTCTCCGGTCATTAGCTACACAAGCGCAAAAAGCGCTTAGCAAAACAACAAACCAAAATAAACTATGAAACGAAACCTATTAATACTCGCGGCTGCGGGCGTAATCGCCCTTGGCGGCTTTGTCGTGGTGCAAGCAGAACCCGGCCATGGTGGCGGTGGCTGTTGGCATGGGCGCGGATTTGCGTTTGAACGATTCACCAAGGGACTAGACCTGACGGCGGATCAACAGGCCAAGATTCAGCCGATTCTCGATCAAGCTAAACCGCAAATCACCGCCATCCATGAGGAGGCGATGCAGAAAATGAAAACCGTGATCGACAGCATTACGTCGCAAATTCGTCCGCTGCTTACCCCTGAGCAGCAGCAGAAATTCGACGCCATCCAGAAGGCGCATCAAGACATGATGAACGCGCAAAAAGTGCTTCACGAAGCAACGCAGGAATAATTTCGCTCGTTCAGAGTGGTGGGGAACGGCGACGACCTGAAAGGGTCGTCGCCGCATTTTTTGTGAGGTGATCCCTTCGCGCCGACGGGGTAACGACTTATACCCGGTGAAAATCTTAAGACTTGATCTGTCTGATAGGTCTCTCAATCGGCTTTTCGCCGACCTTGACCCATCCGCTCAAGGTGTCTTAGTAGGGAACTATGAAACGAAACTTCCTTACACTCGCCACTGCAGGGGTAATCGCCCTTGGTGGCTTTGCCGTCGTGCAAGCACAAACCGGCCCTGGTCGTGGCGCCCGAGGGCACGGGCATGGATTTGGGCTTGAACGATTAACCGAGGGGCTGGACCTGACGCCCGATCAACAGGCCAAGGTTCAACCGATCATCGATCAAGCCAAGCCGCAAATCGCTGTGATCCAACGGGAGGCCAAGCAGAAAATGAAAGCGGTGATGGACAACACTGTGTCGCAGATTCGCCCGATGCTCACGCCTGAACAACAGAAGAAATTCGACGACACGCAGAAGGCCCGGCATACGCGCAGAGATGACAGAGATTAATTTGCGGCTGAGGACAGCCGGCTCTACACCGGTATTCTTAGTCTTGTTTTCGTCCGCAGGAAAATAGGAACGCAATCACTCCCAACGTGGCCAAGACCGCGGCGACGACGAATCCCGCCGTGGAGATTTCGAGACGCGAGTGGAAACTTTCTTTAAGTCGCGCAGCCATGCCGATCAGGAAGAACAGGAGCGCCAGGTAGATCAAAATTAAGCTGATCGCTTTTTTGGTCTCGGATGTGATCTTCATTCCAGGAATGGTAGGGCGTCTGTGTCAGACGCCAACCTTAAATCAGGCCTTTATTTGCCCAATTCGATAACATGAAATTAAGCTAAGCGAATGCCGAAGTTGATTCACTCGATCTGGGCGTTGGGACTTCTCCTTACTGCGGGCACAGGTAACGCCCAAATCGATCGCATCACCGGAAAGAATTTCGCAACGCGGTCGGAAGTGCTGGCGCGACATGGAATGGTTTGCACGAGTGTGCCGGCGGCGACGCAGGTCGGCATTGATATTTTGAAGCGCGGTGGGAGTGCGGTCGATGCAGCGATCGCCGCAAACGCGACGCTTGGTTTGATGGAACCTGTCTCGAACGGGATCGGCGGCGATCTGTTTGCAATCGTTTACAGCGCAAAAGAAAACAAGCTTTACGGGATCAACGGCAGCGGACGTTCGCCGCTTGGGTTGAGCTACGAGAAAATGAAAGCGGAGCTCGACAAGCTGAACCGCAAAACGATTCCGCCGCGTGGAATGTTGCCAATCAGCGTGCCGGGTTGCGTCGACGCTTGGGCGGAGCTGCACAAAAAATTCGGAAAGCTGAATCTAGGTGACGATCTCGCGCCGGCAGCGAAATACGCGGAGGAAGGTTTTCCAGTAACCGAGTTGATCGCGTTCTATTGGGAATTCGCTCCGGAAGTTTACAAGAATTTGCCCGGTGGATTTCTGGAAACGTACACACTCGATGGCAAAGGCCGCACGCCCGCGAAGGGCGACATTTTCAAGAATCCGGCGCTGGCGAAAACGCTGCGACTGATCGGCGAGAGAGGGCGCGACGCTTTCTACAAGGGCGAGATCGCGGAAAAGATCGACAAGTTCATGCAGCAGAACGGCGGGTTTCTGCGCAAAGCTGATTTCGAGAAACATACGTCGACGTGGGTCGAACCAGTCTCGACGAACTATCGCGGCTACGACGTGTTTGAACTTCCGCCAAACGGACAGGGCATCGCCACGCTCCAAATATTGAACACTCTTGAAGGATTCGATCTGCGAAAAATGGGTCACAATTCTCCCGATACCCTGCACGCGATGATTGAAGCGAAGAAAATCGCATGGGCGGATCGCGCGAAGTTTTATGCTGACCCCGCGTTCGCGAAAATTCCACTGACGGGTTTACTTTCGAAACGCTACGCGGCGGAACGGCGCAAGTTGATCGACCCGAATCAGGCGGCGAAAAAAGTGGAAGCGGGAAATCCGGCGTTGGACCAGGGCGACACGATTTACCTCTGCACCGCTGATGACGACGGCAACATGGTTAGCTTGATTCAGAGCAATTACCGCGGCTTGGGCAGCGGCATTGTCGTCCCCGGGCTCGGATTCATGTTTCAGGATCGCGGCGAACTTTTCTCTATGGAGGCGGGACACGCGAATGTTTACGCGCCGGGCAAACGTCCGTTTCACACTATCATTCCCGGTTTCGTGATGAAGGACGGGAAGCCGTGGGAAGCGTTTGGCGTCATGGGCGGCGGGATGCAACCGCAAGGTCATGTCCAAGTGCTCACGAACCAGATCGATTTTGGTTTAAACGTGCAGGAAGCGGGCGACGCGTCGCGCTGGCAACACGAAGGCGACAACGAACCGACCGGCGAAAAAATGACCGAGTCCGGCGGCTACGTGAACGTCGAGAGTGGCATTCCCTACGAAACCGTGCGCGAACTGCGCAAAAAAGGACACGAAGTCCGTTTCGACGTTGGCGGCTACGGCGGCTACCAAGCCATCAAAGTTGAAATGCACGATGGCCAACGCGTTTACGTGGGCGCCAGCGAATCCCGCAAAGATGGTCAGGCGGCGGGATATTGAAGTGTAGAAGCACTCGTGCCAAGCACTCAAATTATTAGTTTAGCGCTTGATGCAAGCACGTCCACGATCCCGCAGCCGAGACGGCTGCCTTTACATAACTAGTCCGTCTGCGCTTTTAGCTCGGCGAGTTTTTCTTGCGCGCGATTGACATCGGATTTTCGTGCGCTTCCGAGCCGGAGAAGCTTTTCCTGTCGACGTAAATTTGCTTCGGCGAAATCGAGCTCGGCCCGCTCGCGTTTTTGCGCCGCCAGTTCGGCTGCTTCGGTTACTTGCGACAGCGCAGCTTTCGCTGCTTCCAATTCATCCCTGGTGCTCTCCCCAGCTGCGAGTTGCGACTCTTGAGCGGTCACTTCTTCTTTTGCCTGAGCGAGCCGCGCATTTGCGAGCTCGGATTCGCATTGAACGACCTTCAAGAAGCGTTGTTCCACTTCCATTTTCGACAGAACGCCAATTTTGCAAAGACGTTCCGCGCCCGCGGCATTTCTCTTTGCGCGCGCGAGTTGTTTTTCCAGACGCGTAACATCGTTGTCCGGAGCTGTCGTTGCAGGCGACGACTCATTCGAGAGGTTTTCTTTCAATATCGGAGGCTCGATATCGAACGAATCGGGCTCTTCGGATTCGTGTTGAACTGATTGATCCGCAGCCAGCACCAGCATGGCTGTAGCTACAAGCGTGACCGACAACACCACTACGCGGCTCATGACACGAGCTTAACACAAAATTTCCAAGGCCGACATGATCTGCGGGCCCTGGATCGGCGCGCCCCAGTCGACTTCGCTCAGGGCAGGCTCCAGTCGCGCCTTACCAATTTTTCCGCACGGAATTGCAATGTTAATCACGCGCTTCATTGAGGCACCCTGCCAAAAAATTTATTAAATTTTATTCTTTTCATCTGCAAGTTCTCTGGTATACGACCCGATCTCGGAGGTATTTATGTATTCGGTTAATTTGAAAATCCTGCTCGGCACGATCGCCTTTGCCGTAGCTGTTCCATCAGTGGTGGCCGACACTTTCCCTGTGTCGGGGCCCGTTGTATCAGGTAAGAGGGCGCGCCTTCACAGGGGACAGGCAGCTGCACCGAAAAATGCGCCGGCCGCGGTTAAACGAGCGATTTGGGCTGCAAATCAACTTCGCTCGAAGCCGTACCGCTACGGCGGCGGTCACGGGTCATTTTACGATGTCGCCTACGATTGTTCCGGCACGGTTTCTTACGCGCTCGGCGCAGCGGGGTTAATCAGTTCACCGATGAGCTCAACCGAGTTCCGCGAGTACGGTCAACGCGGCCGTGGCAAATGGATAACCGTGTATGCCCGCAAAGGGCATACTTTTGCAGTTATTGCCGGGCTGCGACTCGATACCACACCGTACGATAATTATACCGGTCGCTGGGCTCCGCGCTGGCAAACCGCTTATCGGGCGCCGCGCGGATTTGAATCCAGACATCCAGTCGGGCTGTAATCCCCGAGGTAAATCCCAAACCCCAAGCTCCAATTTTCCCGAGCGCATTGGCAGAAGCGATCGCCGAGCGCAGCACTATCTTTACATCGGAGTTGGCGTTTGATCTTCTAGCGCGACGGTGTGGGCATTGCGCGAGCCCCAGGGAAGATCCCATATGCAGGTCATTCGTTCCGTTCTTCTGACTAAGGCATTATCGCTGATTGCGCTTACGCCGTTCTGCGTAGATGCGCAGGAAAAATCTCATGTCAGTTCTCAGCAGGTGACTCATGCTATTCAGGAACTCGAAAAGCTCGCACAAAAGCAAATTCAAGGAAACGCCATGCCCGGCCTTGCCATCGCAGTCGTGTTTCAAGACAACGTCACGTACGCAAAAGGCTTCGGTGTCTGCGATGTGAATACGAAAGCGCCGATTGACGCTGACACCGTGTTTCAACTCGCGTCGGTTTCCAAGCCGATTGGCGCGACCGTGATTGCCGAGCTCGTCGGTGAAGGAAAAATCGCCTGGGATTCGAAACTCAATATTCTCGATCCCACATTCGCGATGTTCGATCCGTGGGTTACGCGCGAAATCACCATCCGCGACATGTACGCGCATCGCAGCGGCTTGCCCGAGCACGCGGGCGACTTGCTCGAGGATCTCGGATTTAACCGCGCGGAAATTTTGTTTAGGCTGCGCTATCAACATCCCGGGAGCAGTTTTCGGTCGCATTACGCGTACACGAACTTCGGCATGACCGAGGGCGCCGTCGCCGCAGCCAAAGCGTACGGCCTGGAATGGGAAGAGGCGTCGAAGCAGAAATTATACAGCCCGCTCGGGATGAATTCGACCAGCTCGCGTTATGCAGATTTCGTCGGGCGAAAGAACAAGGCGCTGGGCCACGTGCTGGTGAACGGCAATTGGTTGCAAAAATTCAAACGCGATCCGGATCCGCAATCGCCAACGGGCGGAGTTAGTTCTTCGGTGAATGATTTGGCGAAATGGATGAGATTGCAGCTCGCCAACGGTAAATTTGGCGGTAAACAAGTCGTGGATGAAAAAGCGCTGGCCGAAACGCATCAGCCGCAGATGCTCACCGGCTCTAATCCTTTCACGCGATTGCCGACTTTTTCTGGCTTGGGATGGAACGTCAGCTACGATCCAGAAGGTCGATTGCGCTTAAATCATTCCGGCGCATTTGACCTGGGCGCGGCGACTTATGTACATCTCGTGCCGGACGAGCAATTGGGCATCGTCGTGCTCACCAATGCTTATCCGATGGGCATAGCGGAAGCACTGGGAACAATTTTTTTGGACACGGCGTTGTACGGAAAGCCGAGCCAGGATTGGTTTGCGCTTTTTAAAAAGTTCTATTCAGACCCGGCGGCGGTCGGCACCGTGCCGGGGTTTGATTATTCCAAACCGCCGAGATCGCCTATGCCTGCGCTGAAGAACAGCGCCTACGTCGGGCGATATACGAACGATTTCTTTGGCGAGATTTCCATCGTCGAAAAGAATGGCGGCTTAGCGATCGTGCAAGGCCCGAAAAACCAGACCTCGCCGATGAAGCACTATGACCGGGATACATTCACTTATGAGACGCAGGGCGAAAACGCTGTCGGCAGAAGCGGAATCACCTTTACCATCGGACCGGACGGCAACGCCACACAAGTCGTGATGGAGAATCTCAATGTGCGCGGCGAAGGAACTTTCAAGCGTGTTCGTGATCAACATTAGCGATCTTCCATTTATGCGCAGTATGGAGAACTTTGGTTTCACGCCGTCGGAGGTGCGGAGCGTGCGCGCCCTCAAGACACCAGCCGGGATCCAACATTTTCTCGACGATCTGCCTTACAATCTCAGTTATACCGCACGCTCACCCAAAAAAGTCCTGCACGATCGCACCGCATCCTGTCTCGAGGGCGGAATTTTTGCCGCGGCCGCGCTTCGCGTCATAGAATTTCCACCTTTGATCTTCGATTTGGAAGCCGAGCAGGACACCGATCATGTCGTAGCGATTTTCAAAGTGCGCGGCCATTGGGGCGCGGTAGCGAAATCCAATTTCACCGGCTGCCGTTATCGCGAGCCGGTTTACCGCAGTCTGCGCGAGCTGGCCATGAGTTATTTCAATATTTATTTTAATTTGCGTGGCGAACGGACGCTGCGCCGTTATTCGCGCCCGGTAAATCTTGCCCGATTCGATGAGCTAAGCTGGATGACGACGGAAAAACCGATCTGGTTCATCGCCGAATATCTCTGCGAGATCCCGCACATCCCGTTGCTGACACCGACAATGGTAAAAAAGCTCAGCCGCGTCGATGGGCGCACCTTTCGCGGCGAAATGGTCGGCCACAGAAAAAAATGATTCCCGGCTATTTCTGGGGACGTGTTCGACAACTTGAGGTTGTGCTGGTTGGGCGCGCCGTTAAAAGGAGAAGCAACCGTTCACTTTACGCGGGGTCCTTCCCCGCAAAGGCCGAAATAGGCGAAACGGTTTTTGTCCAATTTAGTTAGGTGGACTCAAGCGGCGGCGGCCCGAGCAGTGCTGCGAGCCATGACACTCGACGACAAGGCGACATGATCGCAAACACTGATTCTCGCGTAACGATTCACATGGCGGCGAGCCTGGACGGCTTCATCGCTCGAAAGGATGGGCGCGTCGATTGGCTCGAAACCTCAGACGAATTCCCAGGCGGGGAAATCCCAGACCCAGGATTCGTCGAGGCCTTCCTCAAGACGATCGACTGCTACGTCATGGGGTCGCGAACCTATGAGACCGCGCTGAGTTTTGAAGCCAAAGGGTTGGGGTGGTCGTACGGCGACAAACCCATCTTCGTCCTCACTAGTCGCGATCTGCCGCGCACCCGGGATACCGTCGAGTTCTACTCAGGCGATCTTGCGCAGTTCGTGAATGGGCGCCTGCGGCCCTCGTTCCGTTCCATCTGGTTTGTTGGAGGCGGTGTAGTTTCCGGCGAATGCCTTCGTCTCGGGCTGGCCGACGAAGTTCGTTATTCGATCCTGCCGATCTTGATTGGCGATGGGATATCTTTCTTCGAGAAGCTCGACAGAGACATCGCCCTCCATCTGGCGGAGGTCAAAGCCTATAAGAGCGGCATGGTGGAGCTTTGTTACGAGGTGCGAGGACATCGCGGAGAGCCACGGAACGCCACCACCTAACAATTCAGTCCAGCCGATACCCGCAAGCGGGCGCGGCTGAGTTGAAACGCCAGGCAAACTTCGCGTGTGAAAATGACTACCGGCGAGTTTCGAAAGATGGCGCTGGAAATTCCGACAGCCGTCGAGGGGTCGCACATGAATCATCCCGATTTCCGCGTCGCGGGGAAGATTTTTGCGTCACTTGGTGTCCCCGACGAAGCCTGGGGCATGGTGAAGCTCACGCCGGAGCAGCAGCGCACATTCATCAAGAAAGCGCCCGAGCTCTTCAAACCGTGCAGCGGCGGCTGGGGCCGTCAGGGCTACACGAATGTTTATCTTACCGCCGCGAAAGCGAGCGTGCTGCGGGACGCTCTCAGCGCTGCGGCGAAGAATGTTGCCTCACCCATGTGAGTCGCCGCACAAGCCGCGGTGAAAATGGTCGGCCATAAAAAACATAATTCTCGCATGTCTCTGGGGAGCACAGGCTGCCAGCCTGTCGGTCTCGGCAGCTTGCCGAGACCGGGAAATGACGTCATCTCAGAATTGCGTGTGCAAAGATGTTGCCGGCATGGCTGCCGGCAACTACAGGCTGGTAGCCTGTGCTCCCCACAAAAGTAGCGCGCGTCAGATCGCTTCTTCGGCTAAATTTAATTCATGAGCGTGCAAGTTTATGGATGTAATCACGTCGCTATCGAGGTAGACGACATCAAAAAGGCGGTCGCGTTTTACAAGGACGTTTTCAATCTCGAGAAACTGGATAGCGGCGAGGGCGACGCGTTCTTTAAGCTCGGCGAACACCAATTCCTCGCCATCTTCGAGGTGGAAAAAGTTCAACCTGCCAACATGCGCCATTTTGGAATTATGGTGCGCGACGAGGAGCAATTGGCCGAAGTCCGCAAAAAGCTCACCGGCAAATACAAACTAAAACTCGAACCGCCGTTCCGCTGCGACTTCCGTGATCCATGGGGCAACCGCATCCAGGTCGTCGATCTCCACGATGAATCACTGATCTGGCTCTTGCCTTACCGCGAAGTGCAAAAAGCCGGAATTAAATTCAAGGAACACTAAGTCATGCAGCTCGTTCTCGAGCGATGCGCGATTCGCGCGTGGCGTCCTGATGATGCGGCACCGCTCGCGAAACACGCTAACAACCGGCGTGTCTGGCTTGGGCTGCGCGATTTATTTCCGCATCCGTATACAATCGAGGACGCGAAGGAATTCTTGCGTCGCGCCACGACGGAGCAACCGATGACAAATTTTTGCATCGACGTCGGTCAGGCAGCGGTTGGTGGCATCGGTGTTCGCATTGGTCAGGACGTCCATCGACATGTCGCCGAGCTCGGCTTTTGGCTGGGTCAGGAATTTTGGGGACACGGCATAATGACGGAAGTCGTCCCGGCCTTCGTGGATTATTGTTTCGAGAAATTTCCGCTCTATCGGATCTACGCCGAGCCGTACGCGAACAATCCCGCTTCTGCGCGCGTTCTGGAAAAAGCCGGCTTTGTCTTGGAAGGGCGACTCAAGAACAACGCATTTAAGGATGGAAAACTGTTGGATTCACTTCTCTATGCCAAAACAAGAGACCGCATTCCTTTCACGAAGCGTTAGCATCGTGTACCGTTGCGACTGATGGAAAAGCTCGCCGGCAAGAACATTTTGATAACGGGCGCATCCCAGGGACTGGGACGCGAGATGGCGTTGCGTTTCGCGCGGGAAGGTGCGGCAGCTCTGTCGCTGGTCGCGCGCCATGCCGATAGGTTGAACGCCGTGCGCGATGACGTTCGGAAGATCGCACCGAAGATCGACATCGTCGTCATCGAAGCTGACGTGAGCAAGCCGCGCGACATTGAGCGAATGGTCGCCACGACTCTCGCGCAATTCAAAGGCCAGCTCGATGCCCTGGTGAACAACGCCTCGGCCATTGGTCCGTCGCCGATGCCGTACCTGCTAGATTATCCGGTCGAAGATTTTCGTGAAGTAATCGACACGAATTTGGTTGGCCCGTTTCTTTTGATCAAAAACGCGCTGCCAGCGATGATCGAGCGCGGTGGTTCGATCATCAACGTGACCAGTGACGCTGGGCAGGTCGGTTATCCGGGTTGGGGTGCATATGGCATTTCCAAATTCGGCCTCGAAGGCATGTCGCAAACGTGGGCCTCGGAGCTGCAGGAAACCGGCGTGCGCGTCAACTGGGTTGATCCCGGAAGCATGAATACAGCGATGCATCGCGCGGCCGAGCCGGAAGAAGATCCATCGGCATGGGCGGATCCTGCCGATGTAACCGACGTTTTTGTCTTTCTCGCCTCGGATGAATCGAAAAATGTAAGCGGAAGGCGGTTTCAGGCGCAGGAAGATTGGAAAGCAGAATTAAACGACGAAGAACACGAAACCAAAGAACATTGAGACGTTCGTAGCCTTCGTGTTCTTCGTGGTGAATTGATTGGGATATGGCATTCACGTTTGCGTTGCCGCCAGAGCTGAGCGCCAAGGAACCCCCGGAACGTCGCGGTATTCGCCGCGACGAGGTGCGACTTCTGGTGATCGATCGCACGACGGGCCGCATCGAACACACCCGCTTCGATCGGATTAACAATTACCTTCACGCGGGTGATCTGCTCGTTTTCAATTCAAGTCGTACACTGCCCGCATCGCTGCGCGGCTGTGAATGCAGCGCGGCGACGCACGGCCCGTGTATGGAGGTGCGGTTGGCAGAACGTTTACCAGACGACTCTTGGCTCGCGCTTTTAGTTTGCGAGCAGGGCGATCCTTTCGGCTGTGGTCTGCGCGTGGGCATGCAGATTGAATTCGCCGAGAAGTTGTCCGCCACTGTGTTGGAGCGCGACGCCAACATCGCGCGCCTCTGGAAATTGCGTTTTTCAATTTCCGGCACCGAGCTTGTCGATCTTATTTACCGCCTGGGGAAACCGATCCGATACGAGCACGTCTCGGCGCCGTGGGACCTCGATTATTATCAGACTGTTTACGCGACCGAACCCGGGTCGGCCGAAATGCCTTCGGCTGGTCGCGCATTTACGTGGAAATTGTTGCTCGAGCTTAAACGCCGCGGCATCGGCAGTGCGTACGTCGTCCTGCACGCCGGTCTCTCAAGTTATCTGGACGACGAGCTCGATCGTCAGCATCCGGCGTCCGAGGAAGAATATTTCGTAAATCGAGTCACCGCTCGAAAAATCAATCAGGCACGAGAAAAGGGCGGCCGCGTTATTGCTGTGGGCACAACTGTCGTCCGAGCGCTGGAAACGGCTGCCAACAAAAACGGCAGCGTAACCGAGGTGCACGGTTACACCCGTTTGAAGATCGATTCTCAATATCAATTGCGCTCCGTCGACGGATTGCTCACGGGCTTGCACGAGCCCGCGGCGAGCCATCTGGATTTGCTCAGCGCGTTTCTATCGCCCGAAAAAATTCACGCAGCCTACGACGAGGCAATCGCAAGAAAATATCTCTGGCACGAATTCGGCGATTTGAATCTGATTTTGTAAGTGTCTGCTCGTCGGATGTCAGCGCCGCGAGGCGCTGGCACCGTAGAGCGCGCCGACCTCGCCATGAACCTCGGGAGAATTTTCCGGCTCACGAAGGATCGAATTGGGATCCGCTTGTGCGGTAGACTTTGTGCCCGCGCAGCTTGAAAGAAGCACTGAAGACGCAAATAGAATGATAAAGAGCCGAGCAAACATTTCGCTATGTCAATCTTGTAATGGATTGAGTCAACACCGGGTAGCCAAGTTGTAGATCCAGATCCCTTGCCTGTCACTTAAACCACAACGGGCGAGGTTTGGCGGTGCAGCTGGCACGGCTGCCGCTACAATATTCGCTCATGATTTCGTTTATCATTCCGGCCTATAACGAAGAGCTGGAGCTTTCATCGACCATCACGGCAATTCGTCATGCAGCTGCCATCGGGACAGCACAGCCGTATGAAATCATTGTGGTCGATGATGCTTCCACGGATGCGACAGCTGAAATCGCGGCGACGGCGGGCACCCGCCTCATCTCGATCAATCGACGCCAGATTGCGGCCGCACGTAATGCCGGCGCACGCGCAGCGAATGGTCGATATCTGTTCTTCGTTGATGCCGATACGCGAATCGGCCA
>JBKOXU010000060.1:0-13393 GCA_046725095.1 Verrucomicrobiota bacterium
GGGTCTGGAGCGCCTGCAGCACTCGTCCCACGCCATCGTCGAGTGCAACGATCATCGCCGCCAAGATCCGGCGGTTGACGTCTGTGATGTAAGCCACCCGGTCCAGATAATTCTGAGTCACCTCGTGAGGGACGTGCGGTGTGTTGTACGCCAGGTAGAGGAGAAACGGTTGGGTGGCGTGAGTATTGATGAACGACTCTGCCTCGCGCGAGAATCCGTCTGTGAGATATTCAGTCTCGACAACCCGTGTCTCATCCCGTAGAAGTTGAGCGTTAAAATACTCCGATTGCGAATCCAGGAAACCGTAAAACGAATCAAAGCCGCGAGCGGTCGGATGGAGGTTGGTCGCGTAACCCACATGCCATTTGCCGATTGTACCACAGACATAACCGTTCGGCTTCAGCAGATCCGAAATTAGTAATTCGTCTGATGGGATGCCTAGTCGCGGATTATCCGCATCATCATCGGGACTGTTTTCGAATCCAAATCGTTGTTGATAGCGACCGGTAAGGAGACCTGCCCGCGAAGGGCTGCAAAATGGGTGGGTGGCGTACGCGTTCGAGCACCGCACTCCGTTAGCGGCCAGGGAATCGATGTTTGGTGTTGGGATATCCTGGCAGCCGTTAAAACCCACGTCTCCGTACCCCAAATCGTCTGCCAAAATGACGATGATATTCGGGGGAACCGTTTGCGCCACGGTCGAGCAGACAACGCCTAAAACAATTGGGACCAAACCAAGAACGAACGCCCTCATGGTCAAGAATTGTTGCGATTGCTCTGTTTAGTTTATATTTTGCTTATCTCTCACTTCCTTCTCCGGGAACGGCGCGTCGAAGTTCCGAAAAAAGTTTAAGAATTTTCGGAACACAGACTTACGGTTTGTGCGACCAGCGGGCTCGCAGCCCGTTGCGAAGTTCTCATTAGCCTAGCCAATTAAAGAAATGGCGCTCGGGACGTCGCATCCGCGAAAAAACAGAACTCCCGATTTTCATCGCGATTTACTAAGCGCTTCCTTCGCCTGGTACTCGGCAACGATGCGTTGCAATTCGCGCCGGACGAAACTTGAACGACTGCGATCTTGCCTGGTGGCGAGCTCATCGATCGCTTCCAAAATATCGCTTGGAACGTTGCTGATCGTCAGTATCTGAACATTTGGCGTCCTCGCCAGTGGAGTGACGGTTCGTACGCGCTGACCAGCTCTTGCCCTAAGATTAATCTTAGTCCGCCCTCCCCGGCGACTAGCGCCGAGAGCGGTGTGATTGTTTTGTTTATTTATATTTATTTTGTCCATCACCTTATTCTCCGGGAACGGCCGGGCGAAGTTCTGAAAAAAGTGTAATTTTCGGGAACACAGACTTACGGTTTGTGCGGGCCCCGGCGTTTGTTGCTGCGAGCGGTGTGATTGTTGTGTTTAATCAATATTTATTTGCCTCTGTTTGTTTGGATTGTGGCGGATGGACAATTGCAGTTGCGGACCCAGGAAGAAATTTGGTTTTGATTGCTTCGCGCACCTCTCACCTCCTTAACCCGGAACGGCCGGTCGAAGTTCCGCAAAAAGTTTAAAAATCCGGAACGCAGACCTCCAGTGTGTTCGCCGACGGCTGGATGCAAATGTGGGGTGCGATTAACGTTGCCAGCTATTGATCCGGCGCAATCACCCCACGGTTCCGCCAGGCGAAGCCTAGACCAGAGTAAATCGTTAGCGCCACCGTAATCCAGACGAGGATCGGTCCTTCTTCGTGCCACGCCCGTAACCACCATCTCGATGTGCCGTCCGCATATCGCAGCTCGGTGATCGAAAGCAGGCCGAGGAAAAATATAACAGTGATGATCTGCCACGATGTTTTGTGTTTGCCGAGACGTTCGGCAGGAAGAATGCGGCCCTCGGCGCTCGCCATCATGCGTAAACCGGTAATCAAAAAGTCGCGCGCCACCACCGCTGTGGCTGCCCACGCCGGCACAGCTTTTAGAGGCACCAACGAAATAAACGCTGCTGCCATCATGATTTTGTCCACCAGCGGATCCATTAATTTGCCAAAATTTGTGATGACTCCGTAGCGGCGGGCAATTTCCCCATCGATGAAGTCCGTCAGACCGGCGATGAGAAAAATCACAAGGGCACACGTGCGCGCATATTGCCAGGAGGAATTTAACGCCAGAACAAAAAGGACCGTCAGCACCAGACGGCTAAGCGTTAAACGATTGGCCCAGTTCATCTGCGCATTAAAGTTGCTTGGTCGCTCTGCTTGCCGCGCCGGAGCCTTGGCGAAGGCGGGTCCGTCTTAAATCGCGGTCGCTTCCAGATTGGTACCTTTTTCTTTAGCTCGTCCACAATCCATTTGCCTGCCTCGAAAGCAGCTGCGCGATGCTGCGCCATTAATTGAAGAAATAATGATGCCTCGCCAGCGCGCACGAAACCGACCCGATGATGAACTATGACCTTTTTCAATTGAAACTTCTCCGTCGCGGCCTCTGCGACCAATCGCAGCTGGTGCTCGGCCATTTCCCGATGCACTTCGTATTCTATCCCTTCGATCTCTCGCCCGTCTTCGACGCCGCGAACAACGCCCCAAAAATCAACGACCGCGCCGACTCCAGAATCGCCATCATTCTCTGGCGCTTTAAGCAGCGCCGCCGTCAATAAAACTTCGCAAACGGGATTTGCCATGCGCGTCAGGTGATCGTTACAGTGAATCAGCTCTATTTCGAGCCCTGATCAAAAGGATACTAAAATGACTGCGAATCAATGCGATATTGGCCTAATCGGTCTGGCGGTGATGGGCGAAAATCTCGCTCTGAACATGGAATCAAAGGGCTTTTCGGTTGCCGTTTTCAACCGCACCACCGAAGTCACTGAGAAATTCGCTAGCGGGCGGGCCAACGGAAAAAACATTCAGCCTACGCGCACGATGGAGGAATTCGTCGCCGCGCTCAAAAAACCGCGCAAAGCTATGATCATGGTTAAAGCGGGCGCGCCGGTCGATGCCGTTATCAATCAAGTCGCCCCACTCTTGGAGGAAGGCGATGTTATCATCGATGGAGGAAATTCTCTCTTTACCGACACAGAACGGCGCGGCAAGGAATTAGAGGGCAAAGGAATTCATTTTGTCGGGATGGGCGTTTCGGGAGGTGAAGAAGGCGCGCTCAAAGGCCCGTCACTCATGCCGGGTGGCTCGCGCGAGTCCTGGGAAATTATCGCGCCCATTTTCCGCAAAATCGCCGCGCAAGTAGATGGCGAACCGTGTTGTCGATACATGGGCCCGGGTGGCGCCGGTCATTTCGTCAAGATGGTTCACAACGGCATCGAGTACGGCGACATTCAATTGATCTGTGAAGCCTATGCCATCCTCAAAGCCATCGTGGAAATGGACGCTGCACAACTTGCCGAGACTTTCGCAGAATGGAACAAGGGCGAACTCGACAGCTACCTTATCGAAATTACGTCTCAAATTTTTCGAAAGATCGATCCTCAGACCGGAGAGCCGCTGGTCGATGTCATTCTCGATAAAGCCGGCCAGAAAGGAACAGGGATCTGGACGCTTCAAGCCGCGATTAGACAATCCGTCGTAATTTCTACAATCAACGCCGCGGTCGAAGCGCGCGTTATCTCGTCACGGAAAGAGGAGCGCGTGGCTGCCTCGGAAATTCTTCCGCAACCGAGAATTCGGCAGTTTAGAGGCAATCGGGCTCGCCTGGTCAACGCAGTGCGTGACGCGCTTTACGCATCCAAGATCGTTTCTTACGCGCAGGGAATGGAGCTTCTCCGGGCCGCGAGCACGGAATACAAGTGGAACCTCAACCTGAGCGACATCGCCACCATCTGGCGAGGCGGCTGCATCATCCGCGCGAAATTTCTGAACCGGATTGTGGAGGCCTATCAGCGCCATCCCACCCTGCACAATCTTCTGCTCGATCGGTATTTCACCAAGATCATCCGGAAGACGCAGCGTAATTGGCGCGTCGCGATCTCAACAGCTATTAAGCACGGCGTGGCCGTCCCTGCATTTTCCGCCTCACTAGCCTATTTCGACAGTTATCGTCAGGCGCGTTTGCCGGCAAATCTGTTGCAAGCACAACGCGATTTTTTCGGGGCACACACCTACGAGCGCGTGGACAAGCCGGGCGTTTTTCATACGGAATGGATCGAGGCGGATGAGAAGTCAGCCGAGAAACCGACCGAACCGAAAGTGCCGGCACCGCATCACGCCGGGGAGTGATAAGAGCGTTAAAGCGTTAAAACGTTGAAGCGGAAAGAGCGGTAGATTTCTGTACCGCTTTAACGTCTCAACGGTTCAACCGTCTAACGAACTAGTGAAAATCATGCGACTCGCTTCCGATGAGCTGTTCGTGCGCGAGCGCTCTGATCTCGCGTGCTTTAATCAAAACAACGCCATCCGAATTCTGCACTTCGCCTTCGATCAGCAGAAATGCTTCCTCGGTGATGGGGAGCCGAAACTGTTCGAATAAGTCAGGATCGACAATCGCATTTGAGACGCCGGTCTCGTCTTCCAAACTGATAAAAACAAACCCTTTTGCTGTGCCGGGACGCTGTCGGCAAATCACATTCCCCGCGATCCGCACAGTTGCGCCATGTCGAGCTTGGGCGAGATCGATTGCCCGCCAGATATTCGGCAAACTACCGCGCAAAAGTTTCATCGGATGCGGACCAGTCGTTAAGTTCATTGTTTCATAATCGGCTTTCACCCGCTCCGGTAACGTCATCGGTGCAAGGGGTAATTCTGGTTTCTGGGGAGCACAGGCTGCTAGCCTGGTGCGTCCGGCAGCTTGCCGGACGCTCCGCACATTTTCGCGCGAGGACTTCCTAGATGTTTGCGGCAAGCTGCCGCGAACTGCAGGCTGGCAGCCTGCGCTACCCAGCAAATCGTCGTGCGTCGCCTCTTCGACGCGCCACATCGCCGCGCGCCGATGTTCAGCAAAACAATTGAGCGCTCCGAGTTCCGCTAATGTGCGCAATTCGTCTTTCGAAAGCGACACCCGTCGCTTGAAATCGTCCAACGACTCGAATTGTCGATATTCGCGTTGCCGTACGAGTTCTTCGGCGTGTTCCTGCCGCAATCCGTTCACCACGCAAAACCCCAAACGCACTGTGTTGTCATCGACAACTGCACAACGCGAATCGGATTGCGAGACGCAAACCGGTTTGATCTTCAGCCCGTGTCGCTGCGCATCTTTCACAATCGTTGCCGGGGTGTAAAAGCCCATGGGCTGATTATTGAGCAAACTCGCGTAAAACTCTGGCGCACGATGCACTTTTAAATACGCGCTCCCATAAGCAAGAATGGCGAAACTGATCGCGTGCGATTCGGGAAAGCCGTAAAGCGCAAACGATGAGATGGACTGAATGATTTTATCGATTTTGTCTGGTGGCACGCCCTTGCGTTCCATCGCCGCACGCAATTTCGCGCAGACTTTGTTCATCCGTTCCTCTGAACGGTGGAAACTCAATGCGCGCCGCAATTCTTCTGCTTCGTCGCCTGAAAAATCCGCCATCACCATCGCAATCTTCAGCATTTGTTCCTGAAAAAGCGGAACACCCAGAGTGCGTTTGAGCACTGGTTTCAATCGTTCGTCGAAATAAGTCACCGGCTCCTTCTCAGCGCGGCGCGCCAGATAAGGATGGACCATGTCGCCCTGAATGGGTCCTGGCCGGATGATCGCGACTTCAATCACAACGTCATAAAAACATTCCGGTTTCATCCGCGGGAGAGTGGCCATTTGCGCGCGGCTTTCGATTTGGAAAACGCCGATCGTATCGGCGCGCTGCATGATCTCGAAAGTCGCAGGATCATTTTTAGGAACGTGAGCTAGATCGAGCGGCCGGCCCCGTTCGCGGCACAACTCAAATGCGTCCTGCATCACCGACATCATGCCGAGCCCTAGCAGGTCCACTTTCACAATGCCGAGGTCCTCGCAATCGTCCTTGTCCCATTGCGCAACGACGCGGCCCGGCATCGAGGCGTTTTCGAGCGGCACAAACGAACTGAGTTTATTCTGGCAGATAATCATGCCGCCGGAATGCTGGCCAAGATGCCGCGGCAAGCCGTAAATAGCGTGATAGAGCCTGATGAATACCGGCATCCGCGGATGATCCTTAGGCAAGCCGGCTTGTTCGATCTGCGATTCGAGCTCGAGGGTGTGTGGGAAATCGCCGCTAGCAAACAGATGCGAGAAACGATCGATGATGCTCGGCGAAAAGTTCAGCGCCTTGCCGATCTCACGCGCGGCGCTGCGTCCGCGGTAACTGACCACATTCGCAGTCATGGCCGCACCATGTTTGCCATAGCGGCGATAAATTTCCTGAATCACCGCTTCCCGGCGATCGCCGCTGGGAAGATCCAGATCGATATCCGGCCAGCCTTTGCGGCTCTCATTCAGAAAACGTTCGAAAACTAAATTGTTGCTGACCGGATCGACCGGTGTGATCCCGAGGCAATAACAAACGGCGCTGTTCGCGGCGCTCCCCCGGCCTTGGACCATGATGTTGTGTTCACGACAGAAATTGACGATGTCCCAAACAATCAGGAAATACCCGGGGAAACCAAGCTTAGTTATCAGCGCGAGTTCCTCCTCGATCTGACGTTTTACTTTGGCGCTGATCGCGGCGTAACGCTGTTGGGCGCCGAACCAGACGATGGTGCGCAAAAATGAATCCATCGTGTGACCAGCCGGCACGGAATATTCCGGAAATTCGTATCCGAGATTCTCCAGCGAAAACGTGAGCCGCTCGGCGAGGCGCGATGTGTTTTCAATTGCTTCCGGCAAATCCGCGAAAATTTCCCGCATTTCGCGATCACTCTTCAGATGCCGCTCGCTGTTTTGGGTGAGCAGTTTTCCAGCGGCATCGAGATACGTGTGCTCGCGGATGCAGGTGAACATATCGAGAACCTCACGCCCGTAAGGCTTTGCGTACTGCACCCCATTTGTGGCCAGAATGGACAATCGATAAGCGCGCGCAAGATCGACAAGTTGCCGATTGATCCGCTCCTCTCCGCGAAGTAAATGCCGCTGAATTTCAACGAACACATTGTCGCGCCCGAAAACGTTAATCAAAAACTGTGCGCGATCCGCAGAGTTCTGGGAAGCACAGGCTGGGAGCCTGTCGCGTCCGGCAGCTTGCCGGATGCTGGGTTTGTTGGTGCGCGGGGGATTCAAAGAAGTTGGCGACAAGCTGCCGCAAACAACAGGCTGGCAGCCTGTGCTCCCCAGAAGCGCGACCAATCCTTCCGCAAATTGCGGCAGCTCACCCCAATGCACGGCGCATTTCCCTTTCTCACTCCGCAAATGCGCTCGAGTGAGCAGTTCGCACAAATTTTTGTAACCTGTTGGGTTTTCGACGAGCAGAGGCAGGATGCTGCCGTCTTCCATTTCCAATTCGCAGCCAACGATCGACCGAATATTTTGCTCACGTGCCGCAACCGAAAAGCGTTGCGCCCCGTAAACCCCATTCCGATCGAGCAACGCCAGCGCCGGCATTGATAATTCGGAAGCGACCTCTGCTAATTGTTCTGGAAACGAAGCGGCGCGCAAAAAACTAAATGCGCTGCACCCATGAAGTTCGACGTACGACATAGCTCACAAACGAATGTTCGCCCTCACCCTACCCTCTCCCTCAGGGACAGGCGGACGTGCGGTAGCACGGCGGTGAGGAAATTCGCAGGATCAGATTTGTTAGTCATAAACTCCATCAATCTTCCAAGTTCCCTCGCTTTTATGAGCGCGAACCAAACTTCCATTCCCTAGTCGCAGGTCCCATTCCGCGCGCTCCCACGATTTTTCATCCCACCAATTTCCAGAAATTAAATAGGGACCGCGCTGGTCGACGACTTTGCCGCGAATTTTTTCGCTCTGAAGATGCCAGTTTTCTGAAATGAAAACAGATGCAGGTGTAACTGGACGAAATCTTCGCAGCGCTGGAGATAACGGAGCACAGCCATCTTGGCTGTGGGGCTGGCGGGCATCTTGCCTGCCGTTTCTATCGCAGGCGGAGACGCCTGCTGGCCCCACAGGCTGGAAGCCTGTGCTACTTTCCCACACGAAGGGCTCCATCCGAAACGCATCTGGCCGATGTGTTTGTTCCAAGACCGGCGTGCCAACTCGATCGGCCCCCAACAGCGCAGTCAAGCGCGCGAGGGTTTCCGATAATTGATGCGGATTGCGCAATGTCGTTTCAAATAATCCAAATTGCTGTTTTGGAGGTTTAGTCGGCTGCGCCTCCAACGAGACAGCAGTGATCGGACTTTCCGATTTAAAATTCTCCAGATACGTATGGAGCATCCGGAAGAGAAGATCTACATCGTTGGTCGGCTGCGGAATTTTGAAAGCGCGTTCGTACTGCTGTTTGTTCGCTCCAGCGAATTCGTCCCACCGTAGGGCAGGCGGATTGGCAAAAGTAATTCGCAGCGTCAATTCTTTTGCGACGAGATAGATCGCGCTCAGTCGCAAGGAAAGCTGCTCCAAAAAACGGCGGAGCATGAAGAGCAGCGGCTCGGCTGTTTCAATTTCATTTTCAAATTCGAAGCTCTCCTCGAATGACTCAGGCGGTCGGACCAGTTTGAGCAGCCGATTGGACTGCCCGTTCGCGCGCTCCCACATCCGTATCGCTTCGGGACCGAGTCGCGCGCCAACCTGCTCCTTATCGAGGGCAGCGAACTGGCCGAGCGTATGAATCCCCCACTTGTGCAGAATCGCTAAAATCTGCTGAATCCTGGCTTCTCGATCCTTTGCTTCCGTGGAACTCGACCCTGAAGAGCGCTTCATGCGCTCAAATTAAACTCAACTGAGTTTAATGTTCAAGTGAACATATTAAATAATCTTCACCGGGCATTTCGGCAATGCCTGTAGAAACGCACGCCCGTACGGCTTCGTTACGATCCGGTTGTCCAGGATGACAATGATGCCGTGATCGCTCTTCGTTCGGATCAAGCGACCGACGCCTTGTCGAAGTTTTAGGATCGCTTCCGGCAACGAATATTCGGTGAACGGATCGCCGCCCCGTTCCTCCACGAGTTCAAGTTTCGCCTCGATCAATGGATGATCCGGGACGGCAAAAGGCAGCCGGGTGATGATCACATTGGATAGCGCCTCGCCCGGAACATCCACACCCATCCAGAAGCTATCTGTGCCAAAGAGGACGCTGCGCGGTGTCGCCTTGAATTGCTCAAGTAAACGGCCCCGCGGCGCGCCTCCGCCTTGCACCAGAAGATTGAATTTCTTTCGTGAGAAAAATTCCCCCATTTGATCGGCCACCTTGTGCATGCCGCGATAATTCGTGAAGAGAACAAACGCGCGTCCCTCTGTCTCTTCGACAAAATGCGCGATCCAATGCTCGAGCGCCTTCTCGTAACCAGCGTCCCGCGGGTCGGGCATTTTCTGAACAACGAACATCTTCATTTGGCTGCGAAAATCGAACGGACCGCCGAGCAACAACGGTTCGGCTTCGTCTGCCCCGATACGCCGCCGGAAATATGTGAGATCAGGACGGCCAACTGAGAGCGTCGCGCTTGTCACCACACAGGAGCAATCCTCGCGAAAAATCATGCGGCGCAACACCGGCGCGATATCGATTGGCGCCGCATTTAGTGAGAGGAATTGCGCTGTCTTGCCGGTGCGCTCGACCCAGTAAACGTGTTCGCGAGCGCTTTGTTCGAGAAAGATGGCAATGCCGTCGCGCGCATCGCGAATGCGCCGGCCAAGCTCCTGCAGCTCGGCTTTCAGAAATTCGTCGTCGGTGCGTCTGACGACTTCGGCGATCCGGGCCTGCAACCCGGTCAGGCGTCCAGTAATTGTGTCGGGAACAACCTCTGGCGCGCGGACACGAAATTCGCGGCCGTTTCGAAAATCGCAGGATGATTCGACCGCGGCGAAAAATTTGTCCACTTCATCGACAAGGTCCGACGCCAATCGCACGCCGACCGCGTCGCGCATCACGGTGAAGAGCCCCTTGCGCGTGCGCGGATTGTAGAGCCGCTGGATTGTCGATCGTAGCCCATATTGCGAAATACCGATGCCGATCTGCCGGGAGGCGACTTGTTCGACCGTGTGGGCCTCATCGAAAACGATGAAGTCGTTTGGAAAAAGATAGCCGCTTTCGCGTTCTCCCTGTTGGTCTGGCGTTCCCAGAAGCATGAAGAGCAACGTGTGATTGATCACGATCACGTCCGATGAAAGAAGCCGCTTGCGGGCTTGCTGATAAAAACAGCCCGGACCCTGCCCGCAGGTTTTTCCAGTGCAGATGTGCGGCTCGCTGCAAACCTGGACCCAGACTTTTGGGTCGGGCTCAATCGACAAGTCGCTGAGCGAGCCGTCGCGAGTTGTACACGCCCACTCCGCAAGCCGCGTCAGCTCATTTTGTTCTGGCCCAGTGAAAAGCTCGTTTTGCTGTTGCAGCGCGCGTTCCAATCGCCGCGGGCAAAGATAATTTTGCCGCCCTTTCATCAGCGCAGCCTCAAACTCGACCGGCAAAATCTTCTTTAAGATGGGGATATCTTTGTAAAGAAGCTGTTCCTGAAGATTAATTGTGTGGGTCGAGACGATTGCCCTTTTGTGCTGCTCGAGCGCAAACAAAATTGCCGGGGTGAGATAAGCCAGCGATTTGCCTACCCCGGTGCCCGCCTCAACCACCAGATGGCGCTCTTCCTCCAGCGTCTGCGCCACCGCCGCCGCCATTTCCTGCTGTTGCAGCCGGAACTCGAAATTCTTTGCCTTCGAGAGCGGCCCATTCTCGGAAAAAAATGCGCGCACGCGTTCGACAAATTCGGTGCCGAGGGAATCTTTCAACGCGATCATCGTTTGCGGAAATGCTATTGTAGTCGGCGAATCGCAAATCGAAATTCGAAAATCTCGTGAGACTCCTCGATCGCTACGTCGTTCGCAATTTCTTGCAGGTCTATCTCTACTGCATCGCCGGTTTTATCTCGATCTGGCTGATCTTCGATATCAGCGACAATATTTCGACCTTTATCGAGGAACACATCGGCCTTCCTCTCGTTGCCCAATATTACGCCAGCCAGGTCCCACAGATTTTCATCATTCTCCTGCCGGTTTCTCTTTTGCTCGCGCTCCTTTTTACCTTGGGTCGAATGTCGCGGGCGAACGAGATCGTATCCATGCTGACCGCGGGCGTAAGTCTACCGCGCGTTCTCCTTCCATTGATGGGCATCGGGCTGCTCACGGTGGGAGTCAGCATGGCGCTAAACTACTCGCTTGCGCCGCACGCAGAACTAGCGCGCAAAGCGCTCCTCTCACAAGCGCGTAGCCGTCCGGAAGCCTCTATTGAGGGACAAATTTTTCGGAATCGAACCGACGCGCGCACCTGGTTTATTCAAAATTTTCGCCTGGGCGGCAACGCGTTCAACAACGTGCAGGTGCTCCAACAGGACGCGAACGACAACATTGTTACGAATTACGTCGCAACGCGCGCTTTCTATCGTCCCGAAACAAAAACCTGGGATCTGGAGAATGCGAAAGTCGTTCATTACGATCGTGCCGGAAATATCGTCGACGAAGAGATTTATCCTTCGCTGAAGGTCGAGCATTGGAGCGAGACCCCTTTCCGGCTCGGCAGCGCAAACGTGCGGGCAGAATTCCTAAGCTTGCCGGAGCTGCGGGAGTATCTGCATTTCAATTCGGATTTTCCCGCTACTCTGCTCGCGCCGTTTCGCACTCATCTCCAATACCGTCTCGCCCTGCCGTGGACGTGCCTGGTGGTCGTTTGTATCGCAGCCCCGCTCGGAATTGGTTATTCGCGCCGGGGGGTGCTATCAAGTGTGGCGGCTGCGGTAGTTCTCGTTTTCTCGATGAACTTCCTAGTCCAACTTTTCCTCGCGCTTGGCGAAGGCGACCGCGTCTCTCCCTGGATCGCCGCCTGGACACCGAATCTTCTTTTCACTGCGATTGGCCTCTATCTGTTCTATCTTCGCGCTTCCAACCGCGAAGCGCCTGGCTTTCATCTTTTCACCGCGCGACGTATAGTTGCGCAATGAATCCTCTGCCAGACGAATGGGCGATCAAGCACCGGGCGGATGCCTGTGCCGTGACCCATCGACCGTTCGCGGCCGGGGAATATTTCTACACCCTGCTTTTTCACGACGCCGATGGTTATCGACGCGAAGATTTGAGCGAAGAGGCGTGGCGCAGTCGGAACGAGAATATTCAACCGTTTTCATTTTGGAAATCACGCTACGAGCCTCTGCCGGCCCCGCCGCCTGAACCTCTTCCAAAAGAAAATGCCGAGCAGCTCTTCCGCCGGTTGATTGCATCAGAAAATCCTCCGGCGAATGCGTGCTACGTCCTGGCTGCCATGCTTGAGCGCAAGCGGATACTGAAACAGATAAAGACCGAGGAAACCGCGAACCGACGTGTTTTGATTTACGAACACGCCGGGACCGGCGATGTTTTCATTGTGCCGGACCCACAATTGCGGCTCGACGAATTGGAAAGCGTGCAAAACGAAGTCGTCCAATTGCTCCACGCAGAAGCGCGAGATTCAAACGTCAAAACTTACTCCTGATTATCATTTTTGAATGACCACCGAATCCCCAACAATTAATTACAAGATCGGCAACGAGCGCTTGGTCAGCGTGACCGAGAAGGCCGCGAGCAAACTGGCATCGCTGCTGGAGGAAAAGGGCAAGCCCACCGGCGCATTACGCCTGGCCGTAATTGGCGGCGGCTGCTCAGGGCTGCAATACGTCATGGATTTGGTGGATGGCCCCAAAGAGCGTGACATTCTGGTTCCGACCTCCAACGTGCGTCTGGTTGTCGATCCAAAGAGCGCGCTATTCGTAAGCGGCTCAGTCCTTGACTACAGCGAAGATTTGCAGAAAGGCGGCTTCAAAGTGACGAACCCAAACGCCGTCGCTCACTGCTCCTGCGGTGAAAGTTTCGCCGTTTGACCTTTCTCGCGCGCTTTTTTCCTTCTTTCCCTCTTCCTTCTTACTTCTTTCTTCCGCCACCTTCCTCCTTTCGCTCCATCCTCCGTGCGCGGTAGGCAGAGTGCAGCGGCACGAGAATGATCATCGAAAAATAAACCCACCCGCTCCAGGCGACGTGCTTTATTGGCAAGGTAAGAGCCAGTCCTAGTGAGACGAGCCCGACACCGACGGGCACGCTCCATCCCGTTATCTCTTGTCGCGTGATTAAGTTTTCCCGGTCGTTCAATCGTAACGGCTCTCGCAATTGCCAGGCTCGCAGATTCAGCAGCAGGATCTCGAAGGCAATCGCGGTAAAGCCGAGGGCAAAGATCGCGAAAAGAGAGCGCGCCTGGGCATCGCGACGCAACCCGAGAGGATGACCCACGTGGCCATCGCTGAGCAGAAACCACATTGAACCAAAAATCGCTTTGAGCGGATAGATATAGATCAGGATGGTGACC
>JBKOXU010000123.1:0-8706 GCA_046725095.1 Verrucomicrobiota bacterium
CGGAATCGCTTTGCGAATCTGTTCTTCCGGCCGAAGATCGAGGTATTGGGCAGCCTTTTCGGCGACCCGGGAAAAGATCGGTCCGGCAATCAGCCCCCCGTAATTCAACTCTGGTTTGCTGGTGTGCGCATCGTCGAGCACCACCAGACCCACAAACTCGGGATGGTCGGCTGGCAAATAGCCCGCGAAAGAAACGACGTACTTACCATGTTCGTAACCGCCCTTGGGATCGACCTTCTGCGCCGTCCCGGTTTTGCCGGCAATCGTAAAACCCGGGACGGCCGCGGCCGCGGCAGTGCCGCGATCGCTTACGACACCTCGGAGCGCGTTACCAATTTCTCGGGCCGTTTCAGGAGAAATTACCTGGCGCAACGTCGTCGGGGAAAGTGCGCTGACGGTTTTGCCATCGGAAGTGGTAATCGATTTCACGATCCGCGGAGTCATCAATTTGCCACCGTTGGCAATCGTCGCCATTGCCACTGTCATTTGTAATGGGGTGACTCCGATTTCGTGCCCCATCGGAATCCGCGTGATCGATATTTTGCTCCATGATTGCGGAGGACGAATGAGCCCGTTGATCTCGCCCGGAAGTTCAATTCCGGTGCGCTCGCCAAATCCAAAGCGGCGGACGTATTCGTAAAACTTCTGGTCCCCGACGCTGAGCGCGAGTTTGGCCGCGCCAATGTTGCTCGATTTGATGAGAATATCGCGCACGGTCAGATACGAAAACGCGCGATGATCGTGCAGGGCGGTGCCGTTGAAATTCCAGAGGCCATTTTCACAAAAGATGGACGAATCAGGCCGAAGCTTGCGTTCGTTAAGCGCCGCAGCGGCTGCTACGATCTTGAACGTTGAACCCGGTTCCATCATGTCGATGATGGCGCGGTTTTTCATCTCCTCGGGCTTCGCTTCGGAGCGAAGGTTTAAATCGAAATTCGGCCGATTAACCATCGCAAGGATTTCACCCGTCTGCGGCCGCATCAGAATGATGGTGGCTTTTTGGGGGGAGTACTCCGCCATCGCGGCGTCGATCTCGTTCTCAACTATGTTCTGTAAGCTAAGATCGACAGTAAGGTGGATCTGGCAACCGTCGCGCGGCGGGTGTTCCTGACCTCTGTACGGCACGATCTCCTGGCCGGCGCGATTGTGCTCGATGAAGCGATAACCGTCCTGTCCATGAAGATATTCCTCCATCGACGCTTCCACACCTTGAATGCCATGATGCTCGAAATCGGTAAATCCGATTACGTGGCAAAGCATGGAGCCGTTTGGGTAGATGCGACTGGAGTCGTGTTCGAAATAAATTCCACGCAAATTTTTCGCGCGAAGTTTTTCGCGCAAAGAGCGGCTGGCCGGTTCCGGCACTTCACGCTTGATCACGATGTATCGGCGCTCGCTGCTTAACTTTTCGGCAAGCTCCCCGGCCGGAACGTCCAAGTCCTTGCTGACCAGGTCTACAATCGCTTCCCGATCGTTGAGATGCGTGGCATCAGCCACTACCGTTTCGACAGGAATATTATGCGCGAGAAGTTCATTGTTTGCGTCTAGAATCGAGCCGCGTTCCGCGTAAATGATTTGTTTGTAAACGTGCTTCTCGGCCGCCAGAGCGGAGTACTCTTCGTGCTTGATAACTTGCAGATGAATCAGACGAAACGAAAAGACGCTGAAGAGCACGATAAACGCCGAGCAAACCAGCACACAGCGGCGATGGCTATTTGGGTTCATCTTGTACCAGCCTGGTTTGCCACGGGTTGAACTGTGTCTTCGTCGGGCTGTCGCGCAGGAATTGTAAGCCGCACGATATTCGCCTCGGCAATCGGGGTCATTTTCAAATAACCTTCCTTTAGTCGGCGCTGCAAAGCGGAGCGTGACGTCAGGGCGGCGATTTGCGCGCTGGCAACGTCATTTTGGGTGCGAAGGCTAACCAGTTCGTTCTCGATCGCTTTCTTGCGATCACCCTGATGATAGAGTTGCAGCGTCAAATAGACGTAGCTCAAACCGGCAAGCGCGAGAAACGCAGTCATAACAATCCAGCGCGCGAGCGACGCCGCGTTTATCGCATTGCAATTCTTTCGACGGGAACGGCTCATTTAATTTTCTCGGCGACGCGCAACTTTGCGCTGCGTGAACGGGGATTGGCGCGTTGTTCCTCTTCGCTCGGCTCTACCGGTTTCGAGGTAACCACTTTGAGATCGTAATCGGGGTTGCGCCGTGGCTCAGGCCACTCCGGCCGGTCAAGCCATTCCCGGCTGCGATCGCGAAAAAAGTTTTTCACGATTCGGTCTTCCAAGGAATGAAAAGCAATGATGCCAATGCGCGCACAGGGCTCGAGTCGCGCAGTCAAAACGCGCAGCCCCTCTTCGAGGGCGCCAAGTTCATCATTCACTTCCATCCGCAGCGCTTGAAAAACTTGCGTGGCCGGATGACGCCGACCGTGCCGGCCGACAACTTTCTCGATCGCATGGGCCAGCGGAAGAGTCTCGCGGAACGGGGTCGTCTTCCGCATCTTTACGATCAAGCTTGCGATGCGACGCGCAGCCGGTTCCTCCCCCAGCTCGCGGAACAACTGGGTCAATTGCTCTGTGCTATACTCATTTACGATCGCGGCAGCAGTCAGCCGGTTCCGTGGGTCCATGCGCATGTCAAGCGGACCGTTGCGCACGAGACTAAAACCGCGCTTCGCGTCTTCGAGCTGCCACGAGGAAACACCAAGATCGAGAAGCGCGCCACCGATGGTGTGAATTCCCAGCTCATCGAGAACTTTATTGGCGTGCCGATAATTCGCCTGCAGCACGGCGACGCGCCGGCCGAAGCGTGCGAGTCGTTCGCTCACATGCTGGACAGCATCAGGGTCCTGATCCAAGGCGAGGACATCGACGCCGGCCCTTAAAAGCGCTTCTGTGTGGCCGCCGCCGCCGCAGGTGCCATCGACAACGACCGAACCAGGTCTGGACTTGAGCAGCTCCACCACTTCCCTCTCGAGCACTGGACGGTGATAAACGAAATCCTCCATTTCGTGCGCCTCCTCTTCGATAAACAGCGAACCGGTGGCGAACCAGATAGGCCACTCAAAGAGCAATGTGTTCATCTCGTTGAATTGAATTATCCGCTCACAAACCAATTACATTCGCGACGTGCTGATAAGTCGGTGCTTCCTCCTCGTGCGCCCGTTTCCAGCGTTGCAAATTCCAAATCTCAAAACGTCCCCGGCCACCTACGAGGGCGACCTCGCCTTTCAATCCAACGTTTCTGCAAAGCTCGTCCGGCACGACCAGACGGCCTTGTCGATCCGCAGCCGCGTGTTGAGCGCGGGAGTGCAACTGGCGCAGGAAAACCCGGCGATCTCGCGCTGGAACACTCTCATTCGATTCTGCCGTCGAGCTCATTCGGGCAAACTCGTCTGGGGACATGACGAGTAAAAATTGCTGACTGGCCTCCGGCAAAAGGATGAAGTCTTCAGCCTTGCCTCTCCGCCACCGAGACGGAATTGTGATGCGATTCTTCTCGTCGATTGAATGGCGAAATTCTCCGGCGTAGAAGCGCTCGGGTGGAGAAGAGGGGTCCATATTATCGGTGGAGAATTCATCCATTTTCCTCCACTCGCCCCCACTGTTAACCACTTCCCAACTCTGCGGTCAATAAAAATTTTATCGCTATTTGCAGCTCCTCACCTCAACCGTAAGCTCCTCAAATCATGAAACTTTTTCAGGTCGGGTTCGCGACCGTTCTCGCGGCTCTCGTCTGGGACGCGAAAATCGCGTTTAGCCAGTCTCCGGAGAAGACTGAGATCAATGCTGCCCGAGTGACAGTGTCGATGAACGCCGATGGATCACGCACCGTTTACCAATTCGATGACGCGCAGCACAAAGCTATCGCCACAACTACTGGGCAGGATGGCAAACTCCGCCAGACAATTCGTTATGAGTTGGATGATGTGGGTCGCTTTTCCGGCGGCCGAGTTTTCGGACCCGATGGCCGCCTTCGGTTCAAGAGCCGGTACACTTACGACAGCGCAGGTCGTCTTCAGGAAGAAACCCAAAGCGCCGAGAACGATACCGTCTTGCATAAGATCGTTTACAGTTACGATCAAAACGGTAAACAGACCGGTTATTCCATTTTCGACGCGTCCGGCAAATTGCTGGGCCGCACGACCCCCCTAGTTTCCGCGCCGTCGCCTTCACCAAAATCACGCGAGAAAAGCTCGCGGTAGGGTGATGTTCACGGAGGAGGCCACCCGCTCTTTGTTCGCTCCGAGCTTGCCACGGCTGCCAAAGAAGACTAGAAAACGGATGTGATTGATTACATCCAAAAAGGCGGATTGTTAATGTGGCCTATTCTGGCCTGTAGCATCATTTCGATCGCCATTTTTGCCGAGCGGCTGCTCTACCTACATCGAGCGACCATCCACGTCGGCGAATTCTTGAAAGGGCTTTCCAATCTGATCCGCCGCCGTAATTTCGCCGAAGCATTACATGAATCGGCTGGGACTCCCGGCCCGGTGGCACGAGTGATTCATTCCGCCATCATCCAGCACGATGCGCCGCGCGCAGAATTGCGCGACATCGTGCAGGAAGCCGCCCAGCTCGAGGTGCCCAAGCTGGAACGGTTTCTGGGAGTGCTGGCCACGATCGCTTTCCTTGCCCCACTGCTCGGCCTGCTTGGCACGGTTTCCGGAATGATCGACGCATTTGGCACGATCGCGTCCAGTGGGGGTTATGCAACGGTGACAGAGCTGTCCGGCGGTGTTTATAAGAGTTTGCTGACGACTGCGGCCGGCCTTGTGGTGGCCACGCCAACGTTTGTTGCATATAGCTACCTCTCTTCACGCGTGAGCATCATGATGCACGACATGGAGCGCGCCGGGATTGAGATTGTCCACATGTTGACGGAGAATCGGCCGGTCGACGGTATCATCAGCTTCCAGCCGCGTGAGGAGACGGCCCAATCCCGTGCACGTATGGAGTCCTGAACCGACGGTTTTGTAACCGACAATCTCTCAGCGCGCATGAAGCTCAGCCGGACGAAGGAATATAATTTCGGCTGGCTCGTCCTCCTGGGGTTGATTGACGTTGCGTTCCTTCTGATTTTTTTTCTGTTGCTCAGCTCCAATTTTATCTTGCAGCCGGGCATTTCCGTTTCGATGCCGTTCTCGCGCTTTGCGCTAGGCCCGCAGATTAACCAGCAAGTCATCAGTATTACTGGTGGCGCAGCCCCGGCCATTTATTTCCGGGATCAAAAAATCACGCTCGCGCAGCTTGGGCCGTTGCTGGACGCGGCCAGGCATGAAGGCCAATCCATTATCATCAAAGCTGACCGTTTGACCCCCTACGAAAGAGTCATCGAAGTGACAAACGCTGTCCTGGAACACGGAATCACCTCCGTCGCGCTGGCGGCGGCTCCCCCGCGATGAAAGCCCTTATCTCTGAGACTGCTATCGAACCACTTCTTTTCAGTTGGGAGCCGCCTCGGCGCCGCCAGCTTGCGCTCGTCGCGTTTCTGGCGCTCTCCTTGGTCGCGCATGCTCTCTGCTTTTATGTTTTTCAGATTGTATACCCGCCAATAGTCTCATTGCTCCCGCCACCAGCGCGCGTCAGTGTGATTACGCCCACGTCCGAAGAAGGTCGAACTCTGCTCCGCTGGATCAGCGCGGAAGATCCCGCGCTGGCCTTCACGACTCAGCGTCCGCCTGAGGCACGGCTGCGCGCCTTACCCGAAGTTGAGCACGTACCGTCTTATCTCACGCTGGAGCCGGCACTGAAAGAGATTCCCTCGGAGGTTTCCAATCTGCGTATCCCCGATTCTCAGCCGCCGGGGGCAGCAAGGTTCGGCCATCGACAGACGGCGCCCGCCATGCGTGCGACAACAACATCTGTCTCATTTTCAAAAGACCTGGAAGCTTTCGGCGCTCCCACTTTGCCGAGTCTAAGTTTTGCCGCATCGAATAACGAGTCCCCTCAAACGACCCACTTCCGGGTCGCCGTGAACGGGATCGGAGAAATGCGCTATTGCTTTCCTCTCAATTCGTCAGGAGATCCGGCCCTGGATAAGCAGGTGCGCCGCTATCTCGCGCTTTGCCGGTTTTTCAAAGGTTCGGCCAGCGCGGAAAAAAACGATCAACTCATGACCTGGGGGATTGCGACAATCGAGTGGGGCAACGACGTCGCGCGCCCCCGGCCCAGGCCGGCAGAAGATGCTACCCCGTGATTCGCGTCAGCCTCGCCGCTCTGGTCACGATTTATTTGCTGCTTTTTCTTGCGGCGGTTTTTCTCCTTTGGATAGTGGGAGAATGGAATCGCCGGCGCCAAGAGCGCCGGGCTCTGGAGCATCGGTTGCGCTGCGTGATTTGCGCGTTCGAATTTGAAGATCGAACGGACGCATTGCTTCCCCGATGCCCGCGCTGTGGAAGTTTAAACGAACGATTTAGGATGGAGCAAATCTAAAATGGGAATGTGGATTGGCCGCAATCGCAAGGCGCGCGTCACCTATGGGTTTGATGAAATCGCGCTTGTCCCAGGCCGCGTGACGATTAATCCAAATGAAGTAGATATCACCTTCCGTTTGTCGCGGAGTGGACCAGAGGCACTCGCATTAAAGATCCCTATCCTCGCCAGCGCAATGGATGGAGTGGTCGACGTCCGTTTTGCCATCGCCATGAGCCAACTGGGCGGGTTGGCGGTTCTGAATCTCGAAGGAGTCCAAACTCGTTACAAGAATCCGCAGGAAGTCCTGCAAAAAATTGTCGAAGCAGACAGATCCGACATTACAGCGCTGCTGCAAAGAATTTACCAGGAACCGGTGCAGGAAGATTTGATCGCCGCGCGCGTGCGCCAGATCAAAGACGGCGGTGCATTGGCCGCAGTCAGTTCCATCCCCCAGCGCGCGGCTGAATTCGGCAGGATCGCACAGGAAGCAGGGGCGGACGTTTTCGTCGTGCAAAGCACGGTCTCCACCGTCAGGCATATTTCGTCAGAGTACAAGTCGCTCGATCTGGAAAAATTTTGCCGCGAGATGCGAATTCCGGTTATCGTAGGAAACACGGTCGGCTACGATGTAACCTTCGAGATCATGGAGTGCGGGCCGGCTGCGGTTTTAATCGGCGTCGGACCGGGAGCAGCTTGCACTTCACGCGGCGTGCTTGGGCTCGGTGTCCCGCAAGTAACAGCGACCGTCGATTGCGCGGCGGCGCGCGATGCTTACTTCAAAAAAACGTCGCGTTATGTGCCGATCATCACGGATGGCGGGATGAGTAGAGGCGGCGACGTTTGCAAGGCGCTGGCGTGCGGAGCGGACGCGGTGATGGTAGGAAGCGCCTTTGCCAAAGCGCAGGAAGCGCCTGGTTGCGGATACCATTGGGGGATGGCCACTCCCCATGCAAATCTTCCACGGGGGACGCGGATCAAAGTGGGCACCACCGGGTCGCTGAAGCAAATCCTCTTCGGACCGGCCGAAGTTGACGATGGCAGCCAGAATTTGGTCGGCGCAATCACCACCTGCATGGGTAATGTTGGCGCTCGTAATATTGCCGAATTTCAGCAAACCGAGATTATCATCGCGCCCTCCATCAAGACCGAAGGAAAACTTTTCCAGACCGTGCAAAGCGTCGGGATGGGAACAAGCTAGAACTATTTGGCGATTTACACCCTTGGATCGCTAAATCGTTGAATCTCCTAAATGAACAACGTCAACAACGATCGCAGAGTCGTCATCACTGGATTGGGCGCCATCACGCCGCTCGGCAACGACGTGGAGACGTTCTGGCGGAATCTAAAGAACGGTGTTAGCGGTATTCACAAGATAGAAGCATTCGATACCGCCGCTTACGACTGCAAAATCGGTGGCGAAGTACGCGGCTTCGATCCGAAAGCATTCTTTAAAAGTCCGAAGGATGTCCGGCGCACGGATCGATTTGCGCACCTCGCGTTGGCCGCGGCCAAAATGGCGCTCGAAGATAGCGGGATCGATGTAGAGAAGCTGAGTCGTCGGGATCGCTTTGGCGTCATTGTAAGCAGCGGAATTGGTGGGCTAAAAACGCTGCAGGATCAGTTGACGATCCTCTTGACCAAAGGGCCGTCACGCACTTCGCCGTTCACGATTCCGATGTTGATCAGCAACATGGCCAGCGGACTCATCTCAATGGAATACGACCTCAGGGGACCCAACATGTGCATCGTTACGGCTTGCGCGACGTCAAGCAACGCAATCGGCGAATCCTGGCGGATCATCAAATTTGGGGATGCTGATATTTTTCTCGCCGGCGGCTCGGAGGCTTCGATCGTCGAGATCGGCCTTGGAGGATTTTCAGCTATGAAAGCGCTCAGCACGCGCAATAACGAACCTGAACGCGCTTCACGGCCGTTCGATCGCGACCGCGACGGTTTTGTTATGAGTGAGGGCGCAGGGATTGTCGTGGTGGAAGAGTTGGAGCACGCCAAAGCGCGTGGCGCGACGATCTACTGTGAAATCACAGGATACGGTATGTCTGCCGACGCTTACCATATGACAGCGCCGCCGCCGGACGGCGAAGGCGCTGCGCGCGCCATGCAACTGGCGCTCGAGCACGCCCGGATTTCTCCTGATCAGGTCGACTACATCAATGCCCACGCAACTTCTACAGACATTGGCGATCTTTGCGAGACACGCGCGATCAAGCAAGTGTTCGGCGAGCAAGCCTACAAAATCTCCATCAGTTCGACCAAATCCATGACC
>JBKOXU010000004.1:0-6241 GCA_046725095.1 Verrucomicrobiota bacterium
CGCTGAGGTTGCGACTGCTGTTCTCGTCTATCTCCACACGGAGGCCGCGCGCCGTCAGGCCATAGTAGAGGTCGCGATCGCGGATTATGGTGAGATAGCCTCCTGTTGTGGGCACTTCTTCGGCGTTGAGTTCCTGGGCCAACTGGTCGCGCTCGGCGCGGTCGTGGAAGTAGACGCGCATTACCAGCGTGTCGTACTTCTCGGCCATTGGATTCTTGCCGCTTGTTGCCTGGGGCTGGAGAGAGGCGGTTGTAGTGGGAAACCCGATGCCACTCATCGCGATACCGTGATTGTTTGAAGCGTCATGATTCTCCGCGACAATCTGCGATTTGCTGCTTCGGACACTCAGGTGCCCGGGGCCAGCCGCCAAGGCGACGCCGGCCAGAGTGACTGCCGCGACCACGCCGAAGGCGCGAAAGACGGGCCTCCCTCGCGCCGATGATTTCTTCGCCGTATTTCCTGTGTGAAGATAATTGTTTTTCATTTTGGATTCTTCTTAGGGGGCATCTGTTTCATTTTCAGAGGCCGATTCTCTTCTACTTCCAAGATTTTGGCAATACCCAACATTGCGTAGAAAAACTTCAAAGGATAGCAAGGTAAAATGGGGATCAGTGTGCAGATATTGACAGACGAGGTTTCGAATTCATACCGGAGGGCGCGTCCATGCCTGGGTGCCGCTGAGCAATCATTATCACATCATGATTGAAACCCCGGAACCCAACTGTCTCGATCACGTTGCCCGCTGCATCATGAACGCGGATCACGGCATCATGTGAGCGGCTGTGATGCTCCGCGTATCCGATTGCGTTCGCGACGGCATTCGGCTCGCCTTGCCACAGCCGACCGAATGGCAGCACATCCGAAACCAGATCGACGCCGCGTTTTCTTTGAGCGGCAGACTTCGTAAACGTGCATCTAGTTGCAACGTAGAAAACGTCTGCTTTAATCGCAAGCGCTTTCGGCAATGTGCTCGACAAGAGCGCCAGGTTTTTGAGATCCTCTGCGCATATGAAAACGACAACGCTCCCATTGTTAGGCAGCGCTGCAGACTCAAAAAGGAGGAAAAATGAAACAAGACTACTTCAAACCGAGCACTATTAAGCCTGCATGTATCCGAACAATTCCACTATTGCTGCTCTTCTTTTGTGTTGTATCACTTGTCGCGGGAATGGGACACACGACATTCCCAAGTCCAAGAGACTCGGATGAGCCGACCGCGGCGGGAGACTGGCAGCAGGCCTTTTTCGATGCGGGGCACACGGGAAATAATCGATACGAGACCCTGCTTAACCGCCACAACGTTGGAAATTTGACCCTACTCTGGGCCTCTCAGGTTGGGGTGGGCCAACTGGCTTACACTTCGCCAGTAGTTTCTGACGGCAAGGTTTACATTGGCAATGGCGATCGCATGTATGCGTTTGACGCCTTGACCGGTGCGACCGTCTGGGTGGGCGAGCAGCAAAGTCTATTTTTCGTCAATTCCGCCGCAGTGGGCCATGGGCTGGTCTTTGCCAGCGCGATTTATGGACAGCTCCTCGCCTACGACGCCGATACCGGCGAAATTATATGGGGATCGCAAGACGCTAGCACTGTCCGCGCGTCGCCGACTCTTAAGGGCAACGTACTGTATGTTGCAGATTTCGAAGGGCAGCTTTATGCGCTCGATGCGCGGACCGGCAGCGTGCTGTGGTCGACTCCAGAGCAGTGCTGCGTTTACAATCAAGCGCCGACGGTGGCTGGCGGTCGGGTTTTTCAAATGCGAACTGACGCCACGCTGACGGCGTACGATGCGAAGACTGGCGAGCAACTCTGGCAAAGAGCGCATGGTATCACCGGGTCGCTGACTGCCGCTCGCCGAAAATTGTTCGTCCCCGATGACCCAACCCTTTTCGCTTTGGACCCAGCGACGGGCACAGAGATTTGGTCAGTGCCGCTGGATTTTCCAGTGGTGGGGGGAGCACCAGCCTTCGCAAACGGTTTGCTTTTTGTGCCACAAGCCTCCGGGATGAAGGCGTTTGACGCCGAGACCGGTGCGCTGGTCTGGACCGCACCGAAGCTGTTTGGGGCTGGAGTCCAGCGGTAGCAAACGGGATAGTTTACGGCTCAAATTGGTTTGGAGAATGGGATGCATATGATGCACGCAACGGCACCAAACTCTGGTCGGTGACAATCTCAGGATGCGGCGGCAGCTGCACGGAGGCGACAGCGGCCGTCGCCAACGGGATTTTGTATCTTCCCGGACCCGGCAACTTCCTGCGCGCCTATACAGTCCAAAGTCGTTAAGAACTCCATCGCCGCTGGGAGCGCACCGCCAGCAGTCTCCGCACGAGGTCTAACGAAAACTAGACTGCAATGTGCAATCTATTTCCGCCTCCATAGAGGGAAGTGTCCGCTAAAAGGCTGCAGGATGGCAAGCCGGTTCAAGGTTCTTTGAAATCGCCCTTGTGCTCGTGCGTGTCGATCACGTTGCCCGCTTCATCGCAAACGCGAATCACAGCGTCCCAATTCGCCTTGCCAAGGTGGCCAATTTTTTTAATCATCTACGTATGAAAACGACAACTTTGCCATTAAAACATTCGATGAACCGCGCATCTAACCAGCTCGCTCTGCTGCTCATTCCATTCGCCCTCGCCTGCTTTACGCTTTCGCCGCAAGCGCGAGCCGTTTGCCAAGAAGGTTGCGACACCAGTAACAACACCTTCCTGGGTGATGATGCGCTCATTAACAACACCGGAACCGACAACACGGCTATAGGTTTTGCTGCGCTACTGAACAACACAACCGGCAAATACAACACGGCCAGCGGTGAATTTGCGCTCTATAGCAACACAACCGGGAACAAGAACACGGCCAACGGCACTTATGCGCTGTTTGAGAACACAAACGGCCGAGAAAACACGGCCACCGGCGACTCTGCGCTCGCGAACAACACAATCGGAGTCCAGAATACGGCCAACGGCGTCGTTGCCCTCGTGCGCAACACAACCGGCAGATACAACACGGCCAACGGTTGGCATGCGCTTCAAAACAATACAACCGGCGACAACAACATCGCTTTGGGCTGGCGGGCTGGTGTGAATCTCAATACGGGCAGCAACAATATCGACATTGGCAACGCTGGTGAAGCTGGCGAGGCCAACACCATCCGCATCGGCACGGGCGTAACGCAGACTGCCACGTTCATCGCCGGGATTAGCGGGGCTACCGTTCCAACAGGTGTAGCAGTTATCATAGATGGCAGTGGTCACCTTGGCACGACCACATCCTCTGCGCGTTTCAAGGAAGCGATTAGACCGATGGACAAAGCGAGTGAAGCGATTCTCGCGCTTAAACCGGTGACCTTCCGCTACAAGAAAGAGCTCGATCCCGATGGCATCCCGCAATTCGGCCTCGTGGCCGAGCAAGTGGAAAAAGTTAACCCTGATTTGGTGGCTCGCGACGACGAGGGCAAGTCATACACGGTTCGCTACGAAGCGGTGAACGCGATGCTGCTGAATGAATTCCTCAAAGCACGTCGCCAGATTGACGCGCAGCAAAAACAAATTGACGCGCTTACTGCCGGATTGCAGAAAGTCAGCGCACAGCTAGAAGCGAGCAAACCCGCGTCGCAAATGGCCCTGAACAATCACTAGACATCGCTGGCATTGGAATTGTCTTGACTCGCTGGCGTAATTTTATCCAGACTTGGCGCCACTAAACGGATCTGAATCAGGCGGAGGACATTTCCCCGCTAGGTTCTTCGCCCTTCCGGACCCGCAAATCACAGAATCAACGTAGCGGGGAAAAAGAAAGGAAGAACCATGAATCCATTGACTCAGTCCAAAAACAGAACAATTTTGCCAGTTCTCATCTCACTCGTATGCTTTGCGCTTTTGCCGCAAGCGCGAGCGACTTGCCAAGACGGCTGCAATACCACAACCGGTAGCACGTTCCTGGGTGAGGACGCGCTCGTAAACAACGGGATCGGCACCAGCAACACGGGCATCGGCGGTTTTGCGCTCACTAGCAACACCAGCGGCGCCGCGAACACGGCCATCGGTTCTGCTGCGCTCCTTAGCAACACCACCGGCCAGTTGAACACGGCCACCGGCGTTTTTGCGCTCCGCGGCAACACTACCGGCTTCGAGAACACAGCCAATGGGGTTAATGCGCTCCTCGAAAACACAACCGGTAACTTCAACACAGCCATCGGTTATAATACGCTCGATGCAAACACAACCGGTAACTCCAACACAGCCATCGGCGTCGGTGCGCTGGGTGGCAACATCAGCGGCAATAACAACACCGCCATTGGCTTCACCGCGGGAAATCAAATCACCAGGGACAACAACATCTGCATTGGCAACGCGGGTTTCGCCAGTGACTCGAATACCATCCGTATCGGCACGCAAGGTACGCAGACCGCGACTTTTATCGCAGGAATTAGGGAGGCACCGCTGGTTCATGGCACCGCCGTAGCAGTCGGCATCACTGCCGATGGGCAACTGGGTGTCAGGGCGTCCTCTGCGCGTTTCAAAGACGAGATCAAACCGATGGACAAGGCCAGCGAAGCGATCTTAGCGCTCCAGCCCGTCACCTTCCGATACAAGCACGACCTTGACCCTGAGGGCATCCCGCAATTCGGGCTCGTGGCCGAGGAAGTGGAAAAAGTGAATCCCGATCTGGTCGCTCGCGATGAGCAAGGCAAACCGTACACTGTGCGCTACGAGGCGGTGAACGCGATGCTACTCAACGAGTTTCTCAAAGAGCACCGCAAAGTCGAGCAGCTGGAGAAACAGGTTGCGGCTCTCACTGCGGACCTCCAGAAGGTGAGCGCACAGATTGAAGCGAGCAAACTTGCACCGCAAGTGGTCAACAATCCCTAAAGCTGCGTCCGCCCTAACAAAGCAGGAGCATTTCACAATCAGCCGTCACGTTTCACCGCGTGGTGTCTTTTTGTTTTGGCCCGCTACGGCTCTTTGCAATCGCCCTTGTGTTCGTGCGTCTCGATCACGTTGCCTGATTCATCGTAAACGCGAATGATTGCCAAACGATGAACCTGAAAATGGAGTTGCTTTTCTCGGTCCGGTAGCGCAAACCGAAGTGTATGGTTCCGCCGTTTCCCGAACGCGTCGGAAAGTCGTTCAGCCTCGTTTCATCGATCCCACGGCCAACAGAACGATTCTCTGTCATTTTGCTGGTTGGCGTTCTCTGTCTGACCCTGGGCGGAACCGCGAACGCAGTGGGCGGTGCAAACAACAAACTGTTCGTCTTTCATGGGAAAATTCAGGCGGTGGACACCGCAGCGCGGACGTTCACGCTCCAGACCAACAAACAGAACTACGTTTTCGTTATCACGGACCAAACCAAGATCACTAGAAACGGAAAAGCGCAGCAATTCGCGGACCTGAAGCCAGGCCAACCCGCCGAAGTCGAGATGCAAATTGGCGCTGGCCAAAGGAATGGCCGTTTCGGTCAGACTAATACGTAATTCTTATCAATTAGATTATCGTGTTCGCGAATTACAGCTCCAATCACAGCTCCAAGCTCTGTTCGTGGCAACCACCCCGAGCGGAAAAACCATCTCTGGGACTGAACTGAACCGTCTTGTTGTCCACAAGCCGCGGTTCGAGCGCATATGGCACGGGCCGAGTTTCGGGCCGTCCACGCGGCTTGATGTTTTTCTGTTGTCGGTTCGTCCTGACGGTACGGTTTCGAATGTCGAAGTCCTGCGCGAGACTGGGTATGACGTGCTGGATAAACGGACGAAGGAATGGATAACAAAATGGCGATTTCGCCCCAACAGCGTCGTGCAAGTGAGGGTGCCGATACAGTTAGTTAGGAGCCGCTACTGAGAGCCAGCGATGGAAGTCGGTTGCCGCTTTAGTCTTATCGGAAAGTGCCATCTGATGCGAGCAAAGACTCACCATTCTTTGAACTCGCCCGCGTGCTCGTGCGCTTCAATCACATTACCCGCATCATCAAAACGCGAATGACAGCATCATGTGAGCGGCTGTAAAGCGCTCAAATCACGGCGGCAAACGCACATCGCTCCCTTCGGATGGCACCTTCCGTGGCTTGAAATCCCGTGCCAGCCGCTGTCCCTCCGCGATCTGCTCCCGCGTCATCTTATTTTCTACTATGGTCATATTGTACTTTGCATCATCATTACCCTGCCCCGCCGCGAGCAGCCACCACTTGTAAGCCTCGATCTCATCCTTCGCCACGCCTTCGCCACTGTCGTAGCAGACGCCCAGATTGT
>JBKOXU010000186.1:0-10509 GCA_046725095.1 Verrucomicrobiota bacterium
TGGACGCGCCAATCCGTGCGGCAATACGACGGCAAAGTTGTCCCTGGCAAAGATCCGATGGGCCGCCCGATTTATTGGTTTACGGTGACGCCGCTGGAAGGAGCGGAGGAAGGGACCGACCGCTGGGCGGTCGAGCACAACTGGGTATCAATCACCCCGCTCCGTCTCGATCTTACTGCGGAGAAAGATCTGGCTCGCGCTTTGGCACTTCCTCAGGCACCACCGATCAGCGCAACCAAAAAACGCAAAGTCACCGGCCATTCGCGCAAGAAAACGCAGAAGCGCAGACTGGGCGTCGAGTGAATGGTATCCGGTCAGCTGATTACAGGGAATCCCCGGCGGGATTGCCGAGATCCCGCTTTGTCGCAGAACCAAGCTACTTCTTGGTCTTCTTCGATTCGCGCTTGGAATCTTGCGATTCCTTCGGCTCTTCCGATTCTTCGCGCTCTTTTTTTGATTCGCCGGGACGATATTCTTCCTGCTCGGCAGCGGCGAAGGCTTTTTCCAGGCCGACCATGTCTTCGCCAGGCCGGAGCGTATCGAAGGTTTCCGCCTCTTTGCGGAGTTGTTCCTCGGTGTAATTGGCGGCTTTGATCGAAAGGCCAATGCGGCGCTCAACTTTGTCCACCTTGATGACGCGCGCTTCAACTTCCTGGCCGAGTTTGAGCACGTCTTTCACCTTCGCCACATGATCCTCGCTCAATTGCGAGATGTGGACGAGACCGTCGATGTCGTCCTGCAATTGCACGAACGCGCCGAAGCTGGCGAGCTTGGTCACTTTGCCTTTCACCAAATCGCCAATCTTGTATTTCTGATCGATTGTCTTCCAGGGATCTTCGGTCAGCTGTTTGATGCCGAGACTGATGCGTTGGTTCACCTTGTCGATGTCGATGACAACGGCTTCGATTTCGTCGCCTTTTTTAAAGACTTCGCTTGGATGATTGATCTTGCGGGTCCAGCTCAAATCGGAGACGTGAATCATGCCGTCGATGCCTTCCTCCAGCTCTACGAACGCGCCATACGCAGTCATGTTGCGAATTTTGCCTTTCACGGTGCTGCCGATGGTAAATTTCTTCTCGATCTCGTCCCACGGATTTGGTTCGAGCTGGCGAAGACCCAGTGAAATTTTTTGCTCTTCTTTGTTTACGCCAAGCACCACTGCTTCGACTTCCTGGCCGACGGTGAGAATGTCGGACGGGCGCATGATTCGTTTCGTCCACGAAAGTTCGGAGACATGGATGAGGCCTTCGACGCCTTCCTCGATTTCAACAAATGCGCCGTAAGGAACCAGATTCGCGATTTTGCCCTTGACGCGCTGGCCAGCCGGGAAGCGTTCCTCGATCTGGTCCCATGGGTTTTTTTGGGTCTGCTTTAGTCCGAGGGATACGCGCTCTTTTTCTTTGTTGATATCTAGCACGACGACTTCCAGTTGCTGCCCGACCTTGAGCAACTCGCTGGGATGCCCCAGGCGGCCCCAGGTCATATCGGTGATGTGGAGCAGGCCATCCATTCCGTCGAGATCGATGAACGCTCCAAAGTCGGTGAGATTTTTTACCGTGCCGGTCACGCGGTCGCCGACATTCACGCCTTCCATGAATTTCTGTCGTTTTTCGCTGCGCTCCTGCTCGATGACCTCGCGACGGCTGAGCACGACGTTCTTGCGGTCGTCGTTAAGCTTAACAATCTTAAAATCGTAGGTGTTACCAACGAATTGCTGCAAATCTTTTGGCGGAACCACGTCGATCTGAGATGCCGGCAAGAATGCTTCGACGCCGATGTTCACCATCAGACCGCCTTTCACTACCGACTTTACCTTGCCTTTGATCAGGCCATCGCCCTCGAAGACGTGCACGATCTTGTTCCAGTTTTGCCGATAAGCGGCTTTTTCCTTCGAGAGAACGACCATCCCTTCATCGTTTTCGAGCCGCTCGAGCAACACGTCCACTTCGTCGCCCACTTCAAGCGAATCGACATCATCAAATTCCGTTATCGGAATGACGCCCTCCGACTTGTATCCGATATCGACCAGTACTTCGCGCGGACGAACTTCCAGTATGCGTCCTTTAACGATGCTTCCCTCGCGGAAATCCGGCATCGGCTTCGACATCACATCCTGCATTTGCACCATAAATAAAAAGCCTCCTTCAGGCCTGCTATAGCCCCGAAATTCTTCGGGGAAGATTTCCACGCAGCTAAGCACGGAAACGGAGCGCCATACTAGGCGTTTTCGGCAGGCTGGTCAACTTCTCCCCAATACACTGTAGAGGCAGCCGTTGCTCTGCCAAGCCGTAGCCTTGTGCGTAGGCTGGTCGGCTGTGGGGCACAGGGCGGCCATCCTAGCCTGCGCCGCCAGTTGAGCGCGCTTCGTTTCTCTCCATATTTAGGAAAAGCATGTCGATCTTACGCCTGGCGTCTCTGTTCACTCTCTTCATAGCGATATCGCTTCGCGCCGAACCATCGCCCGCCGAGCAAAAGGTACTCGAGGCCATCAAGTCGAACGACTTGAGCGTCGTGCATCTGTGGGCGCCCTGGTGCTCGAATTGCCAGGCTGAACTGAAAAACGGCGGCTGGGTCAAAATAGTAAAAGACAATCCGCAGGTGCATTTTTATTTCGTTTCCGTCTGGAACGGCGGCGAGGACGGCCGCGCCATGCTGAAAAAATTCGACCTCGCCGACCAACCGAACCTCACGATTTTGGCCGATCCCGGCCCGCGCGGCAAAGATCACATCAAACAGTTTGCTGGTATGCCGCTTTCGTGGATTCCAACAACCCAAGTGTATAAAGGCGGCGATCTGCGTTACGCCTTGAACTACGGCGAAGTGCGCTTCCCAGTCTTGCAGCAATTTCTTGAGGACAGTCAGTCCGAGTGGTCGCACAAAGGCGAGCCTAAACTGGAAGAATGACGGTTGCGCTTTCGCCGGGCAGTACTAAAGCCAAGTTTCGCCTCGCTGGCGGTGCACAACCCCTGATTCTTTTGCCGGTTAGCGTCAACGGCGATGGCCCGTTCCAATTCATTCTCGATACTGGCGCGGGAACGTCGCTGCTGTCTTCCGATCTGGCAAGACAACTCGGCGTGAAAGTGATCGGCTCGAAAGAAGGTCAAAGCGCGGGCGGCAAGGTGTCTGTGTTGCTTGGCAGAGTCGATTCGCTTGCCGTTGGCGACACAAACCTGGACGACGTCGATGTTGGCATTGTCGATCTTGCCCACCTCGGCGAAACGATTGGGGACCAAGTCGATGGAGATCTTGGCTATAATTTTCTCAGACATTTTCGCGTTACGATTGATTATCATGGTTCCGAAATCCGGCTGGACGATCCAAATCGTGTCGAAGATTTTCGCCGGGTCGCGCAGACCGAAATACCGATTCGCCTGGCCAATCCAGCGAAGCCGCTCATTCTCATCGATGTCTACGCCAATGGCCGTGGTCCATTTCAATTTGCCATCGACACCGGCACATCGACAACCGCGATTACGCCAGAGCTTGCCAATGAGCTTGCTATCGACGGTTCGTCGGTTGGCCCAGTGACGACCGGCGGCGCGCATGTCGAGGTCAAAGCCGGGAATCTTAAATTCTTTCAGGTCGGCGGCGCCAGACTCGACAATCTGGCCGTCATTGTGGCAAACTTTTTCGAGATGCTCAGTAATGCCGTCGGCGCAAAACTCGACGGCATCGTCGGCTACAATTTTCTTCGCAACTACAAAGTCGTGATCGACTATCCGAACGAACTGCTCAGCCTGTTTTAGACATGATCGAGACTTCCGCTGCTTGGTCGATTTTTCACGATAAACCGCCGGCGATCCTTTCGCTGATCGGCGACACGCCGTTGACGGAGATCACGCAGATCGACACCGGGCCGTGTCATCTTTTCCTGAAATTGGAAAATCAAAATCCGGGCGGCTCGATTAAGGACAGGATCGCGCTGTCGATGATCGAAGCCGCGGAGCGCGAGGGAAAATTAGAGCCTGGGGGGACAGTCATTGAAGCCACGGCGGGAAATACCGGTCTGGGGTTGGCGCTTGTTGCAGGCGCGAAAGGCTACCGCGTCTTGCTTGTGATTCCGGATAAAATGTCGCAGGAGAAAATTTCGCACGTGAAAGCTCTCGGCGCCGAAGTGCGGATCACGCGTTCGGATGTGACCCGTGGCCATCCGGAATATTACCAGGATGTGGCCGCGCGACTCGCCGAAGAGATCCCGGGCGGCTTTTATGTGGATCAGTTTAGCAATCCGGCGAATCCACTGGCGCACGAGCGAACGACCGGGCCGGAAATTTGGGAACAGATGCGGCACAATGTTGACGCCGTCGTCGTGGGTGTGGGTTCCGGCGGGACGCTGACCGGACTCGGCCGTTTTTTCAATCGTGTCAAACCGCGCCGCGGCATTGAAATGATTCTGGCCGATCCGGCGGGCTCTATTCTTTACGAATATGTCAGGACTGGCAAACTCAAGGAAGCCGGGAGTTGGGCGATTGAAGGCATCGGCGAAGATTTCATTCCTGAAATCGCGGACATGTCTCTTGTGACTGACGCATTCGAGATCGACGACCAGGAAAGTTTTGTAACTGTCCGCGAACTATTGCGTAAAGAAGGGATTTTTGGCGGCTCATCCACTGGCACGCTGCTGGCCGGAGCATTGCGTTATTGCCGGGAACAGACGAAACCGAAGCGCGTTGTCACCTTCGTGGTCGATACGGGAAACAAATATCTTTCCAAGATGTACGACGATTTCTGGATGGCGGAGCAGGGATTCCTTCTCCGGCCGCCGCATGGAGACTTGAGCGATCTGATCACGCACCGTTACGAAGCCGGCGAGGTAATTTCAGTCGGGCCGACGGACACGCTGCTGACCGCATTCAAGCGCATGCGCGACACGGATGTTTCGCAGCTGCCAGTTGTCGACCAAAAAGGCCGCGCCGTCGGAATCCTTGATGAATCCGATGTGCTGGTGAAAGTGCACCGGGACCCTTCGCACTTTAACGATCCGGTGAAAAATGCGATGACAGATAAGCTCGAAACGCTCCCACCAACGGCAAAAATCAATGATCTGCTGGAGGTTTTCGATCGCGGTCGTGTCGCCATTGTGATGGATGACGACAAATTTCTTGGGCTGATTACCCGGACCGACTTGCTCTCTTATTTGCGGCTGCACATGCCAAAACAGTAAACCGCTGATTGTCGGCGACTCTGCTAGCGTCCCCTCCAGGGAAGCAAACTCCTTCCCCTACAGTAATCCGCGGCTAGATTTAACCGACATGAAGAAGCAGCACGGCTTTGCCACGCGGGCCATTCACGCCGGCCAGGAACCTGACCCTTCCACGGGCGCGATCATGACGCCGATTTACGCAACGTCCACATATGTCCAGGAAAGTCCGGGCAAACATAAAGGGTACGATTACGCGCGCTCCATTAACCCGACACGGCTGGCCTACGAACGTTGCATTGCCGATTTGGAAAGCGGCACCCGCGGATTTGCGTTCGCTTCCGGGCTGGCCGCGATGTCCACTGCGCTGGAATTGCTCGAAAGTGGTTCGCATGTCGTCGCGAGCGACGATCTCTACGGAGGCACATTTCGATTATTCGAAAAAGTGAAACGCCGCTCGGCGAATCTCGATTTTACCTATGTTGATCTGACCGATGCGGAAGATTTCGAGCGCGCGATCAAGCCGAACACGCGGATGGTATGGATCGAGACGCCGAGTAATCCGCTGCTCAAGCTGATCGATTTGGAAGCGATCGCGAAAATCGCGCGCGAGCACAAGATCGTTTCGGTTTGCGATAACACATTTGCGACTCCGTGGATTCAGCGACCAATCGAGACCGGCTTCGCTCTAGTGATCCATTCCGCCACTAAATATCTGAACGGACATTCCGATATGGTGGGCGGCGTTGTTGTGGTCGGCGAGAACAAGGACCTCGGCGATCAGGTTGCGTTTTTACAAAATTCAGTTGGCGCGATTGCCGGGCCGTTCGACAGCTTTCTGGTCATGCGCAGTTTGAAAACGCTTGCGCTGCGCATGGAACGGCACTGTTCAAATGCGATCGAAATTGCGCGCTGGCTGGAAGAACAACCGCAAGTGAAATCGGTCTGTTACCCCGGCCTGAAATCGCATCCGCAACACGACCTCGCCCGACAGCAAATGCGCGGCTTCGGCGGCATGGTGACGATTATTTTGAAGACCGATCTCGGCGGGACGAAGCGTTTTCTGGAGAACACGCATTTATTTTCGCTGGCGGAAAGCCTGGGCGGCGTCGAGAGCCTGATCAATCATCCCGCCCTAATGACGCATGCGTCGGTGCCGAAGGAACAACGTGAGGCACTCGGCGTGACCGATTCGCTGGTCCGCTTGTCGGTTGGCGTGGAAGATGTGCGCGATTTAATCGACGATCTCGAAAGCGCGCTCGACATGATTTAATTCGTTGCAGAGCTGATAGCTCAGCCGCCCGAGGCGTTTCGCAGAAACGCCCTACAATTGCTCGCGATTTCGTTTACTCTTTTCCGGCATGGGCAATACGTTTGGTCAACTTTTCCGCGTCACGACGTTTGGTGAATCGCACGGCGGCGGCATCGGCGTGATAATCGACGGCTGTCCTCCGAAGATCGACATCTCCGAAGCGGAACTTCAACAAGAGCTGGATCGCCGTCGCCCGGGTCAAAGCAAACTTACCACCCAACGGAAAGAGGAAGACCGTTGCGAGATTCTTTCCGGCGTATTCGAAGGCAAGACGCTTGGCACCCCCATTGCGATTCTGGTGCGCAATAAGGGCCCCCGGCCGGAGGATTACTTGGAGATCGCAAGAAAATTTCGACCGTCACATGCTGATTTCACTTACGAGGCCAAATATGGAATTCGGAATTGGCAAGGGGGAGGTCGGGCGTCGGCGCGGGAGACCATTGGCCGGGTCGCCGCTGGCGCAGTCGCGAAAAAAATATTGTCGGTCTTATGTCCGGAATCCGAGATCGTCGCTTACGTCGCGCAGATTCATGAAGTCGCCGCCAAAATCAATCGTTCCGTTGTAACAATGAAGGACGTGGAGAAAAATGCGGTTCGCTGTCCGGATGGCGCCGCGGCGACGAAGATGGCGTCGCTGATCGAACAAGTTCGCGGCGAAGGCGACTCGGTAGGTGGCGTGATTGAATGCGTTGCTCGTGGCATCCCGCCGGGACTGGGCGAGCCGGTTTTTGACAAACTCGAGGCAGACCTGGCAAGAGCGATGCTGAGCTTGCCGGCGACCAAAGGATTTGAGATCGGTTCCGGGTTTTCGGCGACGCGCATGCGCGGCTCGGAGCATAACGATCCATTTGAAATGCGCGCTGGGAAAATCCGGACAGCGACAAACAACTCGGGGGGCGTGCAAGGCGGAATCAGCAACGGCGAGGAGATTTATTTTCGGGTTGGCTTTAAGCCGACAGCTACGATCGCCCGCGAGCAAAAAACTGTGACCGCCTCGCGCGAACAAACCAAACTCGCGGCGCGCGGGCGCCATGATCCGTGTGTTCTTCCACGGGCCGTTCCGATCGTGGAGGCGATGGCCGCGATCGTGCTTTGCGATCACGCGCTGCGGCAGAAAGCGATCGGTTTGTCCGGTAAATGGAAGTGAAACCCGAGCTTCAAGCGGTAGCTGGTTCGCCGCTTTGGCAGGCAGTCTTCCTCTCTTTTGCCGTTGTTTTCATCTTGTTTGAAGTCGTCCGCGGGTGGCGACTCGGTTTGATCCGCCAACTTGTCCGTGTTGCCGCGCTTGTCGTGGCGTACGCGGCCGCAGTTTTCGGCGGCAGGTTGCTTGTTCCGATCGCCCGGCCGTTTTTGAAGATGCCTGATATGGTTCTGTCGATCCTGGCCGGCGCAGTGCTTGCGCTTGTCATCTATGCACTCGTGACCAGCATTGGAATGGTTTTGTTCAAGCGAACAGGCCAACAAAATTCCCAGGTGGTCCACCTTATTTATGGATTTGCAGGAGCGATCATTGGATTGATTTTCGGCGCCTTTGTTCTCTGGCTAATCGTGGCGAGCGTTCGTGCCGTTGGCACTTTGGCGGACTCGCAAGTCCACAACCAGGCGATTTCTCACGAGACCGACCAGTCCGCCACCTTACATGCTCTCGATGTAAGAAGACGTTTTCTCTCGGAGCCAAATGGGGGATCTGCGGCGCTAGCCACATCGCTAGCGCGTTTAAAGAATTCGCTGGAGCTTGGGATTCTCGGAAATGCGGTCAAGCAGACGGACCCCGTTCCACTGAAGACGTATGAAACGCTCGGGAAAGTCGGCAGCGTATTTTCAAATCCGGAACGCGCGCAGAAATTCCTCACATTTCCGGGCGCGCGCGAGTTAAGCGAACATCCGAAGATTGTGGCTTTGCGAGATGACCCGGACATCTCTGAAATGATCGCGCAGGGGCGCTTTCTCGATCTTCTCCAGAACCAACGCATCATCGACGCGGCAAATGATCCGTCACTCGCGGATCGGATCAAAAAATTCGATCTTCAAAAGGCCCTGGATTATGCAATCCAGAAGTAAGCGCAATGCAGTACCTCGCCACCATCGGCCTTGAAGTCCACGTTCAACTCAAGACGCGCTCGAAAATGTTTTGCGCGTGTCCGGTTGAATTTGGCGCCGAACCGAACACGCACACTTGCCCGATTTGCCTCGGGTTGCCGGGCGCCTTGCCAGTGATGAATCATGAAGCACTGCGCATGACGGTGCTCATCGGTCTCATGCTCGGATGCGACATCGCGCCGATCGGCAAGTTCGACCGGAAGAATTATTTCTATCCAGACATGCCGAAGAACTATCAGATTTCCCAATACGACATGCCGCTTTGCACTAATGGAAGTGTGCCGTTGCACGATCTCGCTTATCCGAAGGACGCACAGAAAGATATCGCGACGCCAGACAAGGAGGTGCGCCTCGTGCGCATTCACCTCGAGGAAGACGTGGCGAAGAGCTTCCATTTCGAAAAAAGCACCGGAATCGATTTCAACCGCGCCGGCACGCCCTTGATGGAGATTGTGACCCAGCCCGAAATTAACTCACCCGAGGAAGCGTTCGCCTTTCTAACTTCGCTGAAACAAATCTTGATCTACGGAGCCGTGAGCGATGCCGACATGGAGAAAGGGCAGCTGCGATGCGATTGCAATGTGTCCGTGCGACCGGCAACACAAGCGGAGCTTGGAGTAAAGATCGAGATCAAGAACATGAACTCAATCAGCGGCATCCGGCGCGCGCTTGCTTACGAGATTGAACGCCAAATCGTTGCTTTGGAAAGAGGTGAAAAACTGGAACAGGAAACGCGCGGCTGGGACGATGTAGCCGGCGAAACGTTTCTGATGCGCACAAAAGAATTCGCGCACGATTATCGCTATTTTCCCGATCCCGATCTCCTGCCGGTGAAAACCGAAGTGCTGCTCGCCGATGTGCGCCCGCGCGTTCCAGAGTTACCAAGAGCCAAGCGCGCGCGCTTCGTGGAGCAATATCAGGTCAGCCCGTACGATGCCGGCGTGCTGGCGAATGATCTCGACCTAGCAAGATATTTTGAAACGGCTGCGAAGGGCGCGAAGAAGCCAAAGAATGTCGCCAACTGGATTCTGAACGATTTGCAAAGCGCATTGAGCGACGAGGGTAAGACCATCAACGATTGTCCGATTCCCCCCGAGGCGCTCGACGAGCTGGTCAATCTAATCGACGCCGGGAAAATCAGTGGCAAGCAGGGCAAGGAAGTTTTCGCGGAAATGTTCGCCTCCGGAAAGAGCGCGGCGGCGATCGTGAAGGACAAGGGGATCGAGCAACTGAGCGATTTGAGCGCCATTGAGAAATTTTGCGACGAAGTCATTGCTGCAAACCCAAAGCCTGTCGCAGATTTTAAGGCGGGCAACGCGGCCTCCCTCAACTTCCTAAAGGGTCAGGTGATAAAATTGTCGAAGGGGAAGGCGAACCCGCAATTAGCTGGCGAAATTCTCGAAAAGCGGTTAAAAAAGTTACAAGGTTAAAAGAGTTAAGGGAAGATCGTCCCTTCGTTTGTCACGATGTAACTCTTGTAACGATTTGACCTCTGCACATGCGCATCCTTATCGCGCCCGATAAATTCAAAGGCTCGCTTACCGCTCGCGAAGTTGCAGAGAACATCGCCCTCGGATTGCGCGACGTTTTGCGGGATGCAGAGATCGCCATCCTGCCGATGGCTGATGGCGGCGAGGGAACGGCGGAGGTTATTTGCAATGCGCTTGGCGGTTCATGGGTGAAATGCAAGGCGCATGATCCGCTCGGGCGAGTGATCGATGCGCGTTACGCTTGGATCGCCAATAGAAAGCTCGCCGTAATGGAAATGAGCGAAGCGGCGGGTGTGCGACGACTTTCCGAAAGTGAACGCGATCCGCTCCGAGCGAGTACATTCGGCGTTGGCGAAATGATTCTCGATGGCGCTCGACGCGGCGCGCGCGAAATCATCATCGGACTTGGCGGCAGTGCGACGAATGATGGCGGATTTGGAATGGCACGCGCTCTCGGGTTTCGATTT
>JBKOXU010000200.1:0-12560 GCA_046725095.1 Verrucomicrobiota bacterium
AAACAGCTACGGTGCTCAGCCCCCGTGCGATTGGCCTCGTGATGATCACCATCGGACTGGTCGGGTTGATTCTCGCGAATTGGCAGGAACGGCGGGCGCTGAAGGCCCTGCGCGAGCGTTGCCCCGGACTACCGCAATCGATATCCGGCTTGATGGCCGTGCTGATCACGTTATTCGGCGTTCTGGCCCTGATTGGCGCCCTGCTGCGATAGGAATCGAATCGGTTTGTCCTCAATGACAGGAAGACATTGTGCACGAAAAAATCTGCCGGTTCGTAGCGGCGTATGCCTATCGCTCACGACGGTGGCGTTTTTAAAAAATAAAGCTAAGTAGATAAAGAAGCGACCATGTCAGGTCGTGTCCTAATTTGAAGTGAAGATTTCTGAATCAGATCGTCAGCTAGTTTTGGGAGCACTCGATTCCTTGGCGGTAACGCTCGCCAATTACGACCACGAATGGACGATCGGCGAGCGAACCATTTACGATGAAGCGCTAAAAATTCTTACCGCTTCTGCCGAAACCGCCGTCAAAATAGCAATTGCGTCTAAAGGCCGTCAGAAATGAGACAAATCGGTGGTATTGTGTTGCTGGCGGATGGTGTTTGCCTGTGCGCGTTGGTCTATTTTACGAAGCAGATTTTCCCCTTAGGATACATTTCTGCGGTTTTGGGAATTGCATCACTCCTTATCGGCGCGGGGGCGCTTTTCAGCAAAGATCAATTTTAATCCAAATTAGGACACTACCTCATGCCAGCGCAAATCCAGCAGCAGTCTAACGACACTTATGTGCTACGCATCAGCGGCAGTTTGAAACGATCCGAATTTGGCGCAGAGCAAACGGCACTCGCCCGTCAGATCGACACCGGATCGAAACCTCGCTTGCTCGTGATTCTTGAGAACTTTGAAGGCTGGGAGCGCGGCGCGGATTGGGATGATCTCGATTTTATGATCTCGCATGGCGGTAAAATTTCCAGGATCGCCCTCGTCGCCGAGCCACGTTGGGATACTCTCGCGCTTGCTTTTGCCGGAGCGGGAGTCCGTCGTGCGCCAGTGAAGTTTTTTCCGCCTAACGAACTGGACCAAGCGCGGAGCTGGTTGGCGGAATAAGCTGCCATTCTAGGCCGGCATAACACATCGTTATCGCGGCTTGTCGAGCGGTTTCGATGAAGCCGCGGTCACATGCTCCACCTTCGCAGCCAGGTCACGAGCGACGTGCTGCAGCATTACGGTCCGCGCCTCGGGGTTCGCGGTCAGATACCGCTCCAATGCTCCAACCTCCCAACGCATCGCGCGACCCGGTTCCACTGTCACTGCATCGACCTCAGCCGGAATGCCGCTGAGAATCAGGGCGGAGCCTACGAAGTCACCCGCGATCAGATCACCCAGGACACGGCCATCTCTCGTGACCCGAACTTTCCCACGGACGATTACGGAGACCGTCTCGGAAAGTTTACCTTGCTCCATCAGCCGTTGTCCAACCTCAAGAGTGGTCCAGGATCCAATGTTCAGAACCTGGAGGACTTTCCGCGGAGGTAAATCCCGGAAAACGAGCCGTCGAATATCTTCCTCGTCGGGCGTCAGTTTGACTGGACGACGTTCGATGAAGAGACGCCATGATTGGAGCAGATTGATCGCCGCAAACACGACACTCCAACTGAGCGGCGCCCACAGTTTTGTCGGCTGTAGCACGAAATACGGGATCGAGATGAGCGAGGCTCCCACCGCGAACAAACGCAGCCACAGAATGTCGCGAACACTGTAAGCCACCAATAAGAGGACGTTTGCCGCGTGGATGAAATAGTTTGGATTGAAGGAGTTCATGGTTATTTCCTCTGTTTGGTCAGGTCGCAACGGCAAAGCTCACGGGACAACTGCGCGAGTGCAAGACGATTCGCTGACCCATTTGGACGTAAACGCGGATCACAGCATGATGCGACCGGCTGAAAAAATTACGTGCTTGGTTGCTTTGGGATTCCGATACCAAATGCGACCAAAAGGCAAAGCATAGGAGGCTAGATCGATACCGCGGTTACCTTTGCGCGGTCGAGTCTCTTAAACGTTCACAAACGCTGTTAATTCTCCGACCAAATCAAGATAAGCGTTATTCGGTACTGATGCGTCGCTGGGATTTGACTCGTTCTGCCAGTGAGGAGGCGTAAACAGATACCGTTCATCGAAAAGAGAAAATGAAAATGCTGATAATATCTCTTAGCAGGAATTCTGCTAATTGGCTGCGCAAACGGGGACAACCAATCGACAATGGTTGCCCTCGGATCAGGCCCAGTGTTTCACGCAGAAAACGAAGCCAAAGCCCTACCCATGACGGCAAGACGCTAACCAGTATCCGTTACGGCTCTTTTGAACCCGGCCGCTTGTTCGTGGGCTTCGATCACGTTGCGCGCTTGATCGAAAATGCGAATCAAAGGTAGTCCGTCGTAATCAATTGGTCCCTTCAAATATTCGCCCTGATTCCCGACTGAACGGCAGAAGATCGCTGATTAAAGTGACGCCGCGATGCTCTCACCGCGGACCGACTTCGGGAACATGCAGTGAAGCGGTTGTTTGCATAGGCTGGTTAGGCTTCCCGTCGCCATCGGGGAAAAAAATACGATAGTGGAATTCCGGCGAGAGCCGCGAGAAGGCCGAAGAAAAAAATCCGATTAGCGACAAGTCCTAAACGTTAGGCCGTACTGCTAACTCCTTTATCATGTCGCCTCCTGCGGCGGGGATAAAGCAACCCGCCAAGCATCGTGACCGCGACCAGAGACGCAAGAAAGACGATGTGATACCAGGGTGGAAAGCGCTCCCACAACGTAATTACGGGGAGGAAGATCACAACCAGTACGCCAGCAAGGGATTTGATCGCAAGCACGCTCCGCTTGGTGATCCATGCGGAGACGAAGCCCGCGCAGAATGAGGAAATAGCCCCAAGGAAGAGCCGGACGATCAACATTCCCAGGGTGAACGTCTTGGCGACTTCGGCTTCGGAATAGCCGGGCCACGTCATGTGCAGTACGCGATTGCCGACATTGGCAATGAGAAACCACGTAATTACACCGCCAACAACTCCGCCGATTTCCCTCAGCATGTTGGCCTCTGGTTAAAATGCCTGCAAGCATGCCGCAGTGAAGCGGTTGTTTTCACGGGCTGGTTAGGGCTTCCCCCGCCGGCGCGGACGAAAATACAATAGGGGAATTCCGGCAAGAATCGCGATAAGGCTAAGAAAAGCGATGTATGGGGCATATCTGACGAGAAGGAAAGGTGAATAGCTCTGGTAAAGGACAAAGCCGGGAAGATACCTGTTCCACGGCACCAGAAGCACCAATGATAGTCCAAGAGCCGAACAAGTCAGCATCCCCAATGCGCCGTAGCGTCGAGTATTCGACCAATATGCGGTACTAAAAATAAGAGATAGTAGAAGTGCCACGGAAAGACACAGTCCAGCTACGTGCCGGAACTTTGCACCGCCAATTGCGGTTGAATGGCGAAGAAGACCGTTCTCAAGCACGTTGGATACTGCAGTGACTTGATCGGCGGCTTCGCCGCTCACCGATATCCGGCGTGCGTGATCGCCCAAATCAACCGTGACAGATGCGATCGGCTTATCGGGTCGATAATAGGTGTAACAAAATCTGAAAACCTCTTTCGGGAACGCAACGCTGCTCGCAAGCGAAAAGTGCGGTATCTCGATCTCTTTGCCGCCGGCACCAAGCGTTACAGTCTCCCGAACAAAATCTTGTTCGCTTGAACGACCATTGGCCGCAGTGATCAGCGACTGAGTCTTGCGCAAAATAGCGTCGAGATCGCTGGCTGCCAATTTCAGAGGAGGCAGATCACGGTTGCGCGAAAATTCCGCGTCTTTAGCGGACAACGTCATCGTCGCAAGCGACAGACATACGCCGGAAAGAATGGGTAAACGCATGACGCAGCCAGCTAAAGACTCAACCATGAAGGCCGTTCCTGGTACACCGGCAAGTATTATCCTATCTGTCTCCTTCTTGTGCGCATCGCCATCACTGCCGCAGCAAAACCAATGATAATCAGTAAGGGATAGAGAATTGCTGGTTGCGACAGTGTTCGTTTAGCTGTCGGAGGTTTTGGCCGGCTCGCGAACTCAATCGGAATCTTGAGTTGCGACACAGCCACTGTTCTGGGGTCGAAACGCCACTGTGAATACGCTTGCAGCGCAGCGCCATCAAGTTGTTGGTTTCCTGTGCTCGTCAGCATCCGCGCGCCGGTGACGTTGCAGTCCGCTTCTCGATATTGACCAAAACAACACCTTTGCCAAAGAGTCCCTGTTTTGCCCATTCAGGGCGATAAACAGGTGCGGGTGTGTAGACCGCTCTCGGTGGAGGCGGTTGTCTTACGGGATTTGGAGATTGGGCGTGTAGCGATGAAACAGAACCAAGACTGACAACAATGGCCAGGCCTGCGCTGCGCATCATAGACGGCCATCTCGACTCCCATCGGGCTGCCGTTGCGCTCTCAATCACGGCGCCGGATGTGGAAAGCTCGTCCATTCGAGCAATTGTTAAGTGCGCCGTCTGATCGGCGGCGCACTCACATTTATTGACCAAACAATTCCGTTATTTGAGTTGCAGGTCGACGCCACCGCCAGTCGCGTTGACAGCAACGCCGTTTTGTGTGGAGGAAACGCGGACTATCACGCCGGCCTGATTTGACATGATGGTGCCAGTTTTCCCAGCGCCAAGGGTGACGCCCCGCGTCCCAGCGCCACCGATGTCATAATGACCGTTGAAATCTTGAAGATGCTTCAGGTTGAAAACCTCACCATAAGCGGAAGAGCTGGTCGCCCCGACCCTGCCTACCGACAGTCCTTTTACTTTAACCGGGTAGTTTTTGCCTTTGTAGGTGAGCGTGCCGGACCCCCAGTTGACACCAATTCCAAGAGCGAATCCACCGGTGCTCAGCCGCAGAGTTGCGTCGGGCTTCGAGTGATGAGTAGCCGCCTGAGCGAAGCCTGTGATCACTGCGACCAGGAGCGACAGAATTGCGATTTTCTTGACATTATTCATGTGAATTCCTTCCATTTAATTTGCTGAAACTATCGTTTATATCCGACGGTTCTATTGGACGAAAGTCTTATATGCACGTCGGCAATGTTCATGTATCATTACCGTGCAATTGTCGAAAGTAAAAACTTATGAAATCACAAAACCGAAAACTATCTCAGATTGTGATTGCGATCGGAAGTGTCGCATTCTTCTCGGCGGGCTCTTGCGCAGCGCTGGCGCAGCAGGCGCAGTCGCAGGTGATGACCACGACCACAAACACCGACACGGAAGAGGCTCCCAAATTACCCAGTGGTGAATTGGATTCTCTGGTCGCGCCGATCGCTCTTTATTCGGATTCACTCCTGGCTCAAACGCTCGCTGCTTCCACTTATCCACTCGAGATCATCCAACTTCAGCAATGGATGGATCGGAATAAGAATTTGCAAGGCAAGGCACTGGCGGACGCAGTGGCCAAGCAGCCGTGGGACCCGAGCGTCCAGGGACTGGTGGCGTTTCCTGACGTGGTTCAGCGCATGGCCGGCAATATCCAATGGACGACGGATTTGGGAAACGCCTTCCTGGCCCAGCAATCGGACGTGATGGAGGCGGTCCAGCGCTTGCGCGGGAAGGCCCAGGGCACAGGAAATCTAAAGACCAGCTCGCAGCAAACAGTTGAGACCAAAACAGTCGCGAGCGGCAAACAGGTGATCGTAGTAGAAGACGCTAACCCTGACGTAGTGTACGTTCCCTCTTACGACCCAACGGTCGTTTACGGTCCGCCTGCACCCGAATATCCTTACTATCCGTACACGTATCCGGGCTACGTGCCGGGGACGGCTTTGATGTGGGGCGCGGGAATTGCGCTTGGTGCTGCCGCCTGGGGTGCCTGGGGCGGCCATTGGGGCAATTGCGATTGGAACGGTGGCGACGTCAACATCAACAACAACAATAATTTCAACAGAAACGCCAACAGGAATGTCAACCGGGGACAAGCTGGCCAGGGCAACAAGTGGCAGCACAACGCGCAACACCGGGGAAATGCACCCTATGGGAACAGACAAACGGCGAATAAGTACGGTGGTCAGGCTCGAGGCCAAGGAGGACGAGGCGCCGGTGCTGGCACTGGAAGTCGCCCAGGTGGCGGCGGAGCGGGAACGCGACCCGGTGGCGGCGGAGCGGGAACGCGGCCCGGTGGCGGCGGGGCTGGAACTCGGCCGGGTGGAGGCGGGGCTGGAACTCGGCCGGGTGGAGGCGGGGCCGGGACGCGACCTGGCGGAGGCGGCGCGGGAGCCCGTCCGGGTGGAGGCGGTGGCGGTGCCAGGCCATCCACGCGCCCAGCTGGCGGTACCGCTAAGAATCAAGTCGGTAACCGCAGTGCATCGTCGCGGCCTAGTTCCGCTTCTCGGGGCGGAGGATTTAGCGGCGGCAGCGGAAACCACGCGCGAGCGAGCAGCAGCAGAGGCGGCCGCAGCATGGGAGGCGGCGGTATGAGCCGTGGCGGTGGCGGCGGCGGTCGTGGCGGAGGAGGCGGCGGTCGTGGCGGAGGAGGAGGAGGACGGAGATAACCGAACGACCAAGGGAGAAAAGACTATGAAAACAAAACGAAACAATATGATTTCATCGAAAATGATCGCGCTCGCTGCAGCGATCCTCATATGCAGCTTTCTCGCGTCAGCATCGATCGCAGCGCCGGAGAAGAAGGAGACGGCCGCGAAAAAGCAAGACGCCCAAGGAACACCCCAACCAGGGCAAAAGCAATTCGACACGCCAAAACAGGCCGCCGACGCTCTCATTCAGATAGCAACGAATCTTGATGTCGCCGCCGCGAAGGAAATTCTGGGCCCTGACGGCGAGGACATTATCAGTTCCGAAGATCCGGTGATGGACAAAAATCGGGCGACCGCTTTTGCGAACAAGGCAAAAGAAAAGACGGCCGTCGAGATAGACAAGCAAAATCGGAATCAGGCCATTCTCTTGGTGGGCAACGACGATTTTCCGCTTCCCATTCCGATCGTGAAGCAAAAAGGAAAATGGTTCTTTGATACGAAGGTAGGCCGCGAAGAAATATTAAATCGGCGCGTCGGCGAGAACGAACTGAACGCCATTCAGATTTGCCGTGGTTTCGTCGAGGCACAACATGAGTATGCCTTGGAAAAACACGATGGTTCGAAGGTGAACCAGTACGCGCAAAATATTCTGAGCACACCTGGGAAACATGATGGCTTGGCATGGCAGAATCCGGATGGCACGTGGGAAGGCCCGGTAGGAGAAGAAGTCGCCAAAGCGCTGCAGGAAGGCTACAAGGCCGAGCGAGGCACACCCTATCACGGTTATTACTTCAAGGTGTTAAAGGGACAAGGACCTGACGCGCCCGGAGGAGAAATAGACTTCATGGTCGGTGGCGCGATGATCGGCGGATTCGGCCTCGCGGTTGCGCCTGCTGAGTACCGGGTAACCGGAGTGATGACCTTCATGGTTGGGCCCGATGGAGTCGTTTACGAAAAGGACCTCGGCCCCGATACGCTGAAGATGTTCCAGAGCATGGACAAGTACAATCCCGACAAAACCTGGAAGGTAACTGAGGATGATGTGGAGGACGATTCACAAGACTAGCGGCCGACTCTAACAACAAAAAGCAGCCGAACAATTGACCATTAAGCTTAGCCGGGCTGCGTTGAGTCTTTCTTTCTGCAATTGATGTTGCGTCCCAACCGTCGTCCGATTTTCGGTTAATTGCGGTGGCTGGTTGCGTCCTTTCTGGATGGCGCATCCCATGGTCACGCTTTGTTTCGCCGACGCACTTCCGCTCTGCATTTCTTCGGGCGCGATCATAATGACGCAGGTGCGCTGGCTTCAGCCTTCACCGAGCCTCATAAAGCTGCTCAACGACTCAAGTGGTCCCGCACATCTCTGAAATGTTTGGGCGACGGTTTGCCGATCTTCTCCTGTTCTGCGTCACCTCAACAGAATTGGTCATCCTCTTTTTACTGACACCCACCTTCACGGTCACAGACTGGATTTACGTCCTGCAACATTTCATCGTTCTAGGGATCGCGCTCACTCGGCGCCGACCGAAGGTGTGGGATTACTCCATAATTTCCAGCTTTGCGGTCGGGGCCGCTTATGTTTATCCCTATGCCCAAGTCATCTATCTACGCTGGTCGCCCGGGCATGTCGCGTGGCCCGCAGCCGGGCTGGTCCTGGTAACGCTCGGGGCTGGTCTTAGTCTTCTTAGCCTTCTCACGCTGGGGAGACTTTTCGGAATCCGTCCGGCTTTGAGAGGTCTGGTAACGAGTGGGCCATACAGATTCGTCCGCCACCCGATGTATCTCTCGTACGTACTTGCAGACATCGGGTACAACCTACAGGAATGGAATTCCGTCACGGTCCTCCTGGTGTTAGTCGGTTGGGCGTCTCTGGTCTACCGCATCCACGCCGAGGAGCGAGTACTCTCTCAACATGCCGAATGGCCAGCCTACGTCGTCTTGGTCCGCTACCGCCTTTTCCCGGGTCTTTGGTGAAAGCGCCGCTCGCTTAGCTGTTGGTCTACCGTATCGGACCATCTTTCTGCTGCCTACCGCCATGGAAGACCGACACATGCCAGGCGATCGCTGCAAGGGTTAAGCCGAAATGGAACAAATCACGTCGGTTTTCGCTGTGTCCAATTGCCCGAGAACAATGCGCAACGCACGACGCGGAATTGAGTTACCATGAACGAGCAACCGTTGGCTACTCTCTTGAAGACATTTCCTCACACGCGTTATTATCCGGAATGGCGGCTGGTCATGTGGCATCGGCGCAGGCTGTTCGATGATGCGCTTGTTATAAGATCAGGGGCGTGATCGGGACCAGCATCGTTTGTCAATCATCGCCGGTGCGCTGATTCGCGGACGGCACCCGAAATCATTTTCGATCAAAACATCGGGGACCTTTTTGTCATTCGCACGGCCGGCAATCTCGTGGATAGAGTAAGGCGATTAAGCTCGCTTCTTTGGTACGACTTTGGTCCAATAGGCGAGTTGACGCCGAGGTGAGAATCTGGCGGGTTAAATAATCCGGCCGGAAGGAATTTCTTATCTTGCACGTCGAAGCTTTTTGACTGACAACAACTGATCCCTATGGACTTTCTGAGCTATTTCGCACTCGCCATCCTCAGCTTCGTCGTCTTGACCCTCGCTTACGGGATGATCGCGATTCATGACATCCCATATCACATGGCCAAGGCGAGGAATCACCCCCACCAGGATGCCATTCACGCGCGCGGGTGGATCAGTCTGTTCACCCTTCATGCGATCTGGCCGTTTCTCTGGATTTGGGCCACCGCATATCACCCGGTGCATGGATACGCCGGAAGGCCGCGGGAAAAAACCGATCAAGCCGGCCCGGAAGGATCCAACGCAACCTCACGGGTAGCGGCGCTGGAGAAGAAAATTGCGGCTCTCGAAGCGAACGCATCCAAATCCAGCGGTCCGCAACCCAAATAGTCTTCGATTATGGATTTGCTTCTCATTCTTACCTATGCCGCATTCGCCTATGGCGCATTTCGTTTATTCAAGATCCCAGTCAACGGCTTCACGTTGCTCACGGCCGCGCTGGGCGGCATCTTCCTGATCGGGGCGCTGCTGCTGGGTATGAACTACAATCACCCCTTCAGCAGTCAGGCGCGGTTTTACTTTAACACCACACCGATCGTTCCCGCCGTCAGCGGAGTGGTGGTCGAGGTGCCTGTCAAAGCGAACACCCTCGTGAAAACCGGGGACGTCCTCTTTCGCATTGATCCTAAACCCTTCGAAAACGCGGTGAAGGCCAAGGAGGCGGCGCTCGCCGCTGCTGTTCAGACGACCCATCAGTTGCGGGCAACGGCGGATGCGGCTCAGAAGAAATTGGAGTCCGCTCTGGCGGACCGCGACTCAGCCAAGGATGTCTTCGAACGCTCGAAAACTCTGCTCGAAACCGGCGCCGTTGCCCAAGTTCAATTCGAGCGGGCCAAAAACACTTTCAATGCCGCCGAAGCGACCGCGCAAAGTGCCAAGTCCGAAGCCGACCGCGCACTGCTGGAGGCGGAAGCCGTCGTCCAGGGAGTCAATACCGACGTCGCCCGTCTGCAGGCCGAACTCGACACCGCGAAGTTCAACCTCGAACAATCCGTCGTGCGCGCGCCGACCGACGGCATGGTCCAGCAGAATTTTTTGCGTCCCGGCATGTATGCAGCTTCCCTGCCGCTGCGGCCGGTGATGATTTTTTTGCACAATGAAAAACCGAAATTCGGGGCGGCTTTTCTGCAAAACAGCGCCCAGCGGATCGAGGAGGGCTCGGAGGCCGAGTTCATCTTGCCCGCCGTGCCGGGCGATTTTTCAAAGGCAAGATCGTCATGGGTGGCGCCTACATCCCCCAAGGCCAACTTCAACCCAGTGGCAACCTCGTGGATCCGGAACAAATCAAGGGCGAGGGACGCATCCTCGTCGCGATCGAGCCCGAAGAGGATCTCTCAAAATACCTGATTGTGCCGGGCAGCACCGCTCAAGTGGCGGTTTACACGCACCACATGCATGCATCACCTGGCCATCATGCGGAAGGTGCTCCTCCGCATGAAATCGTGGACGAACTTCATTTTCGGCGACGGCCATTGACGACCGGCGGACCTGCCACCCTAGTGTCGCGTTCGACAGTTGCCAACACGGACTGTTTCGTGATGAATGTTCGCAGCCGATGTGGTCGAGATCTTGATGGATGCGCTTCGTCCAGAAAAGGTGGTTCTTGGTGGCGGCATCGTGAAGAAGCTTAAGGAGCTGCCTTTACATTGCCGCGCAGGCAAAAACGCCGACGCATTCCGGGGAGGGTTTCGCCTTTGGGAAAACGGCGTCACCAGCGGACACCCGCGTATTCGGATCGCATGAGCACGCCTGTCGAAAAGGAGCGCATCAACGCTGAAGCCGCTCGCACCGCCGATTGGAAACGGTGGGGGCCTTATTTGTCGGAGCGGCAATGGGCGACCGTTCGAGAGGACTACTCGGAGACGGGAGATTCCTGGGGCTACTTCCCCCACGACCACGCTCGCAGCCGGGCTTATCGCTGGGGCGAAGATGGCTTGCTCGGCATCACTGATCGTGGATGCAGACTCTGCTTCGCATTGGCACTGTGGAATGAAAAGGATCCGATACTTAAAGAGCGGCTGTTCGGCCTAACAAATCCCCAAGGGAATCACGGCGAAGATGTGAAGGAGCAATATTTTTACCTCGACGCTACTCCGACATACTCATACGCGAAGGCGCTCTACAAGTATCCGCAGGCTGCATTTCCATATGTCTGGTTAGAGGAGGAAAACCAGCGGCGCGGCAAACGCGATCCGGAATTTGAGCTAGTCGATACCGGCGTCTTTAACGAGAACCGCTACTTCGACGTCTTTGCCGAATACGCGAAAGCATCGCCTAACGACATTCTTATTCGAATCACTGTGGCCAATCGCGGGCCGGACGCAGCGACGCTGCACTTGCTGCCTACCATCTGGTTTCGTAACCAGTGGTCTTGGGGACGCACGGACGAAAGCGTAACTACGAAACCGTCTATTACGCAGGATGGAAATTGCCTTTTGCTTAACCACCCGATGCTGGGCCGCTTCTTTCTGCGTGCCGGGCCCGATCCGGTTGGCCAATTTCCGAGACCGCTTTTCACTGAGAATGAAAGCAATACATATCGCTTGTGGAACAGCGGAGACAAACGTGCTTTTGCGAAGGACGCCTTCCACGAATGTGTAGTCGGCGGCAGGACGGATGCCGTCAATCCTGCAGGTATCGGGACAAAGGCCGCACTTCACTACGTGCTCCGGCTTCCCGCCGGCGCTGCGCATACGGTTTCCTTGCGCTTTTTTGCGGATAAGGAAAGACCCGCGGATCCGCTCGGATCTGTGTTCGGGAAAACCTTTGCAACACGGATAGCGGAAGCAGATGATTTTTATCGCGCGATCACAATAGCGCCACTCAACGAAGCGGAGCGAGGTGTCGTTCGACAAGCGGCAGCCGGCCTGCTCTGGAGCAAGCAGTTTTATCACTACGTCGTCGATGAGTGGTTGAAAGGCGATCCGGCGATGCCCCGGCCGCCTGCCAGCCGACTCGAGGGGCGCAATCATGATTGGAGGCATCTCTATAGCCGCGACGTGCTCTCAATGCCGGATAAGTGGGAATACCCTTGGTTCGCCGTTTGGGACTCAGCCTTTCACGTACTGCCTATTTCTTACGTGGACTCGCAATACGCCAAGGGGCAACTCATCCTGTTCCTGCGCGAATGGTATATGCATCCCAACGGCCATATACCCGCTTATGAATTTAGGTTCGGCGATGTGAATCCGCCGGTCCATGCCTGGGCGGCTTGGCGTGTCTATAAAGTTTCCGCCCGAGGCGGGGAACGAGACCGCGATTTTCTAGAAAGCGTCTTCCAAAAATTGCTCCTCAACTTTACATGGTGGGTAAATCGCAAAGACGCTACCGGTGAGAATCTCTTTTCCGGCGGCTTCCTTGGCCTCGATAACATCGGGGTCTTCGATCGTTCG
>JBKOXU010000195.1:0-25392 GCA_046725095.1 Verrucomicrobiota bacterium
CCGCGATTGGTAGGGCGCGACCGCTCGGTGCGCCGAACATCGACATCTTCGATACCGCTGGCCGCCAGGAAATCGATGACGCGTTGATTCAGGAATTGAAAGAACTCAAAGAATTTCTGCAGCCGCAGGAGACCTTGCTCGTGGTCGATGCTGCGACCGGACAACAAGCGGTCAGCGTGGCAACCCATTTCAACGACGCTTTAACAATCACCGGAATCATTTTGACGAAACTCGACGGGGATGCACGTGGCGGCGCGGCCTTGTCGATGCGTGAAGTCACGCGACAGCCGATCAAATTTGTCGGCACAGGCGAAAAGCTCGAGCAGTTCGAGCTCTTCGTTCCGGAGCGACTGGCGGGCCGGATATTGGGGATGGGCGACGTCGTTGGTCTGGTCGAAAAGGCGGCTGAGGCGGTGGATGAAGAGGAAGCCGCTCGCCTGGAGCGAAAGCTGCGCACGGCTTCGTTCGATTTCAACGATTTCCTGGCGCAGTTCAAAATGATGCGAAAGATGGGGCCGCTGGAGAATATTCTTGGCATGTTGCCCGGCGTGGGTAACGTGTCCGGCGTCTCTGTTGATGAGAAGCAGCTCAAGCGCACGGAAGCCATCGTGCTTTCGATGACGAGCGAAGAGCGGACGCGCCCGGACATTTTAAATGCGCGGCGTCGTCAGCGCATCGCGCGTGGCAGCGGCTGCACCGTCACGGAGGTGAACGATTTGCTGCGGCGCTTTGGTCAGATGCGCAAGATGATGAAAAGCGCTGGAAAAATGAAGAGGACACTAAAAGAATTACAAAAGTTGCATCGTTAAAAAAGATCGCATTGCTAACTGTAACTCTTGTAACGTTGTAAGCTTATAACTTTTTTATCATGGCAGTTTCAATCAGATTACGCAGAGAAGGGGCGAAGAATCGCCCTTATTACAAAGTGGTGGTGGCCGATCGCCGCAGTCCCCGCGACGGAAAATTCATCGAGATAATTGGCAGCTACGATCCGAAAAGGCCTGGTCACAACAGCACGTTAAAACTCGATCGAGCCGAATATTGGATTAGTAAAGGTGCGCAAGCGTCCGACACCGTCCGCAGTTTAATTAAGAAAAATAAAAAACACGTCGCCAGCCTCCCCGGGGAAGCTGCGCCTGAACCGCCTGCACGGCATGCGCCCGCGGAAACAATGCCGGCGTCGCCGAAGCCATCCGCCGCAGAAGCGGCACCTGGGGAACCGACGCAGACCTGAAATGGGTAATCGAAAAAGTCGCTGAGTCCCCGTGGCGCTCTGTGGCCGGCCGCGGGCGGAGAAATGTGCGTCCGGCCTCCGTAGCCTTCGCTGCTTTGGCGAAGAAGGATGTCGAACGCTGGTTTTTGAGCCCGGCATAAATTCGTGTCGATTCGTGTGCATTCGTGGTTAGTCTTCCGTCATGAGAGAATTTCTCGAGTTCGTCATTCGGCAATTGATCGAATATCCGGACGACATAGTGCTCACGGAAATTCCGAGCGGCAGAACAACCATTTTTAAACTTCAGCTTCGCCAAAGCGACGTTGGCCGAGTGATTGGCCGCAGCGGGCAAACCATCCACGCTATTCGAGCGTTGCTTGCCAGCTCCGCCGCGCGCCACGGTCAACGCGCCACGCTCGAAATTCTAGAATAGGCCGTAGATATTTTAGGGCGTCTGTGTCAGACGCCAACCCGATGGCGTTTCACAGAAACGCCCTACAATTCAACGTTGGACGTTGGCCGTTGGGCGTTCGACGTTTTCTTGACCAATGAAGATCGACATCGTCACGCTGTTCCCGGAAATCTGCCGCGCGCCGCTTAACGAAAGCATCATGAAACGCGCGCAGAAGAACGGAATTGTCGATCTTTCCATTCATAACCTGCGCGATTGGACGACGGACAAACATCACGTTGCTGATGATGCGCCGTTTGGGGGAGGGCAGGGGATGGTAATGAAGCCGGAACCGATTTTTGCGGCGGTCGAAGAACTCCGAAATCAAACATCCAAGGTCGTGCTGATGTCACCTGCTGGCCGCCGGTTCGACCAACAGATAGCGGCGCAACTTTTGGGCGAACCACACCTCATCATCATTTGCGGTCATTATGAGGGAGTGGATCACCGCGTGATCCAGCACCTTGTCGACCTCGAAATTTCCATCGGCGATTACGTGCTCACCAACGGTGCGATTGCCGCGGTCGTGCTTGTCGATGCAGTCGTGCGTTTGATGCCGGGTGTTCTTGGTCACGAGCAATCGGCGGCGGACGATAGTTTCAGTCGCGGATTACTGGAAGCGCCACAGTACACGCGCCCGGCGGAGTTTCGCAGCTGGAAAGTCCCGGACGTTTTACTTTCCGGAAATCACACAGAAATCGCGAATTGGCGAAAAGAGCAGGCGATCAAGCGAACCCGGAAGAACCGTCCGGATTTGCTCGAGTAAATCCCTTTCACAAAATTAGCGTGTCATCCTGAGCGGAGCGAAGGATCTCGCACAGGATAATTGCGGCTTCAAATTACTTAGCGCGTCCAAAGTTTCGATTGCGGGGTCCCTCGTCTGCACGACTCGGGATGACAGCTGCGTTATTAGTCACGCATTCTTCCCAGCACAACGCATGCATTAATTCCGCCGAAGCCAAATGAATTGCTCATGATGTAGTTTAACTTCGCTTCGCGTCCGTGATTTGGAACGACATCGAGATCACACGCCGCATCGGGATTTTGGTAATTGATTGTTGGCGGAACCCATTGCCGATCCAATGCCAGCGCGCAAAGCGCCGCCTCAATCGCGCCGGTGGCGCCGAGCGGATGCGCGTAATAACCTTTTGTTCCACTAACTGGGATTCGCTTTGCGTGTTCGCCGAACACTTGTTTGATCGACATCGTTTCGGCGCTGTCATTCAACTGCGTCGAGCTGGCGTGCGCATTGATATAATCGATTTGCTCGGCCGCAAGCCCCGCATCGGCGAGCGCGTCGCGCATGGCGCGCACGCACGATTCGCCGCTCGGCAGGGGCGACGTCATGTGGAAAGCATCGTTGTTGAGACTGTAACCGAGCACTTCGGCATAGATACGGGCGCCACGTGCTCGCGCGTGTTCGAGCTCTTCGACGACAATCGAGGCGGCGCCTTCGCCCATGACGAATCCATCGCGCAACAGATCGAACGGACGGCAAGCCAGAGCAGGATCGCCCAGCCAGCGGCTCATCGTTTTGATGATGTCGAATGCCCCGATCGTAATAGTGGTGAGAGGCGCTTCTGCTCCGCCCGCCACAATCACGTCGGCAAAATCATCCCGGATATAACGCAGCGCCTCGCCCACTGAAACTGTGCCGCTGGCGCAGCTATTTGAGTTAGTCGTGCCCACGCCGCGAAAACCAAAGTCAATCGCGATGTTCGAATGGGCTGAGCCACCGAAAACCTGGACGGCAAGCGTGGGTTGAACTCCGCGCGCGCCCTTCTTCAGAAACCGGATGTATTGATCTTCCGCCTTGCAAACCCCGCCAAGTGCTGTGCCAAAACTGACGCCCACGCGATGTTGCGGTTTTTCCCGGGAGTAATCAAAGTGCGCGTCATCGAGCGCGAGCTTCGCCGACGCGACGGCGAACTGCGCATAGCGGTCCAGCCGTTTTAAACGGTGCGCGGGAAAAAACTCTTCGGGATCCCAATCACGAATCTCGCCGGCGCAACGCACGCGGAAAGCGCCGGGATCGAAGGTTGTAATACCGTTGATTCCGCTCTTCTCGGCGAGAATCCCGTTCCAAAAATCGGTGCTCCCATGTCCGATGCAAGTGATGGGCCCAATCCCGGTAACGACGGCGCGTCTTCGAGTCATGCGGTTACCGGTTTGGCCTGGGCTTCGACATACGCCTTCATACAGCGCAACGTCTTATTTGCAATGTGGTGAATGAAGAAATCGCCGATGATTTTGTCCGCGATTGGCGCCAGGAAACTCACTCGAAATTGAAGGTCATGCGCGATCTCCACCAGCACGCCTTCTTGAGTTTCCTCAAATGTCCAGACCACGCGCATCCCTTTTGTGAATGCCTTCAAATGATGAAAGTGGATTTCAAGGCGGTCCCGGTCGATGATCTGCTCGGAGGTCCAGGAAATCGGGATGCCGGAACGCGTCGCGGCCATTACCACTACATTCCGATCCGGGCTGCGTTCCAGATAACGAATGTAGCGGTAATGTGGCAAAATTTTCGGCCACAGTTCCAGGTTCGCCGCTATTACAAAGATCGACTTCCTCGGCGCGCGCATGGTAATTGAATTCGTTTTACGCATTCCGGTGCTGAAAGCTTACTTCATACGTGTGGATTTGTCCGCGCGACGTGGGAGTTCCGATCTTTTGGGGCGGCGCCCTGCCTGAAGCAAAGACGAATGGTCTCTCCGGGTCTTCAAGACACGGGACTCATCCATTTTGAAAAAGTTCGCGATGGCGATGGTATCACCGCTCCCGCAGCCGCGGGATGAGCGCGCCCGTTCGACCCGTTCGGCTTCGATCAGGCGAAGATTTTCTCTCAGAGCAGGCAGTGCGCTCCCCGCGCGATATCGATCCTAATCTTCAGTAATGATGCCGAAAAGGCCGTGCTCTTCATCGACAATTCCAGCAGTGAAATAAACCCCCTCGCCGAGAGGTAGAAGATCCCATAACCCTTCGAACTCGAGCGGCGTTCCATCTGCGGTGACAAGCGTTTCCAGAAAATCGCCAGTCTTCGGATCGTAATTATTGATTTGTCCGTCTCCAAAATTGCCAACCCAAAGCTCGTCCTCCTCCTCGAGGGCAAGTCCCCACGGAGAATTGAGATGTCCTTGGGAGATAAGGCGTCTGAGCAGATTGCCGCTGGTATCGAAAACATTGACGAAGCCGTTCCCCGGCCCTGGTTCATCATCGCGTCCGCCCGGGGCCTGCTTTGCGTAAGTTACAAAAATTTGGCCATTAATATTACGTATACCAAAAGGTGCAAACCGGCTCGGCAGATTTGGATCGACGAAACCATCCGGGTTAACCCGATTGAAATTCTCGTCGAAGGTATCCACCCGACCGGTATGAAAATTGGTCGCGTAGAGAAAATTGTGGCCATTGGCTACGCCGAGGGCTGCGCCCTTGTAAACATTTCTGCCGTTGCCGCTTACGGCGACGATCGCATTCGTTGCGTCGAGCACAGGATTCCAGCCGGAGATGGTTCCGTCTTCGTTCACGAAAATAAACACGCTGGGCTGTGAATCCCCATTTTTCGTGACCTTGAAGAACTCTGTGCTGTTGAAGACGATACCAGTCGGGTTGCCGGCCTTGGTCGGTTCTTTCGCTGGAATCGCCACCACAAGCGGGACCGCGGTGCCGTCCTGGTTGTAAAGGGTAGAAACGCCGGTGCCATTGTCACTGACCCAAATGATACCGGTTGATCCCACCGCCATGCCCCACGGATTAACGAGGTTCGGATCGACATGCGCGGCTACACCGGGGATGTCGGACTGAAGGTTTTCCCAACTGTAAGTATCGGCTCGCACAAAGGCGGCCATCAGAACTGTCCCTGCTACCGCGAGCAGCGCGGTTTTTATCAACGTGTGAATTGTTTTCATAAGTTTTATCGGTTTTGTATGATCAGTATCGGGGCGAACGGCGTCCAGGGCCGTCTCGGAAAGGTAACACCGCTGTTACTTTTAAACGTGACTTAAGGCGGCGTCTCGCATAGCGAACCATTTTGGTGAAGGGGAAAATCATCGCTTGAAAGATCACCGATCCGCTTGGCGCTGCCGGGAAATTGAAATCTGGCGGTTGCAGCTCCGGCGACAGGGAGGAGACTGCGGAACCCCTGTCACTCGCCGGAGGCCGCAACCGCACATGCGACCGTTCGTGACTTTCTGGTTATCTATCTGATTTGGCCGTCAGATGGCTTAATCACAACGGCGTTTGGCGTGGTCTGCGTCTTGTGCCAGTTGGGTCATATAGGCAAAGAACGCATCCGATTGGCCAATGAAAAGCCCCATGTTTGTCAGGAACTCAAGAGCACCCATGGCGGCGCCTTCCGTGTTCGTTGGCCGAATGACCGAACAGATAGGGAGGCTTCGACTTAGGAACGGACATGGCTCGGGCATGATCAGGGCCTTGTCGAAGAGCTCGTTTTCGACCTCCAGATCACGAAACGTCACTCTAACGCCCGTTACCGGATCGACGGCAGTCAGAGGAGGCGCATTACCCGCCACATCCGACCAGGTTTGAAAGTGCATGGTCTCGGTCGGGCCGATGCTCATCAGGATACGCAGCACTTCCACGTCCGTGGCCCTTTGCGCCAGCGACGGATAGAGGCTGTTGCCACCTTGTTCGATCGTTGGAAAGTGGAAAGCCGCAGTATTCGCGATCGCCTGTAGGAAATTGGGATCGCTTGTATCCGCATCCGTTCGAGGAATTGCCGTGTGCTGGTTTACGCCCAAAGTCGGGACGGCCTGCGGAAAGACGTGGTTTGGATCAAGATCCGGGTTATGCTTGTCATCCCGATAGCGGGTCCACCAGCTGGTGTCGATGGTAAGTTGCGTCAGGTTGGTAAGTCGTCTTCCGATCAAATCGGGATTGACTCCCGTCGCGGTGCTGCCCATCAGGGTGCGAAACGGATCGAGATTTGCAGGATCCGCTCCCTTGGACTCCAGGTACGCGTTGAGGAACTGGTGATGAGTGATCTCATCATCGGTGTTGTCATGGATGTAGTCTCCCATTTCATCCTCAATAACCTCCAAGGCCTCAGTGTAGTCTTCGTTCCCGGTTCCGCCTGGGACTTCGTCGTCCTGGATGCCGCCGAGTTCGTTGTATTGGATCCAAAAGTCGGCCTCGAGTAGCTCCAGCGCCGCTGGGAAGCGAAGTAGTGCCGCGTCTCCGGGTGAAAGGCTGCCACCTGCCTGTGCGGTTCGGATGCTGCCCAATAGTCCTGCGCCGACGGTTCCTGCTCCCAGGGCGATCGTTTTACCCAGGAAAGAACGACGGCTGATGAACCGTTTCCGGGGTTTATTTCTCTTCTCCAAGTTATCCTCTAGAGGATGATTCTCGCTCTTATCAAAATCATTTGCTGTAGGGTTGGTTGTTTTCATACTCGTAGAATCGCAGCGATCTCGGTAAGGCGCCGCATCGGAAAAGTAACGCCATTGTTACCTTTGGGGTGGCTGAGGCGCGGCGTCTCGTATAGCGAAGTGGCTACAGCGCGCGCGTTGACGGAAATTTTCAGAACTCAGGAGCGAGAACTCAGTGCTTTCGGCCCAATTCGTCTATTTCGTGGCCAACTAATTTTTGCCTGGTTCGCGAATCGTGTAGCCGACATAGCGCACCGTGTGAATCAGCGGAGGATTGCCGATTTTTTTCCGCAACCGTCCGATGAAAACTTCCACAAGCTTTGTGTCGTATTCGTGCTCGTGTTCCCAGACGCGTTCGCAGAGTTCGGTGCGCGTAAAAACGCGGCCCGGCTCGCGCATCAGTACCTTTAGCAGCATCACTTCGCGCGCCGACAATTCAATTCGGCGCGAGCCCCGATAGACCTGGTGGTTGACAAGATCCAGTGCGAGATCGCCAACCCGAAGGCCGAGTACCGGTTCCTCCGGATAACGTCGGCCAAGAGCATTTACGCGCGCCACCAACTCCCGCATGGCAAATGGCTTTGGCAGATAATCATCAGCGCCAAGTTGCAACCCCGTGACACGGTCCTTGATTTCGCCGCGAGCAGTCAGCATCAGCACACGGCTGGCGAGATGTTGCGCGCGCAGATGCCGCAGGACCTCAAACCCGTCCATGCCTGGCAGAATAATATCGAGTACGATCAAATCGAACGGCGTCACCATAGCTTTATCCAAAGCTCCTACCCCATTGTGCACGGCGACTGCATCGTGCCCGGCCTCAGTCAGTGCCGATGCAATTTGCCGAGCTAATTGAACGTCATCTTCAACCACCAGGACTCGCATGAGTTTTCAAAAGAGGACCGACTTAAAACCGTATCGTGAATTGGGCTGCGACCAAGTGATTGTCGTCACCAGAACTGGTGGTTTCGCGCTGAAAACCATATTGCAATTTTAACTGCGTGTGTGGCGTGAATCGATAGTGGAGGCGTAATCTCTACTAAATAATCCTTTGAGGTCCACCGCCGTGCTAATTGGCCGACTTAAGAAACTCCAGGATGGCTTTGTGCTCTTCTGGTGTGAGACGTGCACGCACTCGCATGTGATGCATCACGACTTCCCATTCGGCGTCGCTGTAAGAGCTAGGGGATCGCATATTATGGCACCGCGCGCAGTTTTCGCTCCAAAGTTGCGATCCGTCTTTCGCGATCTTTTCGCTCGGTTGCGCAGCGGAAGACGTCTTAGTCGTTGTCGAGGCAGCGTCGGCGCTTTTGTCGTCGGCGGTCGCGCGAGGAATTTGCAAAATGATCCCGAGCAACGCACTTGTCGCAAAGATTGCGACACCGGCTTTTGTTAGTCTCTTAAGAGCGATTTTGTTCATAAAGTTATCTTCAAGCTAGAAACCCATCGCAGCTTGCAGAAGAAAGCTGTCCACGTTTTCGTGGCCGTTTTCCGAACTGTCACGGTGTCCAAATTCATAAGCGGCTTTGATCACGGTGCTTTGGCCGAGCCAGTAATTCAGACCAAGAGACCAGCGTTCTTCGTCGAACGCTCCCGGTGCCAACGACGGAGCGTCGATCCTGTCGTAACGACCAACGGCCTCGAGCTTCTCAATGATCGGCACTTTGAGTTTGTACGGTCGATACGCTAGCTGCACATAGCCGCCATTCCGGCGGTTACTGAATGTCACCGGGCCGAAACCGAGGGTGCCCGTGGGATCATAAGTCAACCGGCTTACCCGGGACCAGACCCATTCGACGCGAAGGTCGATTCCACCTTTGAGCCACTCGAAATCGTGGTTGTAACTCCCATCTACTCCTTGCAAAAGAACATCGGCGTCACTGCCAGAAGTATCTGGCGCTTTCACGCGGGAGCCTTGGATGGAATAACCGACTTCCAGTCCCGGTATCGGCATAAAGCCAATGCGGCCACCAACGGCTTTGTTATTGTCGATGTCGGTGAAGTTATCGAATTCGAGTGAGCCGGCACGGTCTGAGTCGTCCGTATTCAGCCGAGGTCCGTTCGATGCGTAAAGATCATAAAGAAGTTTCGTCGGCCCAATGGGGATCACCCCGCCCACTTTGGCGCCGACTTGGGAAAACGGGACGAGGCCTTCGTCTTCGTCGAAGGCAAGCGGAAAGTCCGGCAGCTTATTAATCCAGGCGGGATGGAGCCGCTCGGGAAATTGTCCGAACGGGGTTAGGAATTTCCCGACGCCAACCGTAATGTAATCGTTAAGCAGATACGTCAGCTGGGCGTATCCGAGCTCGACTTCGGTCTCGGTATCATTCAGACCAAGCTCGAGCTCGCCTTCGAAAAAGAGCTTATCGCTGAGTTCCCACAACAAAATGGGGGTGAGACCGGCGCTGAATGTTGAAGGTTCGCCATTTCTCTTCTCGAAACCGCCGAAGGCAAAGCCCGTGAGCAGGAATTTTGTTGTGCCAGGCACAGTGCTTTGAGCGGTCTCCTTGACCTTCGCCAACTCCTCGCGCAGTTCGTCAATCTCGGCTGGGGGTGAGGTCGTGCCGACGACTTGCTTTCCATCGCTCGGCGTTGTCGCGGGCGCCGGTTCTGCAGGAACCGTCGGCACCGTTTTATTCGCTATCTGGCTGACCACTTTCTTTAACGCGTCAAGCTCTTGCTTCATGGCCTCATGTTCCGCCTTCAGCTTTTCGTATTCTTCGACCGAGACATACTTGTCCGGCGGCTGTGGTTGTTCCTGCTGCGCGCCAAGAGACATTGCGCTCAGTGCGAGAAAAGCGGTGACGAGAGCACGGGATAGTTTCATGGCGTTATTTCTTGAGTGTGCGGACGTAGTTGATGAGGTCCCACCGCTGCTGTTCACTTAGCTTGGTGGCAAAAGGTGGCATCGGTTTCTTGCCTGCGGTGATTTTCCAAAAAAGCGCGCCGTCGCTTTGGCCGCCGAGCTTGGTCATGTCGCCGGGGCTCTCTGTCAAATCCTTCGCCGCTGGGCCGTCGCCTTTGCCCGAACTCCCGTGGCAGGATGCACACCTAGCGGTATAAACAGTTTTGCCACGGCCAATCGAAGCCGCGTTGGCCGGGACAGGGTTCTTTTTTGCGGCCGCGCCTGCCGGGGCGGTCCACCCTTCTTCGGCTGCGTTTGCCGCAGCAACCACACCTACAACGGTGACGACGACCAACAATTTGCGTTTCATGTTTTTCGCCCTTGTTTCACTTCGCCTTTTTCCGCTCTGCATCTTACGAAAAAGCTGCGCATTTTTTCCGGTGTGCCGCTGCGGCGCTGGTTCGCACCAGCCCTGCATGCTCATGATCGTGGTGGTGTTCCCCTCGCGGGGGGCGATGGCTGTTCGAACCGAAACTCCTCGTGCCGCACATGGCCGCCGGCATAAGCGATGTAGCACCCGATCCAGAGCGTCCCACATCCGATGAGTAGCGTTGCGATCGCGAGCGGCAATGAAGTGCGCGGCCATTTTATCGGCGCAAACATTCCTACGACCGCAAGCCCGGCGAGAACGTAAAATGCGCCGATCCATTTCTTGCCCCGCGCCAAGTGCTTAGCGAGCCATTGATCGCCGACCGGGTCGCCGTTCCCTGTCATTCGATCGTACGCTACTTCACCGTAGTAATAAGTCGGCCACGCCGACAACCCGCTCAGAAATACGAGCACCAGCGCAATGACAATGGCCGTACGACTGCGCGCAATTATGGCCAATAAAAGCCCGACTAGTCCGATCGCCAATCCGTAAACTGGAACCGGATTCAGCAGCACGTGCATGTATTCCGCCGAGTTGAGATGTTGGGAAAAAGCGTTCATACGTGGAAAGCGATCTTGCCCGACTTGCTTTTGTAATCGGGCTCGGCGCGAAGCTCGCTGCACGGAAACCACCCAATCGACGACGCGATTGCAATCGAGAGCAGGGTCACGGAGCGCATTAGGAGACAATTTTATGTTTCGTGGTTGGCTCTGCGAGAACGCAAACCGACAAAATCTGATCCTGTGAAGCGAGCAGGAGAAGGATTTAAACGTAACGAGATTGTTACTTTTCCACCGCGAACCACCTTCCCCGCGCGGTTCTTGCACTCGGCCGATTTTGAACTGACGATGACGACGGCCTCCCGTGGTCCCAAAGCCCCGCTGCGTAAAACGGGCTCGCGCCCACTAGTGTCTCCTGTCAAACCGCGTGAGGCGAAGCCTGTTACCCCGGTTCACAGTCATTCACCCCTACCTTGTCCCAAGCCTCCGCGAACTTGGCCGCGAATCTCGCCCCCGGCGAAGTTCACCGTGTGCATGTTGGCATAGGACAAACCTGCGCGCACGGCCTCCAAGGCAGAGTCGAGGTCGCCTACGTCAATGCCCTGAGTTGTGGGTCCCACAACATTTGCGGCCGTGATCGTCCCGGTGATAGTTCCCGACGTGGCCGCTGGACAATCCGGCTGTCCTCCGCCGCCGCACAAGAATATCATGACGCCACCAGCCACCTTGCTGGCCGCGAAGTGCAGGTGGGCCGCAGTAAGGTTCGATGACAGATCGGAAAAGGATAGCGAGAAGCTAATGTCGCTCCCCACGATCTGCATGCGGAACTCACCCGAGCCGGCGGTATTAATCGAAGGCACTTCATTTGCACCGACGAGATTTGCAGAAAAGCGCTCCGTCTGCGAGTGAGCTGCCGGTGCGGCGAGCAAGCTCGCGGCCAGTGTGGTTATTGCCCAAATGCTGATATTGCTAGTTTTCATGGTGTGCTCCTTGATGAGGCACAACACGGATAATTCTCGGTCTCTGTAAAGCAGAATAAAGTAACAGAGTTGTTACCTTCTTTGAATGGCTACTGATGCCATCGTGGCAGTTATGGATGAGCGAGCGGAGCGTGACTGATTTCCGCCTGACGCACGAGGAATAGAAGGAAGGGGAAATGCGCACGGTCGCGCTTTAAAGCTTGCTGCATTCGGAGTTGCTCGGGACGGCATTTCAATTTCTCGCGTTAGGGAAAGATGCCTCGAGGGATTCGCTCAGCGCGTTCACCTTCGTCCGAGATGAACGCGTTGCGCCACGTTGCTCTAGGTGGATCGTGTGCTCCGAGCACGATCCATCTACAGACGCACAATCAAAACCGAGTGGTGAATTGCGCTGCCAGCATGTGGTTGTCATCGCCCGGACCAGTCGTTTCATGTTGAAAACTATATTGCAGCTTCAACTGAGTATGCGTCGTAAAACGGTAGGTAGCGGCGATGTCGATCCTGACGAGGTCTTGACTCCAACGAACGTTATTGCCGTCGCCGTCACTAACTGTCCCGAAGAGTTGCTGATTCCAGCGAATCGCGCCGAATATTTGCGGCGTAAATTTGTATTTCGCTTCGACGTAGTAGGCGAATGTGTCTGCGTCTCCCACTCGCGGCACTTCGAAGCGCGCTTCGTAAAATTCGGCCCAAAGTTGCAAATGACGCCAGGCGAAACTTACATCCTGACCGAGAATGAATTCGCGATAGTCGCCAATGTCGCGTCCGGGCGGCAACGTGGATTCGGCCTCAGGCCGAAAATACGGGCCCTCGCTCGCTGACAATCCAAAATTCCAGGCTTGGTTTGGGCGGAAACCGGCGCGCCCGCTAAAGGTCGGATTTTCGAAACCGACCTCCGTGACGTGCCATGATTCCGGACGCGACGAGAGGGATGCGTTTTTCATTTCGGCTGCATAATCAAATCGACCCAGCCGGCCGGATACAGAAATGCCACTCGCATAACTGGGTCCCCAGATTACCGGATTAAACGCGTACTTTTCGTAGTAGTACAACCCGTAGATGAAATCCAGTGGTGAAACGGGAGCGGATTTGTCCTGAATTGGCGTTACGTTTTCATAAACTAGCGGCGCGTTGATGAATGGGTTTTCCCACGATAAATGCCGTGGGACCCAATTTCCCACCACGGTTGCAAAGGTCCCCGCTTGCAGATTGAAACGGCCATCCTCCCACGGGGTGAAGCGAAGCGCATATTCCTCGAGACGAACCTGAGCGCCTTCATCACTGGGGTCGAACCCACGATCCAGCCGCGATTGAGCAAAGAAATAAATCTGCGAGCCGACTTGCGTATCGAGAAAGAGTGTCAATCGCGGATTGAAAAGAGTGTCGATGCTACTGTTGATGAGACCGGGCGCGGGCTGATCGAAGTGATAGATTTCCAAATCGAGCGTGCCGCTCAATCGTGCGCGCAGTTTATCTTGAAATGCGGAGATCGTAAGCGCGGTGTCGAGCCGGTCGAGAAGATCATCAACATCGAAAGCGCTCGCCGTGCAGGCAAAAACGCACAGGCTGACGGCGCACAACTTCATGCAACTGCATTAATACCGTTGGCAGCAATAAAGAGCACTTCAAATTCAGTCCAATCATTTTCGGAGCGAACCAGGCGCAAATTACCACCGTGCAGCCGGGCGAGTTCACGCGCCAAATTCAGCCCGATGCCGTGACCAGAAGCGGCCGAGGGAGTCGAGCTGTGATGAAACCGCTCGAAAATATTTTCGCCAGGCGGAATTGTGCGGCCAGTGTTCCCAACAGTGAGGACAATGTCCCTGGCGTTGCTGTGTGCGGTCACCCTGATCCGCCCGCCGGGACGATTGTACTTTCGCGCATTCTCCAGGAGATTTTGCACGATGAGCGACGTGTACCGCCTTTCGCCAGCCACAAACAGGCCGGCAGGAAATTCCTTCTCGATCTTCACGTCAGGTGAATCGGGGAGCGCGCCAATGTCATCGAGCCACTCATCGACGAGCTGGCTAACATCTACTGGCGCAGATGCGATTTGAAGATGACCAGCATCCATGCGTGACAAAAGAAGCAAATCGTCAATCACACCGGTCAATCGGTGCGTCTGGTGAAGAAGCGCAGAGAGCTCCTCGTAGACGTCGGGCTTGAAATCTTCGCGCCCCAATAACTTTTCGACACCCACCCGAAGAACAGTGACCGGACTCTTTAATTGATGCGAAGCGTCGGCTGAATAGCGAGCTGATCTTTTCAACTCCTCGCTGGTCGAGGCGAGCGCGGTTTCGGCGCGTTTTCGCTGCGCACGGTCCCTTTCCGAATCCACGGCCAGCTTTTCAACCGGCAGCGAGAGGCGGGCCGCAACGAATTGGCTGGCCACGAAAGCACCGAGCAAGAGCAACACACCAACGGAACTAATTTGCCACCGCAGCCGATGAAGGTGCGCCATTGAATCGGCGAGAGGATAAACGCAAATTTCATAAGCAGGCGGAAACAGCGAGGTTGGATTGAGTCGTTTATAAAATAAGAGCTGCGGCGCACCGTTTACTGTAACGGTAAAGTTATTTTGCTCAGACGTAGAATTCGTGATCGCTTTTGCGATTTCGCTGCCCAGAGCAGCTTGCGCAGACTTTGAAAGCGATGCCAAATGCAATTGGCCATTTAGCCAAATGCCACTCATCATTCCCGCGGCGCCATTCCCGGTTAGCTCGAAAGGCTTGAATCCGACGACAAGAGCGGAGATTACGTCGCCTGTCTCTGTGGAAAAGATTGGCACCGCCACTATTTCATCGACAGTCTCGTCCTCGGCGTCGGCATTTTCCCGGATGTAACCGATCTGTTGCGTCTCGGGTAATTTCTTCAAGGTCAGTTGCGTTTCCGCTCTAGGGCTTAATTCCCCGACGTCTTTGGGATTCGGCGGCGAGATTACCTCGCCGGCCGGGTCCAGAAAGCGATAGAATTTTGCACGAAGAAAGAACTCGGTTTGCGATGGCCGCGCGGTTCCCATTAAGTCGCGCAATTCATCTTTCGCGCTCGGGTAGAGCAGATCGAGAGCGTTGTCTTCCAGCGCGGCATGGATTCGCGGCCTCGACGCCAGCGTGCCGCAACGTTCCGCGAGGGCTGCGTTGCGCAGTTCCCGCACTTTATCGAGCGATAAAAGCTCGGCTTGAAAGTTCTGTTGCAAATTGCTTTGTGCGGCTGCCGCGACATGGCGTTGAGCAAGATAAAGCGCCAAAGCCATCAACCCAGAAACAACGAGCATCATCGCAGCCAGAAGCTTGGTACGGAAACTTCTCGCCTTGGGTTTGTTTGGCTTGCTCGCGGAGATCATTGGAAATCGACGTGCAGCGTTTCGCCATTCTTCAATTCCACAGGCTGTTCCCGCGTAGTCTTGCTGTTGATCCACGCTTTGAGCGTGTGGTGACCCGAAGGAAGTCCGCGTAATCGAAATCGGCCATCGGTATCGGTCATCACGAAATATGGCGTATCGAGAATCAGAATGAGCCCGCGCATGTGCTCATGGATGTCGCACCGCAATGTGACTAACCCCGGTTTATCGAAAACCTCCGACGGAATTGGCCGTTCGTCCGGACGATAACGGCCCAGATCAAACCGTTTGGCAGGTGAGTAGGAAAAAATGTTGTGGTAAGTGTCATCGAGATTTGGAAATTCAACCTTGGTGCCGACCTGTATCGGCAGGAGCGCTGGAACAAAGGTTAAATCCTTTTGCTCGACTTGTTTCACTAGCGACGAAGGCCGCCGCGGGAAAGAGCCATCGAGATAAACTACCGCCAACGGCGGCTGGGTAGAAAGAACGCCCCCACGCGTAACAATCTCGTAGCGTTTCGCTTGGACTGGCGCCGAATGCGATTTCGGAAGTTCTACGCGTCCCTCGACGCTCGCCTGCGCCAGAACTGAAATGGGAAGGAGCGCTACGAGTGCGTTAAACCCGGCGAGTCTGCGCATCGTGATGATGGGGATAAGATGGTAACCCACGTCGTTCGGCGATGTTGCGCGTCTTCTAATCGAGATAGGATAGTTTCGGGAAAATCCTTCAAATAGAAAGGAGAAAAGAATGGCATTAGAACTCAAGAGGGTGTGCGAAAAATGCGGGGTCGTACTCACGCCGAATGGAATAGCGTACATTTGCAGTTACGAATGCACATATTGCGCAAATTGCGCCGAGCAAATAAACGCTATTTGTCCAAACTGCGGCGGTGAGCTTGTGCGACGGCCGCGTCGTCAAGAGGAGGCTGGCTCAGATGCCGCCACGGCTACCGAGGCAACAAATGCAGACGTTCCAAAATTTCGCGGCCCCGGCGGGATCAGGAGCTCTGTGAAGGAGCGAAGCAGCGCTCTGAAAAGTAACGGCGGTGTTACTTTTTTGGGAAGCGGCGCCTGCCAGACATTTTCGAAAGTATTCAATATGAGAACAAATCTTGAATCCTTCATTATTTCTCTACTCGCGCCGGGATGGCGCCGAAAGCAAGTGGGTCGGTTTGGATTGACAAGCTATTTAGGAGCGTCGTGCGTTTTTGTGGGCGGGCTGTTGGTCGCTGGCGCGTTCGCACAGGACGAAGCCAAAAATAGGCTTATCGACGATCGAATCGAGACTCTCTGCCAGGACGTCACCATCTCGCCCCCGAATCGTTCTTTCACCGCAGAGGGTGGCAGTGCGTTCATAAACGTGGAGCACGAGTCAGGCTGCACTTTTGTAGCGTCGAGCAACGCAACATGGATCACGATCACTTCTGTCGATGAGGGCACAGTTTATTACTCAGTAATGCCTAACGTCGGATCGGTACGACGTACCGGCACGATTTCGGTCGGTGCTCAAAACTTTTATGTCTATCAAGGCAAGGAATCACTGCAAGGATCGCCTAGCATTGTGTGGACTGGCACGAGTCACACGGCGAGCGCAAACGCGGTTGCCTTCTCTCCCAACGGAAAATTGCTTGCGTCCGCAAGCAGCGATCACACCGTGAAAATATGGCGCGCCGCCGACGGCGCGTTATTGCGGACGCTGACAGGCTTTTTCGATTCCGTCACTTCAGTCGCCTTTTCTCACAATGGCCAGACGCTCGTTGCGGGCAGTATTGATCGCAGCGTGAAAATATGGAACGTGACCAATTGGTCGCTGGTCCGCAGCGTCGACACAACGGATTTCATCTTTGGCGTTGCCTTTTCGCCGGACGACACAGAACTGGCAGCAGCCGGCGGTTATTCCGGAAATTGGATTCACCTGTTCAGGACCTCCGATTGGGAGGAGATTGGACTGCTTGGCTACGGTCAGGAAGAAAATCGAGCGATCGCTTATTCTAACGATGGTCAATTTCTCGCCTGGGCGATGTTATATCCAGGAGTGAGATTACAGAACATTGCCAGCGGGTCCTACTGCATACTCGAAGGATTCGACTATTACGGCATGAATGCCGTTGCGTTTTCGCCCGACAGCCATCTACTGGCAACCGGCAGCGACAGTCAAGAAGTAGGGCTGTGGGATGTGATCAGCTGCGCGCAGCTGCTGAGCCTAAATGGTCCTTCGGGCTTCGTTAAAAGCGTGGCCTACGCGCCTAACGGCCGAATGATTCTAGCCGGTGGACAGGACTATAGCGCATCGCGCGGTACCCTTCTCTTCTGGCGCGTCGTGGATGGTGCGTTGCTGCGCGCTTATGTTGGAGAGACGTCGACGGCCGTGCTTTCGGTGCAATACTCGCCTAGAGGCCAGCTCTACGCCTACACCCGAGCCGACGGGGGCGTAGTGCTCGCGCGCAACCCGTTCTCGCCGTCGCCTTAGTAAATCAAGCGATAATCCGCCGTCTAACATCATCTTTTGCCCTTGATTCGGTAGGTCAGGAAACATTCCTCGCCGACTACCCGCATGTCGATCAAGCGGCAATGCACACTGGCAGGCAAAAATTCCTTGCTCAGTCCGGTCAAAGTGGGGGCCTTGGCTCCGCCAAACATGTACGGAGCAATAGTGAGATTAAGTTGATCGACCAGACCGCGTTCCAGGAGCGATCGAAACAATGTCGGACCGCCTTCGCACGCGACCGTCCGGACATGGTATTGGCTGCGCAGGATTCGCAGCATCTCTTCAAGGTCGACATCGTCCGATTCAGCAAGATGCAAGGTCGCTTTCTCTTCGAGCGCGGCCTGAGTCTTCCTGGGCATTCGCGTCGTCGAAAAAACGAGAATGGGCGAGCTGGCGGACTGAAAAATTTTCAATCGGCTGTCGATCCTGCCTTTGTTGGAAACGATCACACGTAATGGCGCTGGAGTTTGCTTCCGCTTGATTCTCGCTTGTTGCAGCTCGGAAGGGAGACTGAGCCGCACGTTGTCGCGCTTCAAACTCGTGTGCCCGAGCAGGACCGCATCGGCCAGGGCGCGCTGGCGAAACAAATGCAGCTTGTCTTCGCGCGAGGTGAAATCGACCGGCGAAAAATTCCTGGTCGTAACCTTACCGTCCACCGTCATCGCGAAGGTGGCCGCGACAAAGGGGCGCGCGTGTTTCTGTTTCATTGGAATGAGGCGGCGTGGTGGTGACGAGCGACGACGCTAAACATTAAATCGTCACATCGTTAAAACGAGTCGGTGTCACAAACCACGAGCTTCATTCCGTCTCGCTGATCTCATGCTCCAGGGTCGCGACTTCTTTCTGCATTTCGCGCAATTTCACGTGTGCAAGTGCGCCGCTCGGTTTGTAAAAGAGATAAACAATCGCGCCGGGAATGCAGCAGATGAGGATGATGAGGAAACTGAGTGAGCCGATAAGAATCGCTTTTGCTTCCGGTACTCCGCAAAGGCCGTTTAACATGATCTGCAGGATCTTTTCCCGAAGCCCGATTCCTGCAAAACTGATTGGCAGCGCGGAGATCGTTCGCTCGACCGGCATCACCGCAAAGAAATCCAACAGCGGCACGGCAGCGCCCAGCGCGTAAGCGGCACAGAGAAAAGTGGCAAAGGTGGCAAGATGCGCGACGATCGATGCGCCGAACGCGACGAGCGTGGCCCGCCAGTGATGCGCGTAAAGATGATAGGCTGCCGAGATTTCGATCAATTTCTCACGACCGGGAAATTTTTCCGACAGCAAATGAAATAGATTAAAGCCACTGATGATAAAGGTGGAGAGCAGAAACAGGATTGAAGATCCGAGCAGGAAAAGCAAAAACCAGAGCAGTTGACGCGTCTCGGTCGTTTGTGAGAGGAAATCATAGCGCAAAGCGATGAGCGTTCCGGTGATGGCGACCAGCGCAACAAGACCGATAAGGCGGTCGAACACTACGGCGAGCAACGCGCCGGCTTTCTTGTCTGGCGTTTCCTTGAGCAGAAAATAGCTCTTAATGATGTCGCCACCGGTGCCGCCCGGCAGGAACTGGTTGTAAAACATCCCGATCAAAAACAAGCCCGATAGACGCGGAATAGTCAGGTGAATCTTTTGAACCTTTAGCAAAACGTGCCAGCGGATGGCGGCGGAAATTTCCACGACGCCGTATGCCAGGATGCCGATCACAACCCAGTGATATTGCGCGTTTCGGATCGCCTCGGCCATCTGCGCGCGCCTGTTGGGATCGTGATAGACCCAATAGAGAACGGCGATTGTGACGGCGAGCTGAAAAAGCGTGATTAGAATTTTTTTCATTCGCCGAAGCGTTCTGTCCAAGCTTGCACCGATCGCCGAATTTCGTCGGCTGTCGTGCGTGGCTTCATCTCCCAGACAAATAAGCAGTTCGCTGGTAGGAGCGGAACAAGTTTCTCGAGATCGAGATCTCCGGTAAAAGGCGGTTGATGATCTCGCGCAGGCCAGATGCAGTCTTGCACGTGACAGCCAAACGTGCGCGGGCCAATCGCGCGCAACCACTCGGCATGATCGAGAAACGCCAGGTTTTCTTTAATTTGAGCGTGACCGAAGTCGTGCCAGTAGCCGAGTTGCGCCGATTCCATCTCATCAAGCAGCGCCGGCAGTTCGCGCTCGGTTGGGATTTCCTCATAACCGCGGCGGCATTCAAGCCCCAGCTTGATATTTTTCGAAGCAGCGTGATCGACGATGCGGCGCAGAGAATCTTTCACCCGCTGCAGGTAAGTGGGCGCAATGCTTTCGCGTTTTTGGACCGCCCTTAGCTTCAGGCTCACGTATCTGCGCGAGAGATACTTGCCGGCTTTCGCCAGCCGGATCAACGGGTCGGTGATGGGGTGCATATTCACTTCGCCGAGATGCAAGACAACAAACGGAGCGCCTAGCCGCTCAGCAAAATCAATTGTCTGGAACGTTTGCTTGATTGCGCGCTCACGCTCGTCCGGGTGCGGAGCCGAAAATTTGTAGCAGTCTGGAGAAGCCGCCATGACTTCGACAGGCAAGGGACAAAAATTATGTAAACTGCTGAAGCGAACCTCGCCGGCATCGAACATTTTTTGAATTCCCGGCATCAGCGAGATACGGATGCCATGGCCTAACTCGATCAAATCGAATCCAAGCTTGCCTTTGATTTCGCGCAGCATTGCATCGCCGGCTTTGTGGCGTTGGGAGTTCCAACAGGTGGAAAAAGCGATCATTGGCCGACGAGCGGTCAGCACACCGGCTCAATCTCGGGTTCCGGCGCAGGCGAAATTGCGCGGTCGCAAACATGACGCCCGGCGAGACTTAAAACCGAGGCTGCGGCGATTCCATAGATCACCGAGGCGATTCCGAGCGTGGTTCGCATTCCGATCAGATCGGAGAAGCCGGGCGTGATCAGGCCGGCGATCGGCATTAATCCAAAAAAACTCATGCCCACCACCGCCGAGACCCGACCACGCAAATGCGCTGGCGCCTGCTCCTGTACGATGGTGTTAGCAAGACCGAAGTTCATCGAGAGCGCGATGGCGATTGCTCCCATGGCAAAGGCAGTAAGCAAAAAACCTTGCGAGCGCGACATAAGAAAGACCCCCACGGCGATGGCGAGCACATTTCCGCTCATGAATTTCAAGCGGTGTTCACGCGCGACGCTAAGCAAGCCAATCGAGCCAAGGAAGGCGCCGCTGCCGGACACCGCCATCAACCATCCCATGCTCTGCGCTCCAAGATGGAGAACATTGCGCACGTAAAGCGGCAGCATCACTGAGATGGCTGGAAAAACAAAAATCGTGTTCAGGGCAATCAGAGCGATCAGCGCCAGAATGATGCGATTTGAGCGGACATAACGAAAACCTTCCAAAATACCGCTGCGGCGTTGTTCTTCTTCCTCGTCTGTGCCAACGGGCCGCTTCGGAAGGGATATCAGTGCGGCGATCAGCGCCAGAAACGAAAGCGCGTTTGTGAAAAATGCCGATGCCGCGCCCCACCAGCCTACAAAGAGACCGGCCAGCGACGGCCCGATCAGACGCGACCCGTGAAACACTGATCGATCAAGGGCAACAGCCGCGGCGATTTCGTCGCGCTTAACCAGCTCTGGAACGAGCGCGGTGATGGCCGGCATTTCATAGGAGAAGGCAATCCCAAGCAGGAGCGCAAAAAAGACAATGTGCCAAATTTGAACACGCCCGGTCATCACCAGAAACCCCAAACCGATCGCGAAGATGATCTGCGCAATTTGCGTTGCCACCAGGATCTTGCGCTTGTCCAGCCGATCGGCAAGCGAACCGGCGATTGGAGCGAGCACCAGCGCCGGAAGCCCAGCAGCGAAATTCACCAGGCCAAGCAGGATCGCCTTGTTGGTCAGCCCGCTCATGACCCAGCTTTGCGCCATCATTTGCATCCAGGTGCCGCTGTCGGAAATGAGCGAACCAATAACGTAACGGCGAAAAGCGCCCGGTCGCAGAAGCGACAGCGCTTTGGGCCCGATCCATTTTTCTTCCGCGCTCATCGCCAAGACTCATCGTTGTAGCGGCGTTTGTGTCAAACGCCTGCCCTCTGATTCGACGCGTGGGGAAGCGCTCCTGCCTAATTGGCCAATTGCCCGCTCGGTCGCGTTCACTATCTTGAAGCATGCGCATCGACAAGTTCACGCAGAAAATGCAGGAAGCATTGCAAGCGGCGCAGGATCTTGCTTCGCAATCCAATCACCAGGAAATCGCTAATGAGCATTTTCTTTCTGTGCTTCTCGATCAAGCGGATGGAATAACGCGGCCACTGCTCGAAAAGATTGGTGTGCCGGTGACCCGTTTGCGCGAAGGATTGGCCAGCGAGCTCGAACGGCGTCCGAAGATTCACGGCGCCGCCGTCGATATACGTCTTTCGAACGAACTTCGCAGTGTCTTGGACGGCGCCGACAAGGAAATGTCCAAACTGAAAGATGAATATACAAGCGCCGAGCATTACTTGCTGGCACTGACGAGCGCGAATGTTCCGGCGGCGAAATTGCTGAAAGGCCTCGGCGTGACACGAGACAAGCTGATGCAGGCGCTACAACAGGTGCGCGGTTCGCAGCGCGTGACCGATCAAAATCCGGAAGGAAAATATCAGGCACTGGAAAAATACGGGCGCGATCTGACTGAGCTGGCGCGACGTGGAAAGATTGATCCGGTAATCGGACGCGACAACGAAATCCGGCGCATCATGCAAGTGCTCTCGCGCCGGACGAAAAATAATCCCGTGCTCATCGGCGATCCAGGTGTCGGCAAAACTGCAATCGTGGAAGGCCTGGCACGGCGCATCATCAGCGGCGACGTGCCCGATTCGCTCAAGAACAAACGGATCATTGCGATGGACATTGGGGCGATGATCGCGGGCGCGAAGTTCCGCGGCGAATTTGAGGATCGTCTGAAAGCGTTCTTAAAAGAAGTGACCGACTCCCAGGGTCAGGTCATTTTGTTCATCGACGAGCTGCACACAATTGTCGGCGCCGGCGCGGCGGAAGGTTCCGTCGATGCGTCCAACATGCTTAAGCCGATGCTGGCGCGCGGCGAGCTGCGCACCATCGGCGCCACCACGCTTGATGAATATCGCAAGTACATCGAGAAAGACGCTGCGCTCGAGCGGCGTTTCCAGCCGGTACTCGTGGAGGAGCCGAGTGTGGAAGATACAATTGCGATTCTGCGCGGGCTAAAGGAGCGCTACGAGGTGCATCACGGTGTCCGCATCACAGACGCGGCGCTCGTGGCCGCGGCAGTGCTCTCGCATCGCTACATCAGCGATCGTTTTCTGCCAGATAAAGCGATCGATCTTGTGGATGAAGCGGCCTCGCGTTTGAAGATTGAGCTCGATTCCATGCCGACCGAGATAGACGTGATCGAGCGCGAGATCATGCAGCACGAAATGGAGCGGCAGGCGCTCAAGAAAGAAAAAGATCCCGCGAGCAAGGAGCGTTTGAAAAAGCTCGAGAAAGAATTAGCCGAATTGAAAGAAAAATCTTCCGTCTTGAAAGCGGAATGGCAGAAGGAAAAGGCCGTAATCGAGGAGCAGCGGAAGTGGAAGGAAGAACTCGATCAACTGCGCACCGAGTTAGAGCGCGCACAGCGTCGCGGTGAACTTGCAAAAGCGAGTGAAATTCAATACGGACGCATTCCGCAGTTGGAAAAGAAGCTGGCCGACGCAACAGCCAAGGCGGCGAAAGAGCGACAATCAACGTTACTGCGGGAGGAAGTCACGGAAGAGGACATCGCCGAAGTTGTTTCGAGCTGGACGCATATTCCCGTCTCGCGCTTGCAGGAAGGCGAGCGAGAGAAGCTGATCAAGCTCGAAGAACATCTGCACCAACGTGTCGTGGGCCAGGACGAAGCCATTAAGGCTGTTTCAAACGCGGTGCGGCGCGCGCGAGCCGGTTTGCAGGATCCTAACCGGCCAATCGGCTCATTTCTTTTTCTTGGGCCGACTGGGGTCGGCAAGACCGAACTGTCACGCGCGCTGGCAGAATTTTTGTTCGACGATGAAAACGCCATGATCCGGATCGACATGAGCGAATACATGGAGAAGCACACCGTCGCGCGATTAATCGGGGCTCCGCCGGGATACGTCGGCTACGAAGAAGGCGGACAACTTTCCGAAGCCGTGCGACGCAAGCCGTATTCGGTCGTGCTCTTCGACGAAATAGAAAAAGCGCATCCCGACGTATTCAACGTTTTGCTGCAAGTGCTCGATGACGGCCGCATCACGGACGGGCAGGGGAGAACGGTCGATTTCAAGAACACAGTCATCATCATGACCTCAAACATCGGCTCGCAATACATCACCGGTGACGAATCGAAAGAAGCGCGTTCGCGTCTTGTGATGGATGCGTTGCGCGCGCATTTCCGCCCCGAGTTTCTCAATCGCGTCGATGAGATCATCATCTTCGACCGGCTCACGGAAGATGATCTTAAGAAGATCGTTGAAATCCAGCTTCGCCGCCTGACCAAACGGCTTGAGCAACAAAAGATCACGCTTGATCTATCCGATTCGGCCAAGGAACTACTCGCTCGCGAAGGATACGATCCGGTTTACGGCGCGCGCCCGCTCAAGCGCACGATCCAGAAGGAAATTCTCGACCCACTCAGCATCGATATCCTGGAAGGCAAAGTCCGTGAAGGCCAGACAGTTCATGTCGATGCAAAAGACGGCGCTCTGGAATTTCACGAAAAATAGTCGTGAAAAGTTTGGGATTTGAGCTTGATTCTCATCTTTTTAGTGAGCGCCAGATCCCAAACCAAGATCCAGTTCAACGGCCGCGAGTACCCCAGTGCCGACGAGATGCCGGTCAGCGTTAGGGCGGCGTATGATCACGCCATCGGCGAGACGCCCCTGCTTCATTCCGGGGCACGCCTGGCCGCAAAACTGAACGCGAAGATCATCCTGAACGACACCGAGTTCAATAACCCCGGCGAAATGTCGGTAGACGATCGACGGTTGTATCACGAAGCGCTCGCCGCGATGTTCCCGGCAAGCATCGCGGTATCCGTCAGTGAGGCGCCGAAAATTAAGCTCAAGAAAGTGTGGCTGATCATGGTCATTGTCAGCGCCTTTGCCGGAGCTGTTTATTTCTGGCTCCATGGCCTCTTCAGCTAAAACGCTGAACGCGCTTCAATTTTCTGGAAAATAGGCTGCGCGTGAAGCGTTGAAGGGTTGAAGCGGCGATGCGAATCCGCTTTAACGTTTTAACGCTTCAACAGTTCAAGATGTCATGAATTCCCTGGCCGTTCTCCACGCTTCGCAGCTTGTCACGCTGGCCGGACCGAAAGGGCCGCGTGTTCGGTCGGAAATGTCGGAGTTGGCGATCGTCCATGATGGGGGAATGCTGGTTGACGATGGAGTGATCGTGGCGATTGGGCCGAGCGCAGAGATTGAGAAACGCGCAGGTGATAGCGAAACCGTTGACGCCGATGGCCGGGTGGTGTTGCCCGGGTTTGTTGACGCGCATGCCCACCCGGTTTTTGCCGGAAATCGTCTCGATGATTTCGAACGCCGCGCGCGCGGTGAAACCTATGAACAGATCGCAGCTGCGGGCGGCGGAGTCTGGTCAACCGTAGAAAGAACACGCGCGGCAAGTGAAGTGGAGCTTCTCAACCAAGCTAAAAAACACGCGAACTGGTTTTTAAAATGCGGCACGACAACTGTTGAAGCGAAATCGGGCTACGGACTCACGCTCGAGGACGAGCTCAAGATGTTGCGCGTGATTCGCCGGCTA
>JBKOXU010000045.1:0-19517 GCA_046725095.1 Verrucomicrobiota bacterium
CCAAGCGAGAAATCCCGCAGATTTTTATTTCGCCGGCCCGCCCACAAACCAAGCGCGACTATGCCGAAGAAATAAAGGAGCAAGACTCCGGTATCGATTGCCAGACGGGCGCCCATTTCGGCGGTTACTTAGCCACAGACGTCGTGCTGAGCAAAGCCGAAGCATGAAAACAGATTTACACAGATAAAGGAACGAAGATTTTCAAATTAGATCATCTGTGTTTAATCCGTGTTAATCTGTGGCAAGAATGAAGCTGGTTGAAATTTCAGCACCTGATTTCGATCTCGCGATGGCACTCGATTCCGGCCAGGTCTTTCATTGGCAAAAGATCGGCGATGGATTTGTGGGAGCGATTGCGGACTACGCCGCTTATGTCGAGCAGGACGGAGATGTTTTGAAAGCGAAGATGGAGGGCGGAGCTTCCTTCGACAGGCTCAAGACAGGCTCTGGGACGCCGGGCTCGCGGGAGCTCGCCCCTCCAGTCGTGGAATTGGTCAACCATTATTTCGCTCTCGATCATCCGCTCGCAGCCATTTGCGCTTCGTTTCCGAATGACCCGGCGATGAGTGCGGCCCGACATTTTTGTCGCGGACTACGGATCATTCGACAGCCGAAATGGGAATGCCTCGCCACGTTCATCTGTTCTTCGATGAAACAGGTCGCGCACATCCGGCAAATTTCGAAAGCATTGCGCGAACGATTCGGTGTCCCGCGCAAGATCGATCGTCACGTGGCTTATACGTTTCCTTCTGCGCGGCGCCTGTCTGAAAGTTCCGAGAGCGAATTGCGGAAATGCGCACTTGGTTACCGCGCGAAGAATCTTCTCGCAACCGCACGGCTTGTTGGCTCCGGCGAAGTGGATCTCGATGCGTGGTCGGCGCTTTCGGATGGCGATCTCCGGGAAAAACTCTGCGCATTGCCAGGTGTTGGAGCAAAGATCGCTAATTGTGTCATGCTATTTGCCTACGAACGTCTGCGGGCTTTCCCGATCGATGTCTGGATCGAACGCGTTTTGAGAGAGAAATATTTTCCGCGGAAAGAAAAGGCAACTGCACAGCGGCTGCGCGAGTTTTCTGAAGCCTATTTTGGCGAACACCGTGGTTACGCGCAGCAATACCTGTTTCATTATGCACGCGCGACATCGCGAAAGTCAGGAGGACTAAGAGATTCCTCGACTCCGAAGGCTTTCCGGGGTCGGAACGACAAGAAGGAAGAGAACGAATGAGGCGGAGTGTTAGCGGGAGCAAGATTAAGAATAAGACTAAGAGTAGAAGCAGAAGCCGGTCGGGTAGGCAAGTTGTCAGTGCCCCTAAGCTGAGATAAGGTTCAAGCCCTAAGCTGAGGGAACTCTCAGCCCGAATCCCTTCTTCATTACCTAACAGACCGCTCTAAAGATGACGGCCGAGATCATGTTCGCCCAACCGGGCAACCGAACGATCGACCACGAACACAACGCTCGAACGATTCTGTGGGCGCTGCTCGCGGCGATCTTAATTCATTTGCTGTTCGCCTATCTGCTGGCCGTGCTGGGCGGCGTCTTCACACCGGCGCTTCCGATCGAGGAAAAGCCGGTCGAGCTGACGTTTGTCGATCTTTCGTCTGTCCCGCTGGTTCCGAAGAATTCTGCTTTCATCGAGACAGATGAGTCCAAAAAATCGGTCGAGCCGCCGGACGAGAAAACATTTGAGTCGAACGCCAATTCCATCGCGGCGAGTGAACTTCCGGCCACTGGCGAAGCGCCGTTGCCATCACAGACGGGAAAAGACCGACCGGTGGTAGATTTGGAGACGCATTCTTATTCGCTTCAAATGAATGGGGCCCAACCGCAGCCCAGTGCGGCACCTCAGGAGAAGTCGAAGGCTTCCCCCGCGCCCCAGTCGACCTCGCAACGACCGCCGCTTACCGCTGCGGAGCAATTTGCGATGTTGAGCGCAAAACCTAGTCCAGAAGTTGATCCGTCCGTTGCGCCTGCATCAGCGCAACCGCGGTCCTCATATCGGGCCTATAAGGAACGAACTCATATCTCGGGCCGGATTACAAACCGCGGTATCTCTTCCGTTAACGCGCTGGGCACCCCTCTTGGTCGTTATATGAAGATTCTCCTGGATTCAGTTGGCTCCCGCTGGTACGCCTTTCTCGATCAAAAAAGGGACTTGATCAACATCGGCACTACGCGCGTTGTATTTGTAGTTGACCGAAGTGGACGCGTGAACAATCTCAAGGTCATCGAAAACACAGCAAACGAGGCTTCCGCCAACGTCTGCATTCAATCGATCCAGGAGGCGCAACTGCCTCCGATGCCGGATGATTTAGCGGACACCCTGCCGGCCGAGGGTTTGGACATGGACATTCCATTCACGATCTTTGCGAACTAATGATCGCTGCCTGGATATTTGCCGAAATGCCGGGAACCGTGAATGCGATCATCGGGTTTTTCACGAGGGGCGGTCTTTTCATGTGGCCGCTGCTGGCCTGCTCGATTGTCTCGGTGACGACAATGATTTTGCGCGGCTTCGCTTTGAGGGAGAAAAACGTGATGCCACGGGTAATTGAGGGCGAAATTGAACTCTTGGTGCCGGGTGGAAGTACTGAGCGGCTCTCGCGCATCGTATATCATGATCCCTCGTCACTAGCGCGGATCACGCGTGTCGCGCTGCAATATCTGCGCGGGCCGCGTTCTGAAACCGTGGAAGTAGTTCAAACGCGTGCGCGTCACGAAATGGTGCGCCTTGAAAAGGGTCTCATCGTTCTCGAAGTCATCGTAGGCATTGCGCCGCTGCTCGGTTTGATCGGCGCAGTTTCGGGACTGGTGCATGTTTTTTCCCATCTCGGATTGAGCTCCGGCGCGTCGGACACACGTCAGATCGCACTCGGCATCGCCGAAGCGCTCAATGCAACCGTTTTCGGGCTTTCGATCGCCGTGCCGACCCTGATCGGGTTCAGCTATTTTTCGAGAAAAGTAGAAGTGATGTCGGTAGAGATGGAAACGCTAGTCGTCGAGTTAATCAACAAATGCTATTACGGCCGTTCCTCGCGCGAATTCGAGCCAGCAAAAGCGCCGCCCGTCGGGTCCATATCGATTCCGACGCCGGTGGCGTGAAACCCGCAGCGCACTTCCCGCTATGAACTTCGCGGTGCGAAAACGGCGAGCGCCCCTCATTATCATCGTCTCGCTCGTCGATATTCTCATCATCCTGCTGATCTTCTTTGTCGTCTCCACTACTTTCAAGAAGGATCAGCCGGAAGTTCAAATTAATCTGCCGGAATCGAAGACTGCGAAGAAGCTGCCGGCTGAACTCGAACACGCGATCGTAAGCATCGATCAAAATGACGAGATTAAACTGGACGGACGAGCGATGGGCGTGGACGAACTGGAGGGCGCGGTGCGCAGCTTGCCCGAGGCGCGAAGGTCTACGCTCGCACTGCAAGCGGACAAACAAGCCTCGTTCGGCACGATCATTAAAGTGATGGACGCGTTAAAGCTGGCAGGCGTGAGAAATTTGCCGGCCTTTACTAGCGAAGGAAAATGATCTTGTCGATCTTGCAATACGGCGATCCGATTCTACGGGCGAAGGGCAAACAGATCGAGAAGATCGACAATCACATTCGTGAGCTGGCCGCCAACATGATCGAGACAATGCATGCTGCCAACGGCGTCGGCCTGGCAGCACAGCAGGTGGGTGAAGCTTTGCAGCTCACCGTCCTGGACGTTTCGCAAGTCGAGGATCGGCCCAGCACCCTGAAATTGAACGGCAATGACGTCGATCCAACCGCGTCCATGCCGCTTGTGTTAATTAATCCGGAGATCGAACTCGGCGGCGAAACAGAAGTTGGAATGGAAGGGTGTTTGAGCTTTCCGGAAATTACGGGGCTAATCGAGCGCGCAGAATTAACAATGGCCCGTGCACAAAATTTGGAAGGCGACAAAATCGAAATTGAAGCGAGCGGCTTGCTGGCGCGCGCGATTCAGCACGAAGTCGATCACCTTAATGGAATTCTTTTTATCGATCGCATGAATTCAGCGGCAAAGGCCGCTTTGTCCAGCCGTTTGAAACGCTTGCAAAAGCAAACGAGACGCGGCAAGCGCATTCGCCCGCAGGAAGAACAGGCGCTTGTGAGCGAGACGACCTTGTAGTCAGACTCTGGGGAGCGCAGGCTGCTAGCCTGCGGCCGTCGACAGCTTGCCGACGACATAAGAGCGTGGCAAAAATCTTTGGCTTTGATTAATTCAAATAGCTTTTTGGCAAGCTGCCAAAAAGGACAGGCTGGCAGCCTGTACTCCGCGCTGCCGCAACTCAGAGCGCTTTGTAATCAACCGAAATCGTGCGGTAAACAAGCGTGTCGTGCTGGGCCGAGAAATAAAAAAGTTCAAGCATCGTCGCGCCGACCATCCACTGATAGCCGACCAGCGTCTGGATGACATCGGTATCGGTATCGCGGGACCGCGAGACTAGTTTTCCTGTTCCGTACTTCTCGTCGAAGTATTTCCGAATTTCTCCCATCCGCTGGTTGTACCATTCGATTGTCCGGTCGGGATACTCATACTGCAACTCTACTTCGAGGAGCGACCGCGCCTTAAAAGTAAAGACCGTGCGCTTCAATCCAGGGTGAACGAGGCCTTCCACTGTCCAAATCTCACGGTTCTCCTTTTTATCCCGCGATACAATCTTGGCCTTTGCGCCATGCAGCACAGCCTCCACGCGCGCCATGGAGTCGTTCCAACGAAATCCAAACGGTGGCACCAGCTCGTCGGCAGCCCCGAAGGCTTTCGGGGCACATGATATAGAGAGATAAAGCGCGATCAAACCGGCTGGAAGAATTTGCCGGATTACCCCGGTCCGATTCAGATTAATGACGCGGTTCATTTTCCAGTTCGATTGAGATCTCTGCGTTGTCGATTCGCAGAGCATTTCCATTCCATAACGCCCCGGAGTCGGCAAAATGCGCAGGCTCTTCAATTCGGTCAACTCGCGATTCATCTCCGACCGACGGGAGCCAGACAACTGGCGCAACCGCGGCGACCAACCGATCTGCAGTAATGAACCAAAGTTTTTAAGTTCACTATGCGCCATGAGCGTCCGTTTTGTGATGCCCGGGGACACGCGCGATTCTTTTTTGTAGTCAAGAATTTTTTTCGTGTGACGAAAAATAAAGTTCAGTTTTTTTCTTGTCGATTTTGACGTCGGTTTCTAATCTCAAGCCCGCTGGCAGGGCAGAAACGGGGCAGTTGTGAATAAGATGTGAACATTTCTTTGAAACTTTTCGCAGTAAGTATGAACGGCACCCCGCCTCCGCAAAACAACCGAGTTCCTGCACAGCGCCTTCTCGCCGAAACCCGTTCGCTCTCAAACAGCGTAAAGTTCAGTTTTCCCTCGTATTTACGCATTTTGGGCGTTTTTTCCGAGCGCTTCCTTGGCAAGCTGTGGTGGAAAGCAACCCAATGTCGCCCCGGGCCCGCGGGGCAATTCCCCCTAGTATCAGCTTCTGTGGCGATCGTGTAACACTGTTAACAAGTTGCTATGGACAAGAGATGTGCCCAGGTATGGGAGCGATTATCCGCTGCGCTCAAACCACAGATCAGCCCTGATAGTTTCAAACGTTGGTTTTCTGCCGTCGAATTGGTCCAAGTCACTGATAAATCGCTCACTTTTCGGGTCCCAAATAACATTTATCAGTTTTGGATCGAGAGTAACTATATGATGGCATTGCAGACCGCGGTCGTGAGTTCACTTGGCGCCCCGCGCGCCGTAAGGTTTTCCTCTCCCTCTGGATCTGCGGGGCAAACGCCTTTGGAGGATGCCGTCACCTTAAAGGAGATTTTGCCAGAGTTACAAGGCGACACAAAAACAGGCGCGAGCCTGCTCGGGCTTAATCCACGAAACACGTTCGAATCTTTTGTGGTCGGTCCGAACAACGAAATTGCGCATGCCGCCAGTCTCGCTGTCGCGCAATCACCGGCTCGCACTTACAACCCCCTCTTTATTTACGGCGGCGTCGGCCTGGGTAAGACACATCTAATGCAGGCGATTGGTCAGTACGTGTGGGCAAAGAAAAAAAATACGAAGGTAATGTATCTCTCCAGTGAGCTCTTCATCAACGAGTTCATCGATGCGATCCAGCACAGTAATCTGGTAAAATTCCGCAAGCGCTATCGCCAGGCCGATCTCCTTTTAATCGACGACATCCAGTTTCTTGGGGGCAAGGAGCGTTCGCAGGAAGAATTCTTTCATACATTTAACACGCTCTTCGACGGCCACAAACAGATCGTGCTCTCGAGCGACCGGCCTGCCTCGGAGATCGCCAACCTGGAGCACCGCCTGGTTTCCCGCTTTGAGTGGGGACTTACCGCCGAGCTTCAGCCGCCGGACATCGAGACCCGCCTGGCGATCTTGCGAAAAAAAGCGCGTACCATGCAGATCAAATTGCACGATGACATTTTCCAATTTCTCGCCAGTCGCATTCGCACGAATGTGCGTCGCCTAGAGGGTGCTCTCATGCGCGTGGCCTCTTTTGCGTCACTCAGCGGAAAGGAGCTTACCCAGGAAGTCGTCGAGCATCTGCTGAAGGATATTTTGCAGGAAGAAGGACGCCATTCCATTACGATCGAGCAAATCCAGCGACGCGTAGCCGAACACTTTGATGTGCGTGTAGCGGATATGACGAGCAAACGCCGTCCGGCCAGCATCGCTTTTCCGCGGCAGGTAGCGATGTATCTGGCGCGCGAGCTTACCAAGGCGTCGCTCAACGAAATTGGCGATGCATTTGGCGGACGCGATCACGGCACCGTTCTGCATGCTTGTAAACTGGTAAAAAAGCGCATGACCGAGCAAGACAACCTGCGACAGACGATTTCCTTTATCGACAGTTCGCTCCAGCGCTGATCCGTGATTCTGTAGCGTGATCTATGATCGTCGCATTAATTTCTTGACGAGAACAAGAGCAACAGTATGTGCGGCAGTCACAGACCGCCGCTACGGCAAAAGGCAAGAGCGACTTTACGGTTGCCGAACAAAATCGAAAGCCTTACATCTTAAGCGCTCCTTTCCATCATGAAATTCAGTGTCACGAAAGAAAAACTGCTTGAAGGCTTGCAACAGGTTCAAAACGTAGTCAGCACACGCACAACCCTGCCTATTCTTTCCAACGTTCTGCTGCAAGCCGACGGTGACGAAATCCATCTGACGACGACCGATCTCGATGTCGGGGTGCGCGGCAGTTGCGAAGCGCAAGTGGATAAGGCGGGTGCAACCACACTCCCGGCCCGCCGCCTTTTCAACATCGTTCGTGAGCTGCCCTCCAGCGAAATCCAGTTCGATGTCGATGGAAAGAACACGGCGTCGATCCGGAGCGGGCAAAGCTTTTTCAAAATCCTCGGATTGCCCGAGGAAGAATTCCCGCCGCTGCCCAAATTTGAGGACGCGAAAGTCGTCACCATTCGGCAAAAAGATTTGCGAGACGGTTTGCGGAAAACTTCCTACGCCATATCGACTGACGAGACCCGTTACGTGCTGAACGGCGTCCTTTTTAGTTTCAAGGACAACAAGCTCACACTGGTTGCAACGGACGGCCGGCGGCTTGCCATGGTCGAAATCGAACTGGAATTCCCGCGCAGTCATGAAGTTGACATTATTGTTCCCACAAAAGCGGTCACCGAATTGCAGCGCCTGCTTAGCGATGACGGCGACGTGAAAGTGAGCATGGGCAGTGGCCAGATCGCGTTCGATCTAAACAAGACGCTGCTGGTTTCAAAATTGATCGAAGGCAATTATCCGAACTATCGCCAGGTCATTCCGGCCGAAACAAAAGAGCGGGTGAAACTGGAGCGCGAAACGTTTCTGAATTCACTGCGACGCGTTTCGTTACTGGCGAGCGACAAATCGAATTCGATCAAGCTGAATTTCAGCAAGAACAACATCGACATCACAGCCAATACCCCGGAAGTGGGCGAAGCGAAGGAATCGCTCGCGGTGCAATACAAAGGGCGCGATTTTTCCATTGCTTTTAATCCAGAATTCCTCATGGCGCCGTTGCGCAATCTCAGCGAAGACGAGGTCTTTCTCGATTTGATCGACGAGATGAGTCCCGGCATCCTGAAAATTCAGACGCCGTTTCTTTATGTGCTGATGCCGATGCGCATCAGTTCTTAGCTGTAGCCGCTTCGCCCTGCGAAGCGTGGGTCTGAGGTTCTTTTAAGGGCACGCGTCGCGCCGCCGACAGGGCGGCGGCTACCGCGGCTTCTACCTCGCTGATTCCAAGATCGCTAAGTTTTCCGCTCCCTGCACGGATGACCTCTACACTCTCATTCATCGGCGCCCAAACGTCCGGATCGGTCTGACCAAATAGCAAAATGCATTTTGCGCCCGCAGCCGCGGCAAGGTGAGAGATTCCGCTGTCGTGTCCGACAAAAATCGTGTGTTCCAACAGGGCGGCAAGCACCGGTAATGGGAGATTCCTTGCGAACTGAACACGATCGTTTCTCCAAATCGTTTGCAATTCTCTCGATCGCTCTTCATCGGCCTCGCCAGAGACAATAACCAGCGATCCGCAAAACTCATCTGAACCAAGCATGTCGTTTCCGAACTCAATCCAGTTCTCAATCGGCCAGTTCTTTGTCTCGCTGCCGCTCCCGGGATGAATAGCAAGAATTGGCCGCGGCATACCGCGTAGAAAATCTTCGGCAAATTTTCGACTTTCTGTGGATTGATAAATCCTCGGTGCGAAATCGGTGGCTCGCAGTCCGAGCTCTTCGAGCGGTCGCGCGAGCTGAAGCGCGGCATGCTCACGATCATCAACCTTTGCAGGTCCGTGGATCAGATTTTCGACGCCGCATCGCCGCAGGTTATTCTCAAAGATTCCATCCGGATCGTAGAGATAGCTGATGATCAAATCAAAACTCGCGAAATAATTTGCAAGTTCTGCGGGCGGTTTCGAGTTTTTCGCGAAGAAACTGGCAAGCGCGCCGTACTCGATCGAGCGAATGGCTTGAGCGTAAAACCGGTTCTCTGCCAGCACCGCAATGTGCTTGTAACCGAGGATCTCAAGGTGCGCGTGAGGATAGCCTTCACGCAACGCCTTTAGCGTTGGCAAAGTGAGAATAAAATCGCCAATTGCGCCGCCGCGGATCACCAGAATCCGTTTCATAAGTTTACCGTAGGGCCGCACTGTCAGAGTCGCATCTATTCGACCGTAGTAACAGACCGCCGCTACAAATGCTTAATACCGCGTAAGCGCGAATGCGAGAATCACGCAGCCATAGATGAACGCAATACCGTGCAGGAAGCGCCAGCGGAAAACGCTCCGCGTGCTCCAGTTAATTTGATTGCGAAGCACGTACGGGATCGCAACCCAAAACAGTCCGCCAACGATCAGCAGATAAGCGAATACCGTAACGAGGAGCCGGCTCGTCTCGTAGCGTAAGAAGGCTGCATCGAGCAGCGGTTCGGCCGCCAGCAAGCAAAGAATTCCGAGCGCGCGTACGGCGAGAAATTCTTCGACGAAACGCAGGACGAGCACGTAACCGATCGGCAGCGCAATGAGCAGGGGCCGCCGGAAGGCGGAGAATTCGCCCATCTGGATCGTTGCGAGCAGCCAAAACGTCCACGCAAGACAGATAGTCAACAGAACGACTCCGGCGACCCGAGAACGCGGAAACCCCTGCGCGACACTGATAAGGTCCGGTTTCACCAACCCAGGCAAACTGATCAAAATGAGGAACGCACCCGCGATGATTCCCGCAGTTTGCAAAGACAGATTGTAAATCATGTTCGCAACGGCGAATCCGTCCGTTGGCGGACGCGATCGTTGGTAGCCGCGCGTGAGATTGGCAGGACCGGCGTACCATACAAGCTGAATCCATTGGCATGCTCGATTTGGACATCGACGAGTTCTCCCATTAGTTCATCGGTGTTTTCGCCTGTCCGCCGTAGCCCCGGCGAAGATGGAAACACGACAATCTTATTCGTGCGCGTCCGACCCATTAACCGCGCCGGGTTCGTTTTGCTTGGCCCTTCACAAAGAATTTCCACATTGCAGCCGATCAACCGCTCGCCCGCTCGTCGCGCCGATTCATTCACGATCCGGAGCAAATCCTGGTTGCGTTCTTCTTTAACGCGCTCATCGATTTGGTCCCGCATTTTCGCGGCCGGCGTATCACGTCGCGGCGAATAGCGAAAGACGAATGCATTGTCGAATTGGATTTCCTCGACCAGATCGCGCGTCTGTTTATAATCGATCTTTGTCTCGCCCGGAAATCCAACGATAACGTCAGTTGTAATAGCAATGTCATCACGCGCCTGCCGGATCCGCCGGACAAGATCGATATATTTCTCCGAGGTGTAACCGCGGTGCATCGCTTTGAGGATTTTGTTCGAACCGGATTGCAGCGGGAGATGCACGTGCTCGACCAGCTTCGGCAGCTGCTCGAACGCGTCGATCAAATCGTCGCGGAACCCGATCGGATGGGGCGAAGTAAAACGCAGTCGTTCGAGGCCGTCGATTCCACTCACGGCCTCAAGCAACTGCACAAAAGGACTTTTGCCATCGCGCTTCGGAAACTCGTGACGGCCGTACAAATTCACGATTTGTCCAAGCAAAGTGACTTCCTTCACTCCGCGCGCAACCAGATCGCGCACTTCGCGCACGATCTCTTCAATGGAACGGCTTCGCTCCGCGCCGCGCGTCTGCGGGACGATGCAGAAGGTGCAGTGCATGTTGCATCCCTGCATGATCGAAACGAAAGCGGTCGCCTGCCGGGGCACGAGTTGTTGATCGCGAATCGTCGATTGCGAGCCAGCTTCCTCCGCAACATCCACAATTGAGAACCGTAAATCGTCCATTGGTAGGGACGCAGCGCCGGGGCGCCCGCCGTAATCCGAAACCGGCGCGCTCGGCGATCGCGCTCTACCATTTTTCTTCGCGACCAATTCTTCCACGTAATCGGCCACGCGATGGAATTTCTGGGTCCCGATAACAAGATCGACATGCGGCAGATTCTTGAGCAGGGATTCGCCGCGCGCCTGAGCCATGCAGCCAAGGAAACCGAACACAACGTGTGGCCGCTCTTTCGCCATGCGACCGAGCATTCCCATTTTGCCAAGCGCCTTTTGGTCCGCCATGTCGCGCACGCTGCACGTATTTAAAAGCACGACGTCGGCCTCCACCTCGTGTGCGACCCGCTCGTAGCCGCGCACCACGAGCGAATGCGCGACTTGTTCCGAGTCGCGTTCGTTCATCTGGCAACCGTATGTTTTGATGAAAAATTTCGGCATGGCTGGGCGGAAATAATACACGGGCAAGCCGTCCTCGCCACGGCGAGATTATCCGCTTTCCATCTTCTCGGTCTTTCGCAATAAATCCCGAAGACTTTCGGCAATGAAAAATGAATCTCCAGGAATCGGGATCATCGGCGGCAGTGGTTTGTATGAGATGGGAGAAGTGCGCGAGCCGACCGAAGTTCAGATCGACACCCCGTTTGGTGCGCCATCGGACAGCCTCATCGGCGGCAAAGTGAGCGGGCGCCAGGTTTATTTCTTGCCGCGACACGGCCGCGGTCATCGAATCCTGCCACACGAGCTCAATCACCGGGCCAACATTTACGCGCTCCGCTCGCTCGACGTCCGCTGGATCATCTCGGTGGGGGCGGTGGGCAGCTTGCAGGAAAAATATGCGCCCCGCGATGTCTTGTTGCCTTCACAGTTTTACGATGGCACAAGCGCGCGCGCAGCCCACACGTTCTTCGGCGAAGGCGTCGCTGCGCATATTGCATTTGCTGAACCGATCAGCACGAAGCTCCGAAATTTGCTGGCCGAATCAGCCAGGTCTCTCGGCGTCACGGTCCATAACGGCGGCACTTACGTGAACATGGACGGACCGGCATTCTCCACGCGTGCGGAATCGGAATTGAATCGGCGAAACGGTTTCGACGTGATCGGGATGACGAATCTTCCCGAAGCGAAGTTGGCTCGCGAAGCTGAAATCGCGTTCGCGGCCATGGCGATGATCACCGACTACGACTGCTGGAAAGTGGAGGAGGAAGCGGTCTCTGCCCAGACCGTCCTTGGTCACTTACTGGCAAATGCGGAAACGGCGAAGAAAGTGCTCTTGGATGTGATCCCGCGAATCCCGACGGAGCCGAATTGGCCGGAACATTTCGCGCTCGATTCTGCGCTGGTCACCGACCGCAAACTCTGGCCGGTAGCAACGGTCGAAAAGTTGAAACCGATCTTGAGACGTTTTCTAGCTGAATGACAAATGACCAACGACGAGTGAATGACGAAATCCGAATGATAAAAGGTGCCCGCGGGGGCCTTCGTCATTTAGACATTCGGATTTGTTTCGTCATTCGTGCTTCGTCATTCTCTTGATCGCCTCGCAGAGCGATCGGATTTGATCTTCTTCGTGCGAGGCAGTCACGGTAATACGCAATCGGGCGGATCCTTTGGCAACCGTTGGATAACGAATCGCTGGGATCAGAAATCCTTCATTTTGGAGCGCGGACGCCAGATCGAGCGCTGCTTGTTCGTCCCCGATAATCCATGGAAAAATTGCGCTACTGGCATTGCTGCCCTCTGTGTTCATGGCATTCTTGGGCAGCAGTTCGCGCAGCAGATTAATTCTTTTCCAAAGCAAAAGCCTGCGCTCTTCTCCTTCAGCAGAGGAAAGAAAATTAACCGCGGCCAGTGCTGCAGCAGCGACTCCAGGGGCCGGCGCCGTCGAATAGATGAAGGAACGCGCACGATTAATCAGCCATTCGATGAGATTGCGCGAACCGCAGATGTACCCCCCGCTTGCGCCGAGCGCCTTGCTTAAGGTTCCCATCTGAACATCGACATGTTCATTCAAGTTCTCTGCCGCAGCCAACCCCCGACCGTTTGCGCCAATTACTCCGACGGCATGCGCTTCATCGAGCATTAAGAGCGCGCCGAAACGCTTTTTTAATTCAACTAATTCGCGCAAGGGCACGCGATCGCCATCCATGGAAAAGACTGATTCGGTTATGATGAGAATGCGCTTTCCCGGATGTCCGCGTTGAGCCCATTCGAGATGACTCTCCAGTTTTCCCAGATGATTGTGCGGAAATACGCGCAGGATAGCGCCGCTTAATTTTGCGCCATCGATGAGTGATGCATGACAGAGTTTGTCGAGCAGGATTACATCACTCTTGGAAACTAAGGCCGGAATCGTTCCGAGCGCCGCCGCGTACCCGCTATTAAAACAGAGCGCTTCTTCCGTTCCTTTCCATCTCGCCAGCGCTCGTTCTAAACGCAAATGTGGCGATTGTGTCCCGCTAATCAGCCGCGAAGCTCCGGCGCCAACACCAAAGTCGCCGATGGCGCCAATGGCTGCCTCCCGCAATTGAGGATCGTTGGCCAGACCGAGATAATCGTTCGAGGAAAAATTGATCAGCCGACGGCCGCTGATTTTGATTTCGGGTCCCTGCGCACTACTGATTTCGCGAAGATGCCGATCCAGAGAATGCGCGCGGAGCGCGTCCAATTGATCCTGGAAAAAGTCGCGCACGGGAACGGGGGCTCCAAGAGCACCCTAAATCACATCCAAAGGCCCCATGAGAGCAGCGCGGATGAATCGCGCCAAACGCCGGCCTTACTGTCACCGAGAACGACCACGATGATGTCGCGGCCACCTCGCGAGCCGCTGCTGATCAAGCAGTGACCGGCAGCTTCGGTGTAACCGGTCTTCATCCCATTGCAGTAAGGAAGACGCTTTAGGACTTTGTTAGTATTTTCGAGCTCCCGCGTGCGACCATTCGCATAGCGAAAAACAAGCTGCGGAAGGCAAACGATCGATCGGATCGTCGGATTCGCATACGCGGCGCGAGCGATGATCGAAAGGTCGCGGGCCGTTGAGTATTGGCCCGGCATCGGCAAGCCGTTTGGATTAACGAAGTGCGAATTCACGGCTCCGAGTTCGCGCGCACGCCGGTTCATCACCTCGGCAAACGCTTCCACGCTGCCGGCATTATCCCGCGCCAGACATCGGGCGACGTCGTTGGGGCTTTTCACGAGCAGCGCTCGCAGCAGATCGATTCGCTGATAAGTGTCGCCCGGTTTTATGTTCAGCTTCACCGGTTCGGCCATCGTATCGATCTGTTGGACCGTAACCGGCCGATCCAAAAAGCCGCGCTCGGCTATGATTAGAGCCGTAAGCAACTTTTGCGTGCTCGCCGGGGCACGGGTTTGATCCGCGTTTTTTTCGTACAAGGTTTGACCGCTGTTCGCGTCCACCACAATCACTGAAGCCGCGCCGGTCTTTGGGATCCCATCCGATGTGTACTCGATGGACGCTGGCGTTGATGCTGGGGTTCGTTTCGCCTTCGCGCGGGTCTTGTGTGAACGAGCAGAAGTCGATTTAGCTCCTGAAGCTTTCCGGACTGGACTGGCTGCAGGTATTGACCCTTCGTCGGTCGAATCGGAGATCGATTCGACTGGCTGCGCTTTGCGGACAGGCCCGGAAATACCACTCGGCCGCACCGCTTCGACATCGCTGTCCTGACCCGAAACGCTCAGCGCGTTGATCGAAACCAAGGCACAAAGGAGCAAAAGCCGGTCGCGCCACAATTTCATGAGCGGAAAATTAGTGGTAAGATTTTGGCCATTGCAAGTCCGTAGAGCAGGCGGAAATTTTGGACCTAAGACTTGGCGCCGCGTTCAATCAATTCGATTTCGTAGCCTTCCGGCGCGTCGATGAACGCAATTCTACTGCTGCCAGTCGAATGTGGTCCGTCCGAGAGCGGATAACCTTTCGCCGTCGCTTTCTTCGCGAACTCATCCAGGTCTTCCACCTCGAAAGCCAGATGCGTGAGGTCAGGCCCAACTACAACCGGCCCGCTCTCGTCAAATTTGCAAATCTCAATTTCCACATCGCTATCGGGCGCTTTCAAAAACACAAGCTGCGAACCGCGACCAGACGTCTGGCGGCGAACCTCTTCAAGACCGAGGACATCTTTATAAAACGAGATCGTCTTTTCCAGATCGCTCACCCGATAACGGGTGTGTAAGAGTTTTTTGACCATACCGTATCTTATTGCTCCCATACCGGATTAAATTCAAACTCCAGGATGAATTTCCCACGATGAAACTTGTCATTGCCGCCACAGGTGCGAGCGGAACGGTCTATCTGCAAAGGCTGCTCGAGCAGGTCGATTATGCCGCGCACGATGTGCATCTGGTCATGAGCGGGTATGCCAAACAAGTGGCCAAGCAAGAGCTCGGCATTCTCAAGATACCCAAAGCGATTGCCCAGCATTCTGAGAACGATCTCAACGTTCCATTCGTCAGCGGCTCCGCACGCTTCGACGCGATGGTCATTGTCCCCTGCTCAATGGCCACGCTTGGCCGGATCGCTTCCGGCTCGAGCGATAGCGCTTTGCTACGCGCAGCAGACGTGTTTCTGAAGGAACGCCGGAAATTGATTCTCGTCCCGCGGGAGACGCCTTGGAATTTGATTCACGCGCGTAATGTCGTGGCCCTGCTCGAAGCGGGCGCGATTGTTTTGCCTGCGATCCCATCTTTTTACAGCCGGCCAAATTCCGTGACTGCGGTGGTTGACACAGTTGTCTGGCGGATCCTCGACCAAATCGGGCTGCCCAGCCCGAGCGCGTACCGCTGGGGTGATGACGCGGCAAAACCGTCCCGCAAGCCTTGAAAATCGAGGGTTGGCGCGCGCGCTGGTTGATCGCGTTCGGATTCAGGTTGCTCGATTGGTGGGCGCGGACGTTGCGTTACGAAATCGACGATCGCTCGAACTTATCGAGCGCGCCGGTGACTGAAAACTATATCGGCGGGCTCTGGCACAATCGGCTTCTGCTCATTTCCTATGTCTTGAAAAGATTTGCACCGCACCGGCCCGGTGCCGGATTGATCAGCGCGAGTCGTGACGGAGATTTGATTGCGCCGCTGGTAGAACGCTTCGGCTTTCAAGTCGTGCGCGGTTCCAGTTCGCGGCTGGGTGCAACCGGGATGCTCGAGCTGGTTGGAGTACTTGCCGCCGGTCGCGATGTCTTGCTAACACCTGATGGCCCGCGCGGGCCCGTCTATGAACTTGGGCCCGGAATTATTCTGCTCGCCCAAAAATCGGGCGCGCCAATCCAACCGATCAACCTGGAGTTCTCCAGTTGCTGGCGCGTTAAAAGTTGGGACCGATTCATCTTACCACGCCCGTTTTCGAAAGTGCGCGTCATCTTCGGCCCCTTACACCGCGTAAAATCGACAACGACTCCCGAAGAATTCGAAGCCGAACGGCTTCGCTTACAGAATGCCATGATGGCGCTGGTTGAAATGCGCTGACTCATCTACGATTCAGCGCATGGCAAAGCTCATCGATGGACGCGCAATTGCGGAAAATGTGTATGTCGATCTTCGCCGTGAGATCGCGGAATTGAAATCGAAAGGCACCACCCCGGGTCTCGCTGTCGTTCTTATTGGCGACAATCCGGCCTCGCGGACCTATGTGCGTTCAAAAGACAAGATGTGTCGGGCTCTCGGTTTGCATTCGGTGAAGCTTGAGTTGCCGGTATCGACCACCCAAGCTGAACTGCTCGCTCGCGTGCAGGAACTGAATCGCGACCCCAGCATTCACGGTATTCTTGTGCAATCGCCGGCACCAAAGCAGATAGATGAAGCGGCGATTGTCCGCGCGCTCGACCCAAGCAAAGATGTCGATGGTTTCCACCGGGAGAACGTGGCGAAGCTGGTAATCGGTGATCCCACCGGATTTGTTCCATGCACCCCGCTCGGTATCCAGCGCTTACTGATTGAAAGTAAGATCGCCATCGACGGCACGCACGTCGTGATTGTTGGCCGCAGTATGATCGTGGGCAAACCGCTCGCCCTGCTTCTCATGCAGAAAAATAAAGACGCGAACGCGACAGTCACGGTGGTGCACTCGCGCAGCCGCGATCTCGAAAAGATTACCCGGTCCGCGGACATTTTGATCGCGGCGATCGGTCAAGCGAATTTCGTGAAAGCGGCACACGTGCACGACGGCGGCGCCGCCGTTATCGATGTCGGTATCAATCGTGTGGAAGACGCGGCAAGCGAACGTGGTTATCGGCTTGTCGGCGATGTGGCGTTTGACGAAGTCGCCAAAAAGGCGGCGGCGATCACGCCGGTGCCGGGCGGCGTGGGACCGATGACGATCGCAATGTTGATGGCGAATACGGTGAAAGCGGCCCGGCAATCACGGTAGAAACATGCCTGTGGCACGTTGACCGCCCACAAACAACGATGGGCTACAATTGCGGCCTGACGATTTTGGCTGTGAGCGAGCGCAAAATCGGTTGAACTCGCGCCGCGTGAATAAGAGACGACGCGACTCGCGGCGACAAGACCGCTGCGCGTGCCAGTCGGTTGACCCATAATCTGCCGCGATACATGGCCGCGTGCGCCTGTACGTACCCATTCACTGGATCGACATCGTAATGTCCGCGGACAGTCTTCACGATGGCTTGCGCCGCCAGCTCGCCGGAGCGAAGCGCATAATAAATGCCCTCGCCAGTAAACGGCTCAACCACGCGCGCCGCGTCGCCGACCATAAACAACTTGTCGTGCGCCGGCAAAAGCGCGACCCGGGTGAGCGGAGTGATCGTATGCCACGAATATGTTTTTTGAAGGCCAAAGCACTGCTCCGCCCAATGCTGGAGGGCAGAGATGTTGGAAGGTTTGCTCACGAGACATAGATTCAATTCATCGTCATTGACCGGCGCCTGGCCGGAATAGCCCTCGCGTAGAAATTGCAGCACGACGCGACTGCCGAAGCCCGCTGGCAGCGGAATGTGTGCTTGCAGCGCCACACGTTCACGCGCAGGCCGTGGGAGCAAATTGCAAAGGCGCGCCACTGTCGAATTACGGCCGTCCGCGCCGACTAGCGTTCTCGCGGCAAAAATCGCTCCGTCTGTGGTTTCAATTTTCCAATCCGAACCGTGCCCCGCCGGGGTCAATGCTGTTACCGTTGTTTCTTCGTGAATTTGCGCGCCGAGGTCCTGCGCTCGCGACATCACGAGCGCGTCGAATAAGCTGCGTTTGATTGCCCGCAGACTCTCTTCGTCGGACGCTAGATCGACAATGACTTTTTGTCCGCCGATGGCGATGAATTCGACGGTATTAAGGATTGCGTGCGGCAGTTGTCGCGCACTGTCCGCAATTCCCAGTCGTAGCAGTACTCCCCAGCAGGATGGATTCAAACAATCGCCGCAGACTTTTTCGCGGGGAAATTTCTCGCGTTCGAGAACAAGCACTCGCAAACCGCCGAGCCCGCAAAACGCCGCACAGCTCGATCCGGCCGGACCCGCGCCCACGATCGCAACATCGAAGGTTTCCATCGCGATTAAATGCAATCTGTCATGTCGAGCGGAGTCGAGACATCTCTCACTGTCGCGTCCTTAAGATTACTGGCGCACGATCTAATACCAACGCACATTGAGCCAAATGGGCTGGTCTCTCCCAATCTTCCGCGTGGCCGGTATTCAGTTGCGGATTCACATTACGTTTCTGTTGCTGATCGGCTGGCTTGCCTTCGGCTACTATGCGGAAGGCGGTTCGGCCGTGGCTGCGAGTCGCGTAATATTTATTCTCATGCTTTTCGTCTGTGTCGTGCTGCACGAATTCGGGCACGCATTCGCGGCGAAGGCTTTCGGAATTAACACGCCCGACATCACGTTACTTCCCATCGGTGGAGTCGCGCGACTGGAACGGATGCCGGAAGAACCAGTACAGGAACTGATCATCGCGGTAGCGGGGCCAATGGTTAACGTAGTAATCGCAGTCGGTTTGTTCGTAGCGGGCGGATCACAGGCGCTTGTTAATCCATCGACAGTACAGGGCGGCGATCTCATTGCGCAGTTGATGACTATTAACATCATGCTGGTTCTTTTTAATTTGCTGCCTGCGTTTCCAATGGACGGCGGACGTGTCTTGCGTGCGCTGCTCGCTACACGGCTGAGCTATGCGCGTGCCACGCAGGTAGCTGCCACGGTCGGCCAGGGCTTCGCATTCGTCTTCGGATTTGCCGGCCTGCTTATTCCAAATGGGTTCATGCTAATCTTCATCGCGCTATTCGTTTACATCGGCGCGTCGCAGGAGGCGGCTCTGGCGCAAATGAAAGATGTCTCGCGCAGGTTTCCCGTCTCGAGCGCGATGGTGCGCGAATTCCGCACACTGGCAGAAAACGCCACTCTGCAGGAAGCCGTGGATGCATTGCTCGCGACATCACAGCACGACTTTCCGGTCGTGAATGAAACAGGAAACGTCGCTGGCGTGCTCACGCGCCATGATCTGATCGCGGCGCTGCGGAAGAATGATCCGGCGCTCCGAGTCGGTGACGTGATGCGGCGCGACATTCCGACGGTGACCACGGGGACACGCTTCGAGGACGCGTTTCGCATCATGCAGGAATGCAACTGCCCGGCTGTGCCAGTGCTCGACAGCATGAAACGCCTGGTCGGTTTGCTCACGCCCGAGAACGTGACCGAATTGATGATGATTCAATCAGCAATGCCGCGT
>JBKOXU010000121.1:0-5160 GCA_046725095.1 Verrucomicrobiota bacterium
CGCGGCGGCGGATTGAAGCTTCTGATGCATCGCCGCATCGAAAGCAGGTGGGCTTTGCGCAGAAACAAATTCAACCAGGCGATGAATTTCATCGTCGGTTACCAGCACGCCTTGGGCGCGAATGAGACGCGAAGCGCTCGGTGGCAGATAGAGCATGTCGCCCTGTCCGAGCAAACGATCGGCGCCATTTTCGTCGAGAATTACCCGGCTATCGATCTTGGAGGCGACTTGGAAGGCAATGCGGCTGGGAATATTCGCTTTGATTACGCCCGTGACGACATCCGCGCGGGGCGTTTGAGTGGCAACAATAAGATGAATGCCGGCCGCACGAGCCATTTGGGTGATACGCGCGATCGCACTCTCAACGTCAGCGGGGGCGGTCTGCATTAAATCAGCCAATTCGTCGATGATGACCACGATGTAGGGAATTTTGTCCGGAATGATCAATTCGTCTTCCCGCCCTGCTGTAGTGGCGGCCGTGTTGGCTGCGTTCGAAGATTTTGCAGCCGACCCTCCTGCCTCTACAGAATCTTCTTCAAGATCGACATCCTTCTTTTTCATCGGACGAGCATTGAACCCGACGATGTTACGCACGCCGACACGGGCAAAAATCTTATACCGGCGCTCCATCTCATCAATTAGCCAGCGTAAAGCGAGCAGCACTTTCTTTGGATCGGTTACGATCGGGAAGGCGAGATGCGGCAGAGAATTATAAAACTGCATCTCAACCACTTTCGGATCGATCATGATGAAACGCAGCTCTTCCGGCGTAAATCGAAAGAGCATGCTGGCAATGAGCGCGTTGATACAAACGCTTTTTCCGCTGCCGGTAGTGCCTGCCACGAGCAGGTGCGGCATTTGTGCCAGATCGGTAATGATCGCCTTGCCGTAAACATCTTTCCCGAGCGCGAGCGGAATTTTTGCGCGCGCTTTCGCTTCCTCCCAGTCCGGTGACTGCAACAGTTCGCGTAACGTCACTTTCACTTTGCGGGTGTTCGCGAGCTCGATTCCCACCGTGTCTTTTCCGGGAATGGGCGCGAGAATATTAATTCGCTCGGCGCGCGTCGCGCGGGCGAGATCCCGCTCCAGGCTCACGATCTTGTCCACGCGAACGCCTTTCGCCGGATACACTTCGTAGCGCGTAATGGTAGGACCTTTTGTGATGTCGCCCGGCGCCACCGCAATGCCGAACTGTGCCAGCGTATCAATCAGGACTTGCTGGACATGCTCCAGTTCCGAGGGATCCGCCGCGGTGCGTCCCTCCAGATCATGTTCGTCCAGTAAATCCACGCCGGGCAGCACATAATTTTCCGATTGCCACGCTCGACTCGTCAGGCCCGGCGCCGGCCCGGCTTTCTCGCCGCTGGCGCGCAATTCGGCAAGAGAAGGTTTTCGACGAGAAGGTTCCTGCTCGCTCGGCAGGGCGGTGGTATCGACCACTTTCGGCTTTGGCCGATCTAGGAGTTCATCCGGCGAAATAACCGGTCCAGCCGGTTGAGGCACAGCGATGCCTTTCTTTTTCAACTCCTTTTCGTATATTCGTCTCCGCTTGGCGAGCTGCCTTTCGCTGATTTCCAATTTTTCTTTGAGATCGGCTTTTCGGAGTTGCCGGCGCAATCGCCATTCCTGCAGTTTTATCCCGGAGCGTCTCGTAGCCGCAACCGTTTCGCGAACAAGATAAATCGGACGCAGTCCAGTCACTAAAACCAACGTCGTCGCATAAACTCCAATCAAGAGGATACGCGAACCGAACCAGCCAAGAGCACTGCGGAGTAAACCGTGATGTTCATCGGCGAAGGCGTATCCCATCCAACCGCCGGGCCCCTGAATGTCCACTGGGACCTTCAACCCCAGCAAGTGGCTGATGTTCCATAACTGATCGAGGCAGGCACCAGATAGGATGAACAAGGCGATCCATGGGATTCGCGGCGTCACACGCAACCGCGGATGAAACAATTTCGCCGCGCCGAAACCGAGTAGAACTGCTGCCAGCAACAGCGAAGCGAAAACACCGATGGACTGGTAGCAAATCCCCGCGATAATCGCGCCGACGGGCCCGATGAAATTCTGCGCAGGATGATTCGCCGGAGAAATGTGGCTAAACCAGACCCAGGAGGGCACATCGTTGGGCGTGTAGGAAATCAACGCAAAAAAGAGCAACGTGCCGACGAAAAGCAGAACGAGAGCGAAGACTTCGTTCCAAGCGCTGTGTCTGTCCGTGCGAGCCACCGCGTCTGATAGTAATCCCGTGGGCGCTTCTTTCAATCATTTGTAGAGACCGTCGTCCCTTGCGCGATTTCAACGAATATGACGACGCGAGAAATACTGCGCTTTGATCTTGCACGCGAGTCTAAAGGACGGTTACTCTGCCGCGCGTGATGCGAATTCCGGTGGGAAAGTCCGTGTGCGTTCTCGGCGCTGCTGCTGTGATCGCCATTTGTTCCTGCGAAAAACATCCCTTTCCCGAAGAGCGTGAGGTCCAAACAGAGCAGGTCGCTCCGGAAAACACCTCATCCGAGCCGATCAAGATAGAATCTGAGAAACCTTTGTCCTCGCCAACCCCAGCCGAATTTGTCCCCGCGAATCCGCGTCCCTAACCAAAACCTGCCCATGGCCAAATACAAATACGCGACCTCACCGCCAAACATCAGCACGATGCCGCCAGGCGTGCCGTACATCATCGGCAACGAAGCAGCCGAGCGCTTCTCCTATTACGGCATGAAGTCGGTCCTGACCGTCTTCATGGCGCATTACATTTTGAATCAGTCGGGTGTGCTGGCGCCGATGAGTCCGAACGAGGCGTACATGTACACGCACTATTTTGTGTTCGGCGTCTATTTCCTTCCGATTCTTGGTGCGATCATCGCGGACGGCTGGCTTGGCAAATACTGGACCATTCTGTCGCTGTCGATCGTTTACTGCCTGGGCAATCTCACACTCGCGTGCATGGCAACTTCCTGGGGACTTGCAATAGGGCAGCGAACGATGCTCGCAATAGGTTTGACGCTGATTTGTCTAGGCGCAGGTGGCATTAAACCATGCGTGTCGGCCAACGTTGGCGATCAGTTTGGCGAATCGAACAAGCATCTGCTCTCAAAAATGTTTGGTTGGTTCTATTTCTCCATCAACGCTGGTTCGTTTATCTCCTCGATCCTCTGTCCATGGCTCCTTGCGAATCCCAAGTACGGACCCGCATGGGCATTTGGAATTCCCGGCATAGCAATGGTTATCGCTACTTTGTTCTTCTGGGGCGGTCGTCACAAAATGGTGCACGTGCCGCCGGGCGGCCTTGGTTATCTGCGAGAAACATTCAGCCGCGAGGGTCTTCTCACGTTGGCCCGCATCGCGATGGTTTACGTTTTCATCTTGGTCTTCTGGGCACTCTGGGGAATGAGTAACGGCGTGGAATGGACGTTGCAAGCTGAGAAGATGAATTTGCACTGGCTTGGCATGGATTTGATCGCTGCGCAGGTGCAGACAGCGAACCCCATCCTCATTTTGCTTTTCATTCCGTTGGTGAATTACGTGATCTACCCCGCGATCGACAAAGTTTTCCTGCTTACTCCACTGCGCAAAATCGGCATCGGCCTCTTCCTCACCGGTCTCTCTTTTATCGTCATCGTTTGGATCCAGGGTCAAATCGATTCGGGACTAAGGCCTAGCATCAATTGGCAGCTGCTCGCCTACGTGATTCTTACCCTTGGCGAAGCAATGGTTTCGATCACCGGGCTCGAGTTTTCATATACTCAGTCGCCCAATACGATGAAGAGCTCGGTGATGGCGTTGTGGCTTCTCACTGTCGCCAGCGGCGAAGGTTTCGTCGGTCTATTTAACAGCTGGGTCTTGAACCCCGATGGCACACGCAAGCTAACCGACTATCAATACTTCACGTTCTTCACGGTTTTGATGTTCGCGACCGCTGTCGTTTTCGTCGTTGTGTCGTGTTTCTATAAGGGTCGCACTTACTTGCAAACGCAGCAGCCTACCCCAGACGAAATCGCCACGGAGCCGATTCTTCACGGCGGCACGCCAAGCTGAGGCCGGATGAAAGTCGTCATCACAGCCGGGGTATTGTTGTCGCTGTCGATGTTGAACGCAGCGGCTACTCCGCAGGACGACGCATTTCAAAAAATTGCCCGCGATTACATCGAGCAATATTTGCAGGCCAATCCTGAGGATGCGACCGAGCTCGGTGATCACCGATCTGATGGCCTGCTGACCGATTATTCGTCTGAAGCGCGAGCGAAAGCCTTGGCAACGCAAAAAGAATTCCGTGACAAGCTAAACGCCATCGACGGGTTGCAAGTCACCGGTGCTAACAATGTCGATTTCCGCATTCTGAAGGAGAACATCGATTACAAAATCTTCCAGGCTGAAGAGTTGAAAGACGCGGAGTGGAATCCGCTGGTTTACATGCAGAGCCTGGCCAACAGCCTTTATCTCCTTGTGGCGCGCGACTTCGCGCCGCCCGAAAAACGGATTCCGAACCTGCGCCAGCGCATGGAGGCGATTCCGCGCGTAATTGAGCAGGCGAAAGCCAATCTGCAACATTCGCCGCGAATTCACACGGAAACGGCAATCGAGCAAACCCAAGGCGCCATCAGTCTCGTGCGGGAAGGACTCGATTCCCTCCTCGACCGCCTCCCACAGATGAAAAAGGAACTCGCGCCGTTGCAGGAAAAAACCGCCATGGCGCTGGAGGATTACAAGAAATGGCTCCAGAACGATCTGCTGCCCCGATCCGACGGCGATTTCCGACTCGGCGCGGAAAAGTTTCGAAAGAAGTTGCGTTTCGCGCTCGCCTCCGACTTGTCGATGGAAGAAATCATGAAGCGCGCGCAGGCCGATTTGCAACAGACGCAAACCACCATCTATGAAACAGCGCTGCCCCTCTATAAAAAGTATTTTCCGAACGCTGACGAGCAGGCGCTCGCGGACAAGCACAAAGTTACGGCCGCTGTGCTTGACAAACTTGCTGAGAAACATCCCGACGACAGCACGGTTGTCGGCTACGCCAAGAAAATCGTCGGCGAGGCGACCGATTTTGTAAGGCAGCGCAATTTAGTCACCATTCCCAAAGTGCCGCTCGACGTGATCGCAATGCCCGAGTTCAAACGCGGTGTCGCGATTGCTTACTGCGATTCACCTGGCCCGCTCGAC
>JBKOXU010000112.1:0-4148 GCA_046725095.1 Verrucomicrobiota bacterium
TTGCGCACGACTTTCATTGTCGGATTTCCTGGGGAAACCGAAGAGGAATTTGAAACGCTGCTCGATTTCATTCGGAACACCCGATTTGAACGCCTCGGCATCTTCAAATATTCGCAGGAGGAGGGTTCGCGCGCAGCGAAAATGCCGGACCAAATCCCCCTGAAGGTTAAAAATGCGCGCTACCGGATGGCAATGTTGATACAACAACAGATCGCGTATGAGATTGCCCGCGAAAAAATTGGAAGCGAACTCAAATTGCTGGTCGATCAGCCGCATATCGCTCGGAGCGAAGGCGACGCTGCGGATGTCGATGCGCGCGTTGTCTTGTCAAAAGCGGCGCCTGTCGGTGAATTTGTTTGGCGCAGGATCACTGGAAGCCGCGGATACGATCTTCTGGCCTGAGGTCTGGCGGTAAAAAAAGCAGAGTTTTGGACTGAGAATCACTTAGCAGGTGACAGCAGCCGGTTTCTCGGGCAAATTCGGTGCCACTTATTTCACTCGATGGCCGACTCAAACGTACCAAAAGAAGAGACCGTTCGCATTGACCTGGTGCCTGAGTCTGTATCGAACCCTCCGGGCCCAGATACAAAATCGCGCGAGACCGTGCGGATCCAGCTTGGCCTTCGCCCGCCATCAGACAAGCTGCCTCCTCGCATTCCAGCAGAGCCATCGCGCGTTTTAGAAGCTGCCGCTCAAGTTCTGACTTCCCCCGAGGCCTTCCCACCACCGGCAGCGCCCCCGCCACCTTCGACGAAACCATCACCTACCATCCAAGCTCCTCTGCAAGTCACTCCCGTGCCGGGCGCACTTTCGTCGAGCCCAAAAAACGAGACAGCGCGCATCGCGCGCACGCCTGATCTGGCCTCCAAGCCTCTCCCCACGGTTCAGATGAAAAAGACTCAGCCGCTCATCGCCATGCCGTACGCTGCCCGCCGGACCGCTTCCATTGCGGTAGCGCCAGCAAAGGAAAGTGCAATGCCGCTGTGCTGGGTGCTGCTGGGCGTTTCTGCCATTATTTTGATTATTCAGGTTTGGACTTACCTTTCCTAAAGTAATGAACAACAACTCCGCCACCATCAATCTCGATGAATCCAACTTTGACCGCGAAGTGACCCAAAGCGACAAGCCTGTCATTGTCGATTTTTGGGCGGAATGGTGCGGGCCCTGCAAAATGATCGCACCACTGCTCGATGAGGTTGCGCGTGAAAAAGCGGGCGCGGTCAAGATTGGGAAAGTGAACGTGGACGAAAATCAGAGCCTTTCGTTCAAGTACAACATTCGTGCCATCCCGGCTTTGCTCTTCTTTAAGAATGGGCAGCTGCGTGATCAGGTCACCGGCGTCATGAGCAAAAAAGATCTACTCAGCCGGATCGACGCGCTGGCTTAATCCGAAATTGGAATGCGCCCGGCGCGGCTCGAACGCGCAACCTCTGGCTCCGGAGGCCAACGCTCTATCCAGTTGAGCTACGGGCGCAGGAAACAGGCCCGAAATCTAGCCGCAGATTCGCAGATTTCCATCGAGACGAGACGATTCGAACTCGAAAAGCCCGTGTTCCGATTTTCAGTTTGCAATCTCACCTCGCCCGAATGAAAATGTTCGCCCGTCCAGCGGGCGGGCCCGCCTTGGTCAAAACCACGGGCGCGGCAAGGAAAGGAAACTTTCATGAATCAGATCATTGATGCCATCGAGAAAGAACAGCAAAAAGGCGACGCGCGGCAGTTTTCCGTGGGCGACAGCGTGCGCGTTCATACCCGGGTTGTGGAAGGGGACAAGGAAAGAATCCAGATATTCGTTGGCATAGTGATTGGCCGCAAGGGACGCGGACTTAACGAAACATTCACTGTACGCCGAATTTCCTACGGCGAGGGCGTCGAGCGAGTTTTCCCGTTGCATTCGCCGCGGATCGCAAAAGTTGAAGTGGAGCAGCAAGGTCGCGTTCGTCGCGCCAGATTAAATTACCTCCGCGGCCGCAAAGGCAAGGAGGCGACGGCGGTTAGGGAATAATGATAAATGGTGGGTGATCGGTGACGAGCGAGATGGGGCTGAGCCTTCGATCTCCCTTTTCTTGCTTTCCTAATTTTCTTTTTTCTTCATCTGTGTAATCTGCGGATTGCATGTATCGGCGCTGCGGATTTCGTTACGAGAAAAAACTCCGCGCCATTGGCGTCGCTCGTATTGCTGGGATCGACGAGGCTGGCCGCGGTGCTTTGGCGGGTCCGGTTGTAGCCGCCGCTGTCATTCTTCCGGAAAAATTCCGGCACCGGCGACTAAACGATTCCAAGCAGCTCGCGCCCGATCTGCGCGAAGAAATTTACGACGAGCTGATTTCTAACTCCAACCTCAGTTGGGCGGTCGGCATTGTCGATTCGATAGAAATCGACCGCATCAATATTCTGCGTGCCACTCACAGAGCGATGCGCGAGGCCATTGCAGCGCTTTCAAGCGCGCCTGATCACGTGTTGATTGATGGCTTGCCCGTTATTCCTTTTCCACTTCCCCAGACCGCTATTATCGATGGGGATTGCCTCAGCCTTACCATCGCCGCAGCCAGTGTGATCGCGAAAGTTACGCGTGACAGAATGATGCGTGACTTCTGTGCCCATTTTCCTGAGTATTGCTTCAGCCAGCATAAAGGTTACGGCACTGAGATCCATCTTTTGAAACTCCATGAATTCGGGCCTTGTCCGATCCATCGCCGATCTTTCGAACCGGTGGCGCAGCCGCTTCTTGCCCTCGAAGGCCTCATCGCAGCCGCAGCACCTCCGGCGCGGCGCTCACGGCGAGAAACTGGCCTCTCGCTTCCTGCGGAGCAGGGGCTACAAAATTCTTTATCGTAACTTCAAGGGACGAAGCGGCGGCGAGATCGACATCGTCTGTCGTGACCGCGACACGCTCGTCTTCGTCGAAGTAAAAACACGCACCCGGGAGGACTTTGGCCGGCCGTTCACAGCGGTCGATCGACAAAAGCGGAAGCGCATTTCGCGCGGCGCCCTTAACTGGCTGCGGATGCTGGATAATCCCGATATCCTCTTTCGCTTCGATGCCGTGGAAGTTCTTGTCACAGAAGACGCCAGTCCGCAGATCGAATTAATCAAGAATGCGTTCCCGCTATCCAAGCCTTACCTTTATTGACGCTTGGAAACCTGCGTGACGACCGTTCGATCGACATTGACCTTTTGGGTAAATTGGCCTGCAATCCAATTTGCGACATCTGGATAATCAGAACATCTCGTGAACCACAAGATTCATCATCTCGCTGTCGGTGTTCTTGTGGTCATACATTTCTTTATCGGATTGGGATGGTATGCGCTCTTCGGCGAGGCGTGGTTGAATTACAACGCCCGCACCATGACCGACATCGAACCGCCGCATAGCGCGGTTCCCTATTTGATCGCGATCGTCGCCGCAATCATTGTCAATTACGCGCTGGCCTGGCTATTCGCAAAACTACATGTCGCGCACGCCTTCACTGGATTGAAGATCGCGCTCGGATGCTGGTTCGTGTTCTTGTTTGTCCAATACGCGAGCATCGCCGTGTTTTCGGCGTTCGAAACAAATCCCTGGCCGCTCATTCTTATCAACATGGGGCGCCCCTTTCTCGCCTTCGCCATTAGCGGCATCGTCCTCGGCGCGTGGCGCCGGCGGGAGCCATAGCCGCGGAGGTTATTTTCCGGCGCGCGACCAGTGCTGGACAAGAGCCGGGCGTTGGCGAGAATTAAAATTCAGGCCGTGGACGCTCCGATCCTTGTCGCTCAATCGACCAAAGCAATCTATCTCCTGCCCAAAATGGCGAACCGCCACGGCTTAATCGCCGGGGCGACGGGCACAGGCAAAACAGTGACATTGCAAACGCTCGCGGAAAACTTTAGCGCGCGAGGCGTGCCCGTGTTCATGGCGGACGTAAAAGGCGATCTCGCGGGAATGAGTCAGATCGGCGGGAATAATCCGAAAGTCGTCGAGCGCGCAAAGGAACTTAAGGTTGCGGATTTCAAAGGGGAAGCGTGCCCGGTGGTGTTCTGGGATGTGTTCGGCGAACAAGGGCATCCCGTGCGCGCGACGGTCTCAGAAATGGGTCCGTTGCTGCTTGGACGCTTGCTCGAATTGAACGACACCCAGGAAGGTGTGCTCAACATGGTGTTCAAGATCG
>JBKOXU010000095.1:0-8098 GCA_046725095.1 Verrucomicrobiota bacterium
CTCGGGCACGGTATCACTGCTGCCAGGCCTTACATATTTAGGACAAACTACAACGTGGAGCTGGGGCGCAGACTTCAAGGCCACTGTCCGGCTGGGCCGCAACGATCACAACTACCGATTCGGGAATCGCTACGAATCGCGGGCGTGGGTCACGCGGCAGCTGACTAGTTGGTTGACCATTTCGACTGGAGTCAACGGCGCAATTAGGGAAACGATTCATGGTGCTGATCCTGATCTCGATCCAATGATGTCACCGACCACGGACCCCAACCTGCAAGGCGGCAAACGTTTGGACGCGTCCTTTGGTCTGACGTTCCGTCCAATGCGATGTTGTCACGACCCACTGTGTTGCTCTGCAGCGCAAACCAAGTTTCTAGACGGTCAGCAATTATTCGTTGAAGGTCGAGTACCGATGATTCAGTCACTCGATGGCCCGCAGCTCCAGAACAGCTGGAGTATCAATGTCGCTTGGCAATGGATGTTTTGAAGGAGGCGTTGACCGCTGTTGCTATTGGGCTGGTGCTGTTCTGAGGCTGCGGCTATCCTTTTGACGCCCGGGTAGGGGCCCGAAATGCATGCTTACTCCCGGCTGAGATACTTGGAGCAATCGATCTGGGTCAAAAAGACTGATCTGCAAGCTTGCCTGTGGATTGCGCGTTGAATTTCGAGAAATGAGACGGTCCTTGCTCATGCGCTGTCTTGGGAATGTGAAGAAAAATCAGCGCCTCGTGATCCATCTAGAGGTCGAGGGTTACGGAATATGCGCCGGTGAAAAGCCATGCGCAAATGTCCGCGATTAATGCGAGTTACTCGAGTTCAGAGAGGCTTGCGGCCAATTCTGTAGCCTTTTGTTCCTCGGCGCGACGAGCTTCCATCAGACGGCGCATCGCGGCGCGCGATGCATTGTTCTCGACCGACTCTCCGTAAAGTCTGCCGGCGAAAAGATCAGTAATATCGTCCTGTGCCTTTCCACTCGCCATTCGTGTAAAGACTAGCGGATACTCCCAGAAACAATCAATCAAGTCTCGGACTGCGTCTTGTCCTTGGGTAGCTAATGCTTCGTAGGCGGCAAAGGAATTTTCGTTCACTTCTCTTTCCGTTCCTAAGCGCTTAAGAATTGCCTCAACCGCAAACTCTGCCTCCTTCATCGAGAGAAAAACTCCGAAAGAAAAGATCGGATCGGTAAAATGATGGGCGTCTCCCACGCAGACGAATCCTTTGCCGGTGAAATTGGGCACCGTATAGGAATAGCTCGAGATGGTTCGGACCTTCTCCACAAACGAAGTGTTGTTTACGCGCCGGGTGAGGTCGGGGTTCAAGCTTAGAATTTCGGTGCGCAGAAACTCCGACTTGTCGAGCCTTTGCGCTTTGAAATAGGGTGCGGGTGCAACAACTCCTATGCTAGTAACGGTGTCACTCAAAGGAATCATCCACGCCCAATGGTCCTTCTGCTTGTAAAAAATCAGCGAGTTACCTGGTGCTAGTGATGTATCGGTATCGGAGCCCGGGTCGAGAACCATATCAGTGAGCTGGGAAAAGACGGCCACCTGGCTCACGTAACTGCCTTTGACCTTCTTGCCGGTGATCCCTCGATTGGCTAGAAACGTCGCCTGTCCGGAGCAATCTACCAGAATTTCACATCGCAGGTTTTCCAGTGTGCCATTGGCGGTCCGGATTTGAACGCCGGTGATGCGGTCGCCCTCTTTGATCGGTGCCACTGCGTCGCATTCCATGTATTCCGCGCCGCGGTTGCGCGGCGCGTCGAGCAATATCCGATCAAAGCTGCTCCGGACGACTGACCAGGTCCACGTCGGGATCAACGCGTTAGTCTCCGGGCAACGCTTTTTCACTTCCACCCAAAAGGGTACACCGTGTGGGTTGAACACCTTCACACCGTGCTTGATTGGATACTTCTGGCGAAGTAGTTCGTCTTCCAGACCTAATGTACGCAAGTCGGCGCCGCATTCGCCACTTAATGATTCGCCGATGTGAAAGCGAGGAAAACACTCCCGTTCGATAATCAGCGGTTGAACGCCCGATCGAAGAAGGTGGAGGGCCGTTGCAGAACCCGCCGGGCCTCCTCCGATGATGATCACTGGTCGTTTCTTCATGCGCTTTCTTTATTAGGGACGTTCTCCGAGCAACGGCGGCGCCAGTTACGGGTCGTGCGCGGGCATATGATCTATGGCATTCATCAATTTTTCCAGCAAGGCGCTACGTACATCACAATGCTCCGTGGCCCAGTAGCCAGATTGCTATCGGCCTACTCCTTTATTTTGCGGCCCCCGGATCAGACACATGGCCGCTGTCGAGCCGCCTGGTCCGCCACCAATTATGAGCACATCGGTTTTGATGTTCATCAGCCTGTTAACCCCATAACAACAAAACCCTAGCAACGGAGATAGTCGATCGCCCTAGCGCGCTGCTGTGCTCATTGCTGCGCTGAAAGCAGACAGCAGTCCTTCTTCTCGGACAATATCGCTTCCGCAAGCGTCCTGATGTCCTGACCCGGCAGCGCCTGGCCGCCGGCAACCTTCTCCACTTCCAGGGTCTTAATCCATTCGTCCGTCACGCCGGGAAGATGCATGAAGGCGCGTTTGGCGAGCGCTTCAGTGTCGGTCTCCGGAGAAAGCATTTTCGCGACTTTCATCTCCCGCCCGGCAGTGTGAACCGACTCCTCAGCCAGGTGGATACTTGGTATGTAGCGCAAACCCGCGAGGGCAGTAGTGTTCAGTTCGACTGTCGAGGCGAGATATTTTTTTTCTACCGCCAGAACTGCCGCAGCTTTCGGATTGATTTCGACCCATTTGGCGCCTTTTAACAGAGCACGCGTTGCTCTCGCCGCCGTGTCGGGGTTGGCATCCACCCATTTGCCGTTTGCGATAACCTCACAGCAATATTCGTCTTTGTAAGGTGCGTCCGTCATCTGGTCGGCAATGTTTCTCACCTTGCCCTGCGCGAGGAGCAAGCTGCCGATTGGTTCGGCGTTGCAGACCGCGTCCACTTCGCCTTTGTCAATCGCCAGCCCGAGTTCGCCGGCGGGATACACTTTCCAGGTGATCTCCTTTGCGGGATCAATCCCGTGGGTCCCGAAGACCCGATTCGCGAAAACGAATGGCGGCGTGCCCATTCCGGGAACTCCGATGCGTTTGCCTTTTAGATCCTGAATCGTGTGAATATTCGTCTTCTCACCCGCCTGCACTCGCAGACAGCCGCGGTGGATTCCGGCCAGGAACCTTACGTCCAACCCCTGCTCGATTGGTTTCAGGAAATACATCACCAGATGATGAGTGATGTCGTAGCTGCCGAGCGCGAGGTTATCTTTGTAATTCGCCCAGGCACATTTCACCAGCTCCGGCTCGAGTCCCTCCTCCTTAAAAAAACCCTTTTCATAGGCAACATAGATCGGAGCTTCGCACGTAAGGCCAATGTAGCCGATGCGAACGTGTTTGGAGTTAGCGATGGCGGCGGTGGATTCCTTACTGGGTCCACTTAGAAGCAGAGCGCAGAAGCCGAGTGCAACGATAAATTTTGCTGGTTTCATATTTTGCGAGTGAAGGTTTTAACAATAAAGCAATTATTAATGGTTTGGGAAGAAAAATTCCGCACAATCGATCCGCTTCTCGTCGCGAAGCAGTGAAAGGCTTCAAAAACTGATGATCGCCTGGACATAACCGAAGTCGGCATCGTCGCTCGGGCCGGTGTCTGCGACGTACTGGCCCGCAAAGAAATGGCTGTAGCCGGCAAGGAAAGTGAGGAATTTTACCGGCTGATACGTAGCTACGAAATCGATTTCCGCACCCACGTAGTTACTGGCAGAGGGCGTGATTGGCCGGACCTTCGTGGTGCCATTAGCACGATACCAGGCATCATTCGTATTTGCGAGCCAGAAGGCGTGACCGTCGAGCTCAAAGGTGAGCGGTTTGATTGGCTTCACCCGGAGACTGAGCTCCGGATTGTGAAGGTTCTGCCAGGAGAACAGGTCCATGAAGCCATATCTGGGATGGTTCGATGGAAAGAGGTTCTGAAAAGTTTCGATGTCGCCGTCGGTCGCATCGCTGTCGCCACTGGCGTAGTTGTACTCGGCAAAGAGGCGCGGACTCCAGGGATATTTGAAATTGTAACCTCCTCCGATGTGCGCGGCGAAGGCGGTGAGATCGAGATCGCTTACCTGGCCGGCCTGAAAGGCAAACTCTCCCTCACATTCCCAGCCATTCAGCTTTTTTGGGTCAGCTTTCAACCGCGTGCCGAGAGTCACGAAATCGCTTCGGGTGCCAGGAATTGAAAGGCTCGTCCCTGGGTATGTGATTCCTTGTAAAATCACGGTGGGATTCCGCTCGTCGAGGACCAAGGCATAAAAATCCATCGTTAGGGGATCGACCGCCGTCGTGCTTCCGTATATCCCGCTGAAAACCTGATCACGGTGCGTCTCGGCCCCGTTAAACAAATCCGAGTAGTCGAACTCATCACGGAGGATATAAACGACAGTTGAGGCAAAGACATCGACCGAAAATTTGCCATGCTCGTAGTGCAGTTTCGCGGCGTCGAAAGTTCGGCTGAAATTGTTCCATTCCGATATGCCGACAAGCCGTTCATCGCCGTAAGCCAACGTTTGGCGGCCGATCGTCGCGTTCAGCCACTTCGGCCCGACCTGGAGATAGGCCTGACGCAGATCGAACTGGTCGTCGCCCTCCGCGCCCATCGCGCCCGGAATGGCCGGGCGATCGGCAAACCACTCCCGTGAGTCTTGCCCCTGAGCGTAAATCTTCAACCAATCAACCGGCCTAATTGCCACGCCGATGCGAAACCGATTCAATAACCAACTGTCATCAGTTAATGAATCAACGTCGCTGTTAAAGTCGAAGTTATTGTCCCGGGCTTCGAAGCGAAGGCGCTCCTGGATATCGAAGCAAAGCTTTCCATCGAGGAAACAAAGCGGGTTCGCCTCCTTCACTACTGGTGGGGGCGGAGGGGTCGATTTTGCGTCGAGTTCGGGTTGGCCACCGAAGCCTGGCGGGGCGCAAAGCCAGGCGACGACGACCAGGATCAAGCCTGGAATTATTCGAATAACTTTCTGGCTGGTTTTCATCGTGATCTTCATCAAGGAACTGAAAATAGACGAATAGGTAAAGACTATGGAAGCTTTTTTTTAAAAAAAATTAAGCGGATTTGCGCCCACTGGTTGAGCCGGGCGATATTCCAGCGGAATGACGCACGATCCGGTGGAAATCCGCCAGCTACGCTACTTCCTGGCTGTAGCCGAAGCGGGCAGTTTCAGCCGCGCAGCTGATCGCCTGGGTCTCTCGCAGCCGAGCGTCTCGCAGCAGATGCGCGACCTCGAGGCGGGCTTACGACTGACGCTTTTCCAGCGCCGCGGAAAACGAATTTTGCTCACGCCGGCGGGAATGGTTTTTGAGGAGCATGCACGCGCGATGCTGCGTCAGTTGGAAAATTGCCTGGAGGAGCTAAGTCGCGAGCCAACCCAGCTCCGCGGAGTGCTGCATGTCGGTATCGTGCCTTTCCTTGATGTCGCGTTGCTCCCGAAATTGCTTGGAGCGTTTGTCGCCGCCCATCCGGGGATCAGACTCAAAGTGCAGGAATTCTCCTCCCCCGATATCGAGACGGCGTTGGAAGAAGGCCGGGTGCACGTGGGCCTTGGTTTTCTCACCCGGCACTCGCCAAACCTGCGTTACGATCCTCTTTGGCGTGACGAAATCAGTTTGATTATTCCGGCGTCGCATCCGTGGGCGAACCGATCTTTCGTGAACCTACACGAGCTCCACGAACAGCGACTTTTGCAACTGCCCGATACGTTCGTCATCCGGCGAATGACTGACGATATCTGCCGCCTACACCTGGTGCGGCCGCGAACGGTGGCTGAGATCAGCTCGATCGAAGCATTGCTCCGCTCACTCGAGTCAGTGAACGCTGCCGCGCTGTTTCCGAAGGCTGCGCTTCATGGCATCACGGGACTAAAAGCCGTTCGCTTGCGCGGCAAAAACCTCTCGGTTGAAATCGGATTGCTGCGGCTGAGCGACTCGGACAAGAATAGCGCCGTTGCCGTATTCACCAGGCTCGCCCGTGAACTCGTTCCGAAAATAATCGGGAAATAACGGCTGTTAGATTCGCGAGGGCATCGGTCCGCCACCTTGCAGGTTCACAGTGGCGTGGACGACGTGATCAAAATGAGCCAGACCATGGCGACCTCGAGGAGCCTGTTGCAACCAAAGTCCGTTCTATGAACCTTGAGAAGATAAAGACGGTGGCTTGGATGGAAGTTGTAATCCCTTCGTGGCCTCGGGTTCGACTTCTTCCCACGCCACCCGAATTTGCGATGCTCGAGGCATACATTAAGCTGCCCGGCTTTCTACGCGATGAAACGCACAGCCCAGTTGTATTTGGTCATTGTCAGTATTGTTGGTTGTGGAATCTTCTTCATTTTGCACCTGGGGAGTCAGTTTCCTCCGCCGGTTCCCCCTGTCCCAGCGCAAATCGTCTCACCGCCGACCGGCCCGACCGGCTCGTCTTTGATCAATTCGGTGAAGTCTAGCTTGTCGCAGAATGGCACCAGTCCTTTGAGTCGCCTCTTCTTGCAGCTTTTTGTGATCATTGGTGTCTGTGGTATTATCGGCTGGCTCTTTACACGTTGCGGCCAGCCAGCAGTGGTAGGCGAGATGATGGCGGGCATTCTTCTTGGGCCTTCTCTTTTTGGTTGGGTCATGCCAAACGTCTATCAATTGGTCTTCGCTCCATCGTCGTTGGAGCCGCTAAGGCTCTTCAGTCAGATAGGAGTCTGCCTGTTTCTGTTCGCCGTGGGTATGGAATTGGATGTCTCGCAGTTGCGCCACAAGGCGCAGACCGCGATTGTCGTTAGCCATTCCAGCATTGTCATCCCTTACTTTCTGGGGGTCACTCTCGCGTTGTTCCTTTATCGGGAGTTGGCGCAACCTGGAGCTTCGTTCGTAGCTTTTGCACTATTCATGGGAATCTGCATGAGTATTACTGCTTTCCCCGTGCTCGTCCGTATTTTACAAGACCGTGGGATCTTCAAGAGTCCGTTGGGCAGCATGGCCACCGCATGCGCAGCGGTGGACGACGTGACGGCTTGGAGCATCCTCGCTTTTGTCGTGGCGATCGCGCGGGCAACGAGCGTTGCCAGTGCGGCCGTTAATGTGGGTTTGGTCTTGGTCTTCGTTGGGCTCATGCTCTTTGTTCTCAAGCCAAATCTACCGCGCTTGCTTGGACACTCGGCGTTGGAGCAATCACAGCCGAGTAAGATGGTGTTGGCCGTTGTTGTTGGCCTTGTCCTTATCTCCGCATGGTCTACGGAATTGATCGGCATCCACGCACTCTTTGGGGCTTTCCTCGCAGGAGTGGTCATGCCAGCGGAAAGTGGTTTCCGCGACAAGTTAGTCGTGCGGGTTGAAAACCTCAGCTCAGTTTTGCTCTTGCCGGTGTTTTTTGCCTTTACGGGCTTACGCACGCAAATTAATCTCCTGGGCGATGCGCGTGACTGGCTCATCTGCATCGTTATCATCGCGGTTGCGACTCTAGGTAAACTTGGTGGGAGCGCCCTGGCGGCCCGCCTGACCGCGATGGACTGGCGCGAGTCGTTGCAACTGGGGGCGTTAATGAATACCCGTGGATTAATGGAACTTATCGCGCTAAATATCGGCTATGATATGGGTATCCTCTCCCAGCGGATTTTCACCATGCTCGTGATCATGGCCCTGGTCACTACCGTGATGACTGGCCCGCTCGTCACTCTTTTCGGAAAAGCGCGTCAGGTTAGTCGCGTGTAATCGAACGGAGGGGAAACTGCGATGATGCGCAACCTACCGGAGGTCGGTTTCTCGGCATTTAAGGAGACAGCATGGCTTTATGTCATCGTTGTTAGCGTGGTTGGATCCGGAATTCTCTTCTCGCTCTACGCGGGGGCGCATCTGCCGCCACCGGCAACTGCTTCGCCGCACATTGCGCTCGCCCAGGAGGGTGTGCACCGCGCAGATGCGATCCGTTCTTCATCTCCCTCGATTATCACCGCCCTGGCGCATAATGCCAGCACTGGACTTAGCCACCTCATCCTCCAGCTCGGTAT
>JBKOXU010000122.1:0-13881 GCA_046725095.1 Verrucomicrobiota bacterium
ACAAAATCGATCTCGGCGCTCGTGCCTAGATTTACTCTTTCTCCATCGAGGATAGCAGGGATGTCTTTGCTTGATTGCACAGCTACCCGCTTTGTTTTGGTGAGGAGTATATTTCTGTCATCGCGCCATTTGCCAAACGCGGCCGCGGTGGCGAGGGCGATCACTTCAGCGGCGCTTTCCACATCGATGACAGCCGCTTCAAGCGCTTGCTCCGAATCGGACATTTCTTCCGATATGAGTGGGCAGATAAGGGCTACGGCTTCAGCTTCACCTTTTATTTTTTCTGAAATCAGATACTGCACCTTCGTTTCAAACATGTTTTGGAAAGCGATGCCCCCCTTTTCGATCGCATCAACAATCTCTCCTTCGCGTATAGACTCGCGGGCGTCTGTCCAAAGCGAAGGCGCCCCTAAGACGGCGGCGATAAAAAACTGCTTGTCCGCAACCCGACCTCCGGAAAGCACCTTTGTTGAGGGAGCAGCGAGCGTATTTTTGAGCGCGTCTTCCCACGACACGTCTCCATACAATGCCCGAGAGAGCATATTGAGCGTTCCCCCGGGAAGCGGGATAAGATACGGACCTTCTTCGGTGCATCCTTCTGCAGCTGTCCGGATAGTGCCATCGCCACCGAGCACGACAAGCACGTCCAGCTTCTGCCCGGCTGCTTCTGCAAAAAACAGCGCGATTTGATCTGCCCCGCCACACCACATCCGGGGCTCGGCGATGCCTGCACCGTTAAGGGTATGAAGCATCTTCTCCTCAGATTCCAAATCGCATCCTCCGCTTGAGGTGTTGATTATGGCCCCGACTTTCAATTCTGATAAACGGATGGCGTTTGATTCCACATACCAATATAGCAGCCAGGAGAATTTTTCGATTTTTGTCTCGTCTTTCGGACAAGGTTGCCGGCTGAGAAAGACGCCTTCGACATTGCGTAACCCCGATGGTTCGGACTACTATCAGCTATTGTTTTTCTGATGTTGATATTATGGGCGCAAAATCAGGCCGGAAATCTGCCGCGACTGTCTCAACCAAGCTCACGGGTGCACGCTCTCCGAGCGGTATCGAGGGACTGGACGATATTCTTGCCGGGGGGCTACCGCGCGAAGGTTTTTATTTAGTCCAAGGCGATCCTGGCTCAGGAAAGACGACGCTGGCGCTGCAATTTCTTCTCGAGGGAGTGCGCCGAGGTGAAAAGACTTTCTATATCACTCTTTCGGAAACGAAACAGGAATTGCTCAAAGTGGCCCGCTCGCACGGATGGTCGCTCGATACAATCCCGGTATTGGATTTGTCCGTCGTTGAAAGTTTGCTGCGGCCGGAGGCGCAGACAACAGTATTTCATCCGTCCGAAGTCGAGTTGACTAAGGTCAGCCAGCTACTACTGGATGAAGTGCGCAAGGTGAAGCCAGCGCGCGTCGCCTTCGATTCGCTTTCCGAATTCCGATTAATGGCCGAAACCGCTCTACGCTATCGGCGCCAACTTCTGACGCTCAAACGTCAGTTCGCGAAGTTTAAGAGCACCGTTCTCTTGCTTGACGATAAGATGGACAAGAAGGGAGTGATCGACCCGCACGTGCTCAGCCTCACGCACGGCGTTATTGACATGGAACAGCTCTCGCCCGACTACGGCACATCACGCCGCCGGCTGCGCGTTTCGAAATTGCGGGCCGTGAAATTCCGCGAAGGCTATCATGACTACATCATCGCCACCGGCGGTTTGCGCGTTTTTCCACGCATGATCGCTGCCGAGCATCATGCCCAGTTTCACCATGAGCCGGTTTCCAGCGGTATCGCGGAGTTGGATAACTTGTGCGGCGGTGGACTGGATCGAGGGACAACCACCCTCATTCTCGGGCCGGCAGGCAGTGGCAAATCTACTCTGGCTTTGCAATACGCTGTCCAAATGGCGGATCAAGGTGAACGCTCCATGGTATTCTCGTTTGACGAAACGCGCAGCGTGATACTCAGCCGGGCCAAAGCGCTGGGATTCGACGTGGAAAAAGGCATCGAAAGCGGGACGATCACCGTGCAGCAGGTTGATCCTGCTGAACTTTCTCCCGGCGAATTTGCCAGTCGTATTCTGCGCGGCGTCGAGGCGGGCTGCAAACTCGTCGCGATTGACAGCCTCAACGGTTATCTCAACGCCATGCCGGGCGAAAAGTATCTCTACAACCAGTTGCACGAACTCAGCTCTTATCTCAACCAGCAGGGTGTAATCACGATCCTCATCTTAGCCCAGCACGGATTGGTTGCCTCCGCCGACGCGCCCGTGGACCTCAGTTATCTTTCCGATACCGTGGTAAGCCTGCGATATTTCGAAGCTTACGGGGAAGTCAAACAAGCTATTGCGGTGGTTAAGAAGCGCAGTGGCCGCCACGAAAAAACGATCCGCGAATTCAAATTGATGTCGGGCAAAGGCATCGTCGTCGGCGAGCCGCTAAAACAGTTTCAAGGCGTGCTGACCGGCGTACCTGCTTTTCGTGGCCGTGAAAAGGACATGCTGAAGCGTAGCTGACACGCGCCGATGCAATCGCGGACAACTTCGATTCCAATTGAGCGCAGGAGACGGGGTCCGTTCGTGAAGCATGCGGCTCGCGGCAAACTCCCACGCGCGTCGCGAATGCACAAAAGTGAGCGCGTGATTATCATTGCGCCTGTCGGACAGGATGCCGTGGCCATGGCCGATTTACTGGACGCCGAGGGTTTGGAAACAAAAATTTGCCAGGGACTGGATGAATGTTCCCGGCAAATCACGGATGGCGCGGGTGCGCTCCTGCTTACGGAGGAAGCCCTGGAATCAACACAAGGTTCCCTTCTTTTGGACCTACTAAAAGCACAGTCCCCTTGGTCCGAATTACCGCTCATCATTCTCACAAGCGGCGGCGAATCGCGCCGGGCAGGATTACTGAATTTGGCGGCTGCGGCTGCCGGAAGTGTGACCTTGCTGGAGCGGCCCGTTAGCGGTCTTACGCTGATGCGCTCGGTGCAGGTTGCCTTACGTTCTCGCCGGCGGCAATATCACGTGCGGGATCTCGTCACTCAGCTCGCGAACTTAAACCAAACGCTCGAGCAGCGAGTCGCCCAGCGCAGTGCCGAAGCGGTCGAACGCGCAGAAAAACTACGGCTCCTCTCCGCTGAGTTATCCCTTGCTGAGGAGCGAGAGCGCCAGCGTATTGCCCAGGTGTTGCATGATGATGTTCAGCAGGTGTTAATGGGGGCGCGGCTGTACCTTCGCGCGCTGGGCAAAGCCAAAAACGCTACCGAGCGGAGTGGGATGATACAGGAGATTGAGAAGATGCTCGAGCAGTCGTTCAATTTAACGCGGTCCCTCAGCGTGGAGCTATCTCCCCCCGTTCTGCATGAGTCAGGTCTAGCTGCGGCGCTCCAGTGGCTCGCCGCCCAAACGCGGAAATATCACAATGTTGAAGTCACCGTGGAAGCCGACTCTTCAGCGAACCCGACAGCCGCCGATATACGTGTCTTCCTGTTCCGAGCGGTGCGTGAGCTGTTACTCAACGCTGTAAAGCACGGGCGTGGCAGCCCAGTCCACATCATGATGACGCATGCGGGGCAGCGTAACGTCCACATCGTCGTGGCCGATCGGGGCCCGGGCTTCGATCCCGCCACGCTTGATTCCCGGCAAACTGCACCAGGAGGGCTCGGCCTTTTTTACATTCGTGACCGGGTGACCAGCTTCGAAGGCGAGTTGCAGATCGAGAGCACTCCCGGGCGTGGCACCCGGATAACACTCGTCGCGCCAAGATGATTCAACACCTTTGCCAATGCTACGCCGGGGATGATAACGCGTGTTTATTTGGGTTTCGTTTTTGTCTTGATCGCCCTCTATAACGCGACAAAACTCTCGCTGTAATCCGGGATCGCCTGGCCCTGCGATCTAAAGGCGAGACCGCGCGAGGGGACAAGGGGGTTGCATAGATGACTGACGAGCACATCGAGAAGACCAAAGCAGCTATTGAGTCTGCTGGAAATATTCCGGCCGATAAGAAAGCCGAGTTACTCGACTTGCTGTCGAAGCTCAAGTCGGCTATCGGCGAGGTTTCGCAGACTCATCGAGAGCATGCCAGGAGCATAGCCCGTCTTGTGGAGGCTTCGGCCCAGGAAACGATTCGCGCCGAGAAAAAACCGGAACGGAGCAAGAGACTTTCGCACGAATTGAAACGATCCGTGGAAAACTTTGAGGCGTCGCATCCGGAGCTGGTCTCTTTTGTGACTGAATACACCGGGTTTTTGTCTGCTTTGGGTATTTAACCGTGCGCGCGGAGCGCAGCCAGGCCGCGCCAGAGCGAATGAAGAAGATTCGTTACGCAGTAGCGGCAAGCTTGGACGGTTACATTGCCGGTCCCAAGGGCGAAGCCGATTGGATCATCATCGATCCCGAGACGGATTTCGAAGCGCTTTTTAAACCGTTCGATACCGTCCTTATGGGACGCCGAACTTTCGCAGCCATGGAAAAAATGGGACAAGGACCGGTTTCCGGCATGGAGACCTTCGTTTTTTCTCGCACGCTCGAGCAACGAAAATATCCGAACGTGACGATCCTTGGCGACAAGGCCGAGGAGACAGTGGCAGCTCTGCGCGCCAGGCGCGGAAAGGATATTTGGCTTTTCGGAGGCGGCTCACTTTTTCGGAGTCTTCTCGCTGCTGGCCTGGTTGATACGGTCGAAGTGGCAATCGTTCCGATTCTTCTCGGCGACGGAATTCCGCTGCTCCCCTCGTTGGCCACACGAACAGGACTGAAGCTGATGAAGCATCGGGTGTACAAAAAGACTGGAATTATTTCGCTTGAGTACTCGGTCCAGCACAGGCCATGACGGACTTGTCGAGCTGAGCCTTTCGAGTGGTGTGCGCTTTTGTTCCGTCTACGCGGCTACGGCGCTCGCAGCGCGAAACTTCAAAACCAAAACGTCTCTGAAACATGCATCGTGGCGGCTTACGATAGAGCACGTGAGAAAGTAAGAACGGAGAAGGAGGAAGGAAGAAGGAAGAGCGTCGCATAGCGAGACGCCTAAACTACGGCGCGACGCTTGCCTGAGGCGTAGCCGGCTTGGTTCGGCTCCGGGCAAGATCGAACACGAGCAAACTGGCCGCGAGCGCGGCGACCAAAATAACGAAAGCGGCAAACTTCCGCGGGCTCCACGAAGGGAGGACGGCGTCCGGTGGAACGTTCGCGGTGCGTTTCATCCCCTCCGGTGTCGCTTCGAACGCCCAGGAGATATAGAGGATTACGCCAAAGCCAATCGCCACGAATACCATCACCCCTGTCATTGCGGAGCTCCGCTCTTCATGGCCGAAGAGCAAAAGCGACATCGCCTCAACCACCAGCCATGCGATCACGGCGTAAGCAGTCGCAACTTTGAGAACATTGCGCCGTTTGAGTTCGCGAAAGAAGATCTTTGCATTCATGTTTTGGTGTTCTGCCATAAATTGACAAAATTATTAAGTTTTATTTTTCTGTGTCCAGAAAAATCGGGCAGATCGAAACAGGCGGCACGGTTAAGGGTCGCTACAAGTTGCGGGTTCCGATTGCCGGATCGATTCCGCTTTTTCTGCTCGGCACCGTTGTCTATCTGTTTTCTGCTACGGCTCTCGGGGTTCTCCTTGGCACCGTGGCGCGCTCCAAACTGTTCGCCCAGACCTTTGAGGTCATTATTTCACTCGGAATGCTCGTCGAGAAGTTTAAATTCGGATCATGAGCACTCTTTCAACTTTCGTCAGCCTGCATCCCTATTTCAAAGTGCATCCGGGGAAACTGGAGGCGGTTAAGGCCGGGTTCTCGCGTTTTGTCGAGAAAACCGAAACCGAGAAAAAGAATCTTTTCTACGGGTTTACTGTTAACGGCGACGAAATTCTCTGCCGTGAAGCCTATACCGACGCCGAAGGCGTTCTCGAGCACCTCGACAACGTCGGCGATTTGCTGGCGGAAATGCTCACGATGAGCGATCTAACTCGGGTGGAAGTGCACGGTCCTGCCGCAGAGCTGGAAAAGTTGAAAAAGCCTCTCGCGCACCTCAATCCGGCGTGGTTCGCGATCGAGCGCGAAAGAAATTAAGAAGCGAAAAAGATTGGAAGGATATCGGTACACAAAAGCGACAACTTCCGCCTCCTTTTGTCTTGTATCGCGCTTTATGAGCGGGCAAAAATCCTCGCGCCGGCAATCGTTCGCAGAGATAAGCAAGATGAAGATTCTGCCTTTTTTAATTCTATGTTTCGCGTCCGTTGCCCTTCCTGACGATTTCAAAGCGATTGATGGGAAAGAATACAAGGACGTCAAGGTCAGCCGAGTCGAACCCGACGGCATCGTGCTCATCAGCAAATCGGGAATCTCGAAAGTTTATTTTACCGATTTGCCCAAAGAGGTTCAGGACCGTTTTCACTACGATGCTGCGCAGGCCGCCGCCTATTCGGCCGAGCAAACTGCCAGTCAGACGGCATTCCAAACGCAGCAGGCGGAATTACGACGGAAACTGGCCGAGAAAAAAAACAGATATTGGACCGGACAAGAACCGGCCGAAAACCAGCAGGCTAAGGAACCGGCGCCTCCTGCGGTCGTTGCTGGTCGCGGTCAACAGGTCAACGTGATCTCTCACGGCGCGTCGGTCGACATCACCAAACATCTCGCGCTCGGCAACGTGACCGTCGTTGATTTTTACGCGGACTGGTGCGGCCCGTGCAGACACATCTCGCCAAGCCTCGAGCAAATGGCAAGAACCGATCCGGAGATTGCGCTGCGCAAGATCGACATCGTCAATTGGAAAACGGCGGTGGTGAAGCAATACAACATTCGCTCGATTCCGCAGGTCAACATTTACAATCGCAGCGGCCGCCTCGTCGGCACCGTTCTCGGGGCCGATGTTGAAGAGGTTAGGCGCTACGTCGCGCAAGCGAAAACCAGCGGCTGACGATCACAGTGAAAAGCAAGTCGCGAGTTGCTAGTTGAGAGCCCGGCAGCGTCGACTCCAGAAGGGCGGGGACCCCCCGGCCCGATCGCGTTTATCAGACGCAGGCGATCGGCCTTTGCGACGAGGCTACGCCTTGGCAAGCACGGCTGCTACTACAGTATCCGTGCACCTCTCAGACCAGTCTGCTTACTGCTTGTCGTAGACCGCGACGTTCTTGAACTTCTTGCCCTGCTGTCTCTCGAGAAAATCGCCTCTCTGCCAAGCGCGGCCAGCCGGCTGCGAAGTTCCGGTTGTTCCAGTCGTAGTAACAGTGCGGCTTTTGCCATCCGCCGCCACAACAACACGACCAGTGACAGTGAGCTTTCCACCTTTTTTAGCGGTGAAATCCAGTGTCCGATCATCGACCTTTGTGTAGGAGCGCATGTCTGCATTCGGATCGCCGGTGACGGGATACTCTCTTCCGTCGAATTTGCCGGTCCACTCGCTGTGCGTGGGGTTACGGTTCGCGTCGATGCCATCGGTCGTGATCTTTACTTTGCCCCCGGTAGCGTCCTTATAGACGACCATGGTGTTCTTCGGTCTTCCCGGCGCGAATTTTGATTTGCTCTCGTTCAGCTTCCAAGTGCCCATCTGGGGGTCGGCAGCGAAACACGCTGCGGCTGCCAAAAAGCAAAATGCCAAAATCAATCCAGTAGTTTTTGTTTTCATGCGCCGATGAAGACCGGACTTTGATCTGCCGTCAATGTTTTTTTAGATGTAGCTGCCGGCAAATAAGCCTGAGTGGCTTACGATTGATTGGCCACAAGACGGCAATGTACTCCGCGGAGAAATTCCAATCGAGAATTTGCTAGGGGCTTTCGTTTTAAACGCCAGATCTACTTCCCAGGTTTGGCCGAATGTCTCTTTCTGGCCGCCGGTCGAAATCTTTCCTTGAACCTGGCCGTTTTCGATTTTGAAATCGCTCATCTTGACCGAACCGGCCGAGCTGAACGGTTTTTTCTGGTGGGCTTCGTGCGCCACATCGCAACCCACAACTTCTCCGTCGGGATATACCGTAATGATTAGCGCCTTCCCGTAACTGCCGAATGACGCCTTAATGTCGGGGGCGCTTATCTTTCGAATGGTCTATTACCGCCGGCGATTGCCCCTGGGCCGCAGATAATTGGTAAAGGTCCAGTCGCCGATGCTGATGCCTGCTTGCAAGCCATCTTCGCTTGCAAATCGGAAGTGAATGCCCCCGTATAGCCTGCTCACGGCCGCTTCCTCCGCTGCATCGAGGCAGGTTGAAAAGCTGCGGTACACATCGGGCAGAGAATCTGAGCCCGTGGTGAAGGGTAGATCGTCTGTGCCGTAAAACAGTGGGAGCACGGTTGCGGCCGCGGCGCTGAACGTGCTGTGGCCGGAGACGTAATCAGGGAAGGGTGGTGTTACGATGAATGACATCCAGTTCAGTTCTGGTTCGGCGAAGGCAATCGCAGTAACCGGGCGCCAGAAGTGAAACTCGTACTTGGCATCCCAGGCGCAAATGGCAGCGTCGGCCATGGCGATGTTCAACAGAGCAAACAACCTTGCGTTTTCTTCCAGCGTGTTGCCTTGTGCTGCGGCAATAATTTGCGCAATGCTGTTCCAGTGGCCGGGAGGCGTCTCCGTGCCGCCGCCATCGGCCCAGAACAAGGCGATCTCGGTCTGTTCTTCCGTGCGCGTCGAGCCAGCAGCCGCGCCCAGTTCCTTGACCTCGTTATAATCCGCCGCGTACTGCTCGCTGTCGAGGGCCGGCGGACCTGGCGGGCGGAACTGGGAGCTGCTGTTCATTGCAAATGGCATGACGAAGCCCCATTGGGGCAGCAAGTAAGGAAGAAAGTCTGGAGGAGTCGGTATCCACACGCCAGGGCCGCTGCCGCCGGGTGGCGGGACGACAGCATTGGAACCGTCATTGGAACGCGCGGCGAGGATTTGGTCGGCGACAAATTCGCCCCAAGCGATACCAGCGGTCTTCTGCGGTCCGTCAGGGATTGCGCCAAGAATTGCGGCATGAAGCGCATCGAAGCTGGGCGTGCTGGCTGGGAATAAATTGATGAGCGTTTCATGCGCGGCGGCACTGGCAGCAGCTTCGCGCGACGCACTGGCCGACACTGCGCTTGGCACCAGGTAAGGTTCGTGCGTGCGGGCAATGCCGTTAACCGCGTCGTAGATTGAGATGTGAAGAATAGCAAGACCGCGGGAGGCGATCGGCGGTGCTGTGCTGCCGGCACGAATGGCATCGAGGGCAGCGGTGTTCCAGTCGGTCACGACGTCGCCATTGGCGGGGATACTCGACGCAAGATTTATCGCGCCGATGCACGCTACGAAAAGCGAACCTCGAAGAACCGTGCTTATTGAGCCCTCCCTTCGATAAACCAGGCTCGCTTATAGGCCTTTGGCGGGTTTTTGTGTCAAGTTTATTCTGATCCACTGTTTCCAGCACCGAGATTCCAGTCACAGCATCGGCAATGATTTTTTGGACTTGGGCGGTGGAAATTCCCGATCGAGAGCAGCGAGATCTTCTTTGGTCAGCTTGATCTCGATCGACCGCGCGTTATCGCGGACATGTGTTTTGTCGCTGGCTTTCGGGATGGCAATGACGCCTGGTTCCCGCAGCACCCATGCAAGCGCGATCTGGGCCGCCGTCGCGTCATGGTGCTTGGCGATCTTCTTCAACATCATGTTGTCGAGTAAACCGCGGCCGTGGCCGACCGGAGAGTAAGCCATAATGGGGATGTGTGATGTTTGAGGATTGATGTTTGAAGTAAGAAAACGCAGCAGGCCGGATTCGATCTCGCGGTTCTCGAGATTGTAGAGCACCTGATTAGTGGTAGGGGCGATCGACCCCAATCGCCTGCAGATGTCGAACAACTCTTTCATGTCATCGAGATCGAAATTTGAAACGCCCCAGCGCCGGATCTTTCCGTCGGACCGAAGTTTCTCGAATGCTTCCACTGTTTCGGCGAGCCGCGTTTTTTTCTCTCGCCAGTGCAACAGGTAAAGATCGATCGCATCAGTGCGCAGACGTTTGAGACTGCGCGCGCATGCTTTCGGCAATTCCGTGCGCGAAGCATTGTGCGGATACACTTTCGTGACGACGAACACGCGGTCGCGCTGATCGGCAATCGCGTCAGCCACGACTTTTTCCGCGCCGCCTTCGCCGTACATTTCCGCGGTATCGATCAAACTCATCCCGAGATCGATGCCCACACGCAACGCTGCGACCTCATCCGCGTGCGCCTTTTTCTTCTCGCCCATGCGCCAGGTGCCTTGGCCCAGCGCCGGGACGCGTTCGCCATCGGGCAGTGCGACTGTCCTCATTTGCGATGCTACCTCCAAAATTCTATTCGCAGGCAAACGGTAACGTGCGCCCTTTGCACTTACACAAGCGTACGAAAAAATAGGAAGCTGATGACAATGGTTTGGGCGAGAAAGAAAATGAATCTCGCCCACGATCTTGTACCTCGCATCGGTGCGGATTTGATGTTTGAAGCGCGATGTTTGATGGGAAGACAAATTCGAGGTTGAGAGTTGAGCGTTCAATGTTGAGCGTTGAACGTTTCCCCTTCCTTAGCCGATTTCGATTACGAGCATGAGCACGATCAAGAGCAAATACGACGTTGTCATTTTAGGAGCCGGACATAACGGGCTGGTGGCGGCGAGTTATCTGGGCCGCACCGGGTTGAGTGTTCTTCTTCTGGAGAAGAACGATTACATCGGCGGAGCAACAACTTCGCAGAAAGTCTTTCCCGATTACGACGCGCGGTTGTCGCGCTATTCGTATCTGGTTAGTCTCTTTCCGGAGAAAATCATTCGCGATCTTGGATTGAACCTCGAGCTGCGTCGACGCGCGACCGCTTCGTTTACGCCCTATATCCAAAATGGCCGCCATAACGGCCTGCTCCTGAGCAACCTCTCCGAAGAGCTGAGTCGCCGGTCGATGTTCGATCTGACCGGGAATTACAGCGAGCACGAACAGATGAAGAAATTTTACAATCTCTCGCGGGTGTTTGCCGAACAGGTCTGGGACACGATGCTGGAGCCGCTTGTTGCCAAGGAGGAGCTCCAGCGCCGCTTCAATGTTGATGATGTTTCACGGGAAGCGTGGCGCAGTCTAGCGGAGGAACCTATCGGGCGCGCGATCGAACGTTATCTGCAAAATGATTTGGTGCGCGGCCTCGTGTTTACCGACGCCAAGATCGGCGTCTTGACCCACCCACACGATCCATCGCTCGTGCAAAACCGCTGTTTTCTTTACCACCTCATCGGCAACAAGACAGGTGAATGGAAGGTGCCGGCGGGTGGAATGGGGGAGGTGGCCCGTGAGTTGGAACAGGCGGCACGCAAAGCCGGTGCCGAATTGTTAACGAACGTTGATGTTCGCGCGCTCGACGTGAAAGGAGAGGAAAAAACAGTTGAATTTGACATGGAAGCCCCTGGAGGCAGGACGTTCGCCCCGCATTCGGAGACGGTGAAAGCGCGCTATCTTCTGGTGAATTTTGGCCGGAACGTGCTCGCGAAGTTTGTCGGCAAACTATATCAACCGGAAGCCGAGGACGAGGGGTCCGTGTTTAAAATGAACATGCTCCTGCGCCGGTTGCCCAAGCTAAAGGCCGCGCATTACGCGGCGACCGAAGCGTTCTGCGGGACGTTTCATTGCGACGAAGGGTACGAGCAAATGAATATCAGCTATCAGCAGGCGGCGGAGAGCCGGTTACCGAAGAAAATTCCGTGTGAGCTTTATTGCCACACGCTCACGGACAACAGCATTCTGGCGCCGGAATTACGCGAAAAAGGCTTCCACACGATGACATTGTTCGGGCTCGATACGCCTTGGGGGTTATTTGCGCGCGACAACAGGACGATGAGGGAACTCGCGGAAAAGAAATTCATCGAAGGCCTGAATCAGTGGCTGGAAGAACCGCTCGAAGATTGTTTTGCAGTCGCGCGTGATGGCAGTCCCTGCATTGAAAGCAAAACTCCGGTCGATATTGAGGATGCACTTGGGATGTACCACGGCAACATCTTCCAAGACGCTCCGACGTTTCCTTTTGCCGAAACAAGAAAACAGGTCGGCGCGTGGGGCGTCGAAACGGAATATGAAAATGTGTTTTTCTGCGGCTCAAGTGCGCTTCGCGGCGGCGCAGTCAGCGGTATTCCCGGACACAATGCGGCGATGAAAATTTTGAAGCGGGATTGAAGGGAATTTTTGAGAGGATTGCGCGCCCAGCGAAAATCTCGCGCAGCATCTTCTCGTGTTGCCTAAGTTTAGCTGAGGAATTCGGCGATAGGTTCCATCGGCTTGACGTGTGCGCAGAAAATCTTAAATGCAGCGAGAATCGGGACAGCCAAAATTATTCCGACGATTCCCCACATCCACCCCCAGAAAGTAAGTGAAAGTAAAATGATCACCGGGTTGAGGGTGAGAGACCGGCCCATCACCCAGGGAGTAATAAAGCTTCCTTCCAGTATTCCGTAACCCAGGTAGACCGCAGGAAAAATGAGGGCGTAACCGAAACTGTCGAAGCTCAACACGGCGCCGACTGTCATGCAAACGATGCCAGTGAGCGCGCCGAGATACGGCACGAAATTCAAGACTGCGACCATTGCGCCCCACATGACGGGGTTTTGCAATCCCAGGAGGCCAACCGTAGTCCCGACCGCGACGCCCAGGCAGATGTTGATAAGCGTAACGGTGACCAGGTAACGCGAGACGTGCGATTCGATATCACCCACAATCGAAACAGCGCGCTTTTTGTCAGACAACGTCGGCAAGAGTTTGATCAACTTGCTCATGAACACGCCATCAAAGGCGAGAAGGAAATAGAGCAGGACCAGCAGCAGGACCGCGCTCGCGATGAATTCCGGCGTGTGCACGAAAAGCATATCGGTAATAGGATGATGCTGCACTTCGACTTTGGGCGCGGTTTGCGATTCAGGAGCGGCGAGCTTCTCGATTTGGCCGCTCGCTTGTGCCACCTGTGCCAGCGATTGCTTTACTGGCATTAGCTTGTGTTGAAGCTCTTCGAACCCAGTCGGAGCTTTTTGCAGCCACCCGGCGAAAGGCGCCACCAGCGATGAAATGCCGTATGTAACAAGCGCGAGGAGCGAAATCAGCACGAGCGCCGAGCTGATTAACGATGGAATTTTTAGCAGCGCCAGAGCGCGAACGACAGGCCGGAGCAAATAACTCAGCAGCCATGCCAGCACGATCGGCAGCAGGACTGAGCGCGTAAAATACATCGCGTACAAAACCCCGAGGATGAAGAGTCCGGTGAGCGCAACCGAACGCACATCGAACGGTTTCTGTAAGAGCTCGGCGATGCGAAGACGGGCGCCGGAGGTAACCTTCTCAGACTCGCGTGAGTCATCGAGTACTTGTGTTTGGGTGTGAACTTCGTTCGCCGGTAACCTCATCTCCTTTGGTGAATCGCATGCCGGCTGGCGTTTACGCGCCTGTGCAATCGCGCGTCGGAAATTAGTGCCGAGGTTGCCGGCGACATCCTTGCATGGTGTCCACCTGCTTCGGGAATCGGACGATGATCAGCTATCAGCTATCAACGGATGTGCGCGCAGCAAACTGATTTACTTCTTTTGCGAATCGGTTGAGGACGAGGGCGGCGGATTCGGGCGAGTAACGTAACGCAATGTAAGTATTCGAGATCTGTCGAATGCGCTCGGATTCTTTCGGCAATAATTGAGCGGCGCGCTTTGAGAAATCTGATGGGCCCTCCCACGGATTGCGCCGCACACCGAGCCGGGCAGCCTTCCGACAAAAACGCTCATACAACGTCTTAACCCGGTCCACGCGCGAGCGCGTCCGCAGTTGCATCCAGCCGGCATAAATTGCGAGAAGAGCGGCAGCGATAAAGAGTGTCTCGGTGATCAGCAAAAACGGTCTACGGCTGGCGATTCCAACGGATGACAGCAATGATTC
>JBKOXU010000070.1:0-7259 GCA_046725095.1 Verrucomicrobiota bacterium
CAACCTGCCTTCTTCCCTGAGCACGATCGCCCACACGCATGTTCCGCGAGATCGGTCTGGATCGACCTTGTAAAGTTGTTTCGCGGCATCGACCACATCAGAGCGGAGACCATCGCTCAACGCTGAGAAATAACGCCGTAAAGCTCATCGGGGTTGTTCCACGCCTTCTCGATTGTTCCAGGCAGCACGTTATCCCGCCACTCCTCGCGAGTGATGAAAATCTCGCGACCGTAACTATCGAAGACTTGGATGAGATTAGGATCTTTGACGGATCGGTCGAAACAGACGGCGTTGCTTTAGCAGCTTCGGTTTCTTTTTTGCCGAAAAACGTTTTGAAATAGTTACGCACTTCGTTGACGTATGGCCGTGAGAATTTCGGCGATGGCGTCCACGCGCGGTTTAGCGCCAAGATTGCCCTTGCCGTGGACGCGGACGCTGACCGCGTCTGCGTCCATGTCGCGCTTTCCGATCACAAACATGGTGTGCACTTTCATTTGTTCGGCGCGCTGGATTTTGCCGTTGATGTTGTCGGAGCTTTCGTCGATTTCCGCGCGGACTTGATGCGCGCGCAGTTCGTTCAAAATCGACCGCGCGTAATCGATTAACTTGGGTTCATCGCCGATTGTAAGAATGCGCACCTGCTCGGGAGACAACCAGAGCGGGAAGTTGCCGGCGTAATGCTCGATCAAGAATCCGATAAAACGTTCGTGCGTGCCGAGCGGCGCGCGATGAATACAGATCGGGATCTTGTCGATGTTATCGCGATCTTTGTAGCGAAGATCAAAACTCCGTGGTTGCGCGAAATCGACTTGATTGGTCGCGATGGAAAACTCTCGCCCAATCACGCTCCAGGCCTGCACGTCGATCTTCGGTCCGTAAAACGCGGCTTCATTTGGCACTTCGACGTAATTGATTCCGGAATTCTTTAGAACGTTGCGTGTCATCTCTTCGGTTTTTTTCCAAAGCTCCGGTTCGTCCACGAATTTTTGACCGAGCTTTGCGGGGTCGTGCGTCGAGAAACGCATCAGATATTTGTCGATCCCGAATAGCTTGAAATAATTCACATACATCTCGTTCACTGCGTTGAACTCCGCCTCGAATTGCTCCGGTGTCATGTAGAGGTGGGCATCATTCATCTGCAGCGAGCGCACCCGCATAAGCCCGAACAACTCGCCACTCTGCTCATAGCGATAACAGGTCCCGTACTCCGCGAAGCGAAGCGGCAGATCCCGGTAGCTCCGCGGGACGGCTGCAAATAATTTGTGGTGATGCGGGCAGTTCATGGCCTTGAGGTAGTAGCGGTCGTAACTCAGGCTTCCAGCCTGATCTGTTTCGGCGGGCATCGTGCCTGTCGGCTCGACCTCAGCAGGCTGGAAGCCTGCTTGACCTGACAGGCTGGAAGCCTGTGTTACGTGCATCGGCGGGAACATCGACTCGGCATAGTAGGGAAGGTGACCGCTCTTTTTGTACATGCTTTCGCGAGCAATATGCGGAGTGCGGACGCGTTGATAGCCAGCGGCGAACTCAGTTTCTTTCGCGAGCTTTTCTAATTCGTCGGCAATTACGGCGCCTCGTGGCAGAAACATCGGAAGCCCAGGACCGACGTCGTCGTCGAAAACGAAAAGCTCGAGCTCTTTCCCGAGCTTGCGATGGTCGCGCTTCTTCGCTTCTTCGAGCATCGCGAAGTAATCATCGAGTTCTTTTTTGGTTTTGAACGCGGTGCCGTAAATGCGCTGTAACTGCGGATTCTTTTCGTCGCCTTTGTAATAAGCGCTCGCGACATTCGTAAGTTTGAACGCGCCGATGTTTCCCGTGCGCATGACGTGGGGACCTGCGCAAAGATCGATGAAATCGCCGTTGCGATAGAGTGAGATTCTCTCGTCGGCTGGAATGTTTTCGATAATGCCGATCTTGAACTTGCTCGGCTCGGGTCGTTCTCTTAACGCGGCAAGACGCCCTTTCTTTCCAAGCTCGAGCGCTTCATCGCGCGACACTTCCATGCGCTCGAACGAATGATTCGCTTTGATTTCCTTCTTCATCTCCGCTTCGATTTTCTCGAAATCGTCGGGCGAGATGCGGTGCGGAAGATCGACATCGTAATAAAAACCGTTCTCGACCGGCGGCCCGGCAGCGAACTGCGCTTCCGGCCAGAGTTTCAAGATCGCCGTCGCAAGTACGTGGGACGCCGAATGGCGAAGACGTTCAAGGTCTGTCATCTGCTCACGCATCTCAGGAGTTTTTCGTTCGTCAGACATAAATCGAGAGATTCCTCGACTCCGCTTCGCTCCGCTCGGAATGACAAGAAGGAAGTACGTGCGACGCCGAATGACGAAGACGCTCAAGGTCGGTCATTTGCGCTCGCTCATCTAGAGTTTTGCGTTCTTCTTTCATCAAGGGCGGTGAAAATTAACCACGAAGCTCACGAAGAACACGAAGAAATTTGCTGTAGCTGCTTCGCTCGGCGAACGGCGACTTCGGAGGCGACAATCGCGCGCGCATTGCGCGATGGCTGCAGCTTTCACTCGGCTTTAAAGAGTTCCCCTTCGCTCTCCACTGCCCGGTCCAAGATATGCAGGCTTGATTTCCGTGCGATTTTTTGCTTGTATCGCATCATGCCTGCGGTCGCTGACGGAGCATCGGGGAGCGCGACTGGTCAAAGCACTCAAAATGGTGCCGTTGCATTTGCCACCACGCATTGGAGCGTGGTGTTAACTGCGCAAGGTGAATCATCAGCAGCACAAGAAGCGCTCGAAAAACTTTGCCGCACTTATTGGCGACCGGTTCACAGCTTCATCAGGCGGCAGGGTATCGGAACCGAGGAAGCGAAAGATCTTACTCAGGGTTTTTTTGCACTGCTGCTGGAACGCCGCGACCTGGGTGCTGTTCGCAGGGAGAAAGGACGCTTGCGTTCTTATCTGCTGACCGCAGTCAAACATTTCCTCGCCAGCGAGCACCGCCGTGCGATGGCAATCAAGCGAGGCAAAGGACAACGGCTGGTGCCGCTGGAAGAACTCAGCGCGAAGGAGCGAATCGAGATGGAACCGGCAGACCATCTCAGCGCGGACCGGCTTTATGAGCGCCGCTGGGCCTCGACCCTCATGGAGCAGGTATTGCGGCGATTAAAGGACGAATACCGCACTGCCGGCAACGCCACGTTATTTGATTGGCTAAAACAATTGCTACTGGACGAACCGGGAGCGCCGTCCCGCGCGGAGATCGCTGCGCAGTTGGGTACGACGGAGAATGCAGTTTGGCAGGCCCTCCATCGGTTTCGCCACCGTTATCAGGTCTTGTTGCGCGAGGAAATTAGCCACACTGTTGCCATTGCCAGCGATATCGAAGATGAGCTGCGCCATCTAATTTCCGTGTTGCGGACGTAAGGTATGATAGAATTCCGCGCAGTACAAGATGGAGAGCGCATGGACGACTCTCCTGTAATGAGCCGCGTACTCAGAGTTTGTCGAAAGTGCGGAGCGGAAATCCGCGCCGACGCGCCGGAAGGACTTTGCACAGCTTGCCTGTTTGAGACAGGCCTTGATCTGCTCGCGCGTTCATCTGTAGCCACTGGCGACGACTGCGGCCCCGTCGAAAATGTTGCATCGAGTGGTACCAATGCTGCGCCTCATGTTAAAAAGGCTCCGCGTCCGACAAAGACGCTGGCCGATTTTGGCGACTATGAATTGCTGGAGGAAATCGGCCGCGGCGGTCAGGGCGTAGTTTATCGTGCCCATCAGAAAAGTCTAAACCGCACAGTAGCTCTCAAAGTAATCGGTCTGGGCCATTGGGCCACCGAAGCCCACCTGAAGCGATTCCGCCGCGAAGCCGAAGCAGCAGCCAGTTTAGAGCATCCCGGTATCGTTCCAATCCACGAAGTCGGCGAGCGCGATGGCTCGTGCTACTTCAGCATGAAATTCGTCGAAGGAGGACAACTCGATGCAGTTGCCAAGCGCGAAGCAACGCCGCCTCGGCGCGCCGCGGAATTAATCGCCAAAGTGGCGCGCACTGTTCATTACGCTCACGAGCACCACATTCTTCATCGCGACATCAAACCGGGGAACATCCTGCTTGATCAAAAAGGCGAGCCGCACCTCACGGACTTTGGGCTGGCGCGACTGGTCGAGACAGAGAGCACGGTCACGCGCACGATGGAAGTGCTTGGCACGCCCAGTTACATGGCGCCAGAACAAGCCGTGGGTAACAACGCGGACGTCAGTAGCGCTACAGACGTTTACGGTCTTGGCGCGGTGTTTTACCAACTGCTGACCGGTCACCCACCGTTCGCAGGCGGCACAACCTACGAGACTATCAAGCTACTGCTGGACACCGAGCCGCGGCAGCCGCGCCTCTTAAATCCAAAAGTAGATCGCGATCTGGCAACGATTTGTCTGAAGTGTCTCGAGAAAGATCCGCCGCGCCGCTATCCCTCCGCTCTCGCGCTGGCCGAAGATCTTGAACGCTGGCTAAAGCATGAGCCGATCCGCGCCCGGCACACTGGAATTTTGACGCGAGGAGGGAAATGGGTGCGACGGAATCCAACTACTGCGGGGCTGGTGGCATCACTGGCCGCTCTCGTTGCGGTGGTTGGTGCAATGATCTGGAAGAGCGACCTTGTCCAGCAACCAGTCACAACCGGAATCGCGGTGCTTCCATTTGAAAACCGAAGTGAAGAAAAAGCCAACGCTTATTTTGCCGACGCCATCCAGGATGAGATTCTGACGCGCTTATCCAAGATTGCTGATCTAAAGGTGATCGCGCGCACATCCACACAGCATTACAAAAGCGCGCCTGAAAACCTGCCCAAGATCGCCAGGCAACTCGGCGTTTCCCATATCCTGGAAGGAAGCGTGCAGAAAAGCGGCGACGCCGTGCGCGTGAACGTGCAGCTGATCAAGGCTGCCAATGGTTCCCATCTTTGGGCCGATACGTTTGATCGCAAACTGACCGATATCCTTTCGGTCGAGAGTGAAGTCGCCAAAAGCATCGCCGATCAGTTGCGAGCGCACATCAGCAGTCACGAAGAACAAGTGATCGCCGCTAAACCGACGGACAATCCCGAAGCTTACGATGCCTACCTGCGCGGGCTGGCTTATACACTTAAAACGCAAAGCGGGCCCGCCGACACACTTGCCGCACAGAAATATCTCAGAGAAGCGGTGCGCTTGGACCCGAAGTTCGCGCTTGGTTGGGCGCTGCTGTCAGTCGTTGATGCGGTCGGCTACCGCGCGACTCTTCACCCAACGGTCGCCCTCCGCGAAGAGGCGCGGCAGGCAGCCGAAACCGCCCTCACTCTTCAACCCAATCTCGGCGAAGCGCTGCACGCCAAGGGATATTACCACTACTCCTGCCTGAAGGATTACGACACTGCGGTGCGTTACTTTGAGCAGGCACGTCAGCTCCTGCCGAATAGCAGCCGGCTTCTTGAATCGCTGGCGTTTCTGGAGCGAAGGCGAGGTCACTGGGACCGGAGCGAGTCGTACTTCAACGAAGCCGAGCGGCTCGACCCGCACAACGTCGAGCTGCTCTTCCAGCACGCGGTTACCTATTTCCACCTTCGTCGTTTCCCCGAAGCGCTGCGAAAGCTTGATCAGGCTCTCGCTATCACACCGGACGACGTGGATACCCTCGCGTTAAAGGCGTCTATCGCACAAGCCGAGGGCGACCTGCCGCGTGCTACCGCGCTCCTCGCTCCGCTCCACCCGGCCGCGGACGACCCCTTGGCGTTGCAAGTACAAGTTTACCAAGCGATCCTGGAGCGCCGCCCTGCGCAAATCATCCCTCGGTTGAAGGAAATACTGGCCAAGCCTGTTTTAGCGTCGGGCTGTGGCAATGGCGAATTGCGCTTTTGGTTAGGCTGGGCGCAAGAAGTAGCCGGCGACCATGCTGCCGCCCAAGGAAGTTGGCGGCAGGCCCGCAGCGAACTGGAACCTTTTCTCGAGGAACAGGCGGAAAATTATCAGGCCATCGAAGATCTCGCGCTGACCAATATGGGCCTCGGTGACAAAGCCGCTGCGTTGGCTCTGGCCGAACAGGCCATGGCCGCGAATCCGATCGAGAAGGATCCGTGGGGTGGTGCCACTTCGATCGAGATCCTCGCGCGGGTGGCGGCGCAAATGGGAGAGCCCGACCGCGCCATCGCCGCCTTACAGAAACTACTCGCGATACCGTCCGAGGGCGCACTGACTGGGGGGCGCGTGCCGCTCACTCCCGCGCTGCTCCGGCTCGATCCAATGTTCGATCCGCTCCGGAATGATCCACGCTTCCAAAAACTCGTCGCAACCGGAATTGCGGTGCTTCCATTTGAAAACCGAAGCGAAGACAAAGCCAACGCCTATTTCGCCGATGGCGTGCAGGACGAGATCCTGACTGACCTCGCGAAAGTGGCCGATCTGAAAGTGATCAGCCGGACAAGTGTGATGCCATACAAAAGCGGGGTGCCGCGCAACGTGCGCGAGATCGGCCAGCAATTAGGCGTCGCGCATGTGGTGGAAGGAAGTGTTCAACGCTCCGGCAATCGGGTGCGCGTCAACGCGCAGTTGGTTGATGCGCGCACGGACCGGCATCTCTGGGCACAGACTTATGACCGCGACCTGGCGGACGTGTTTGCGATTCAAAGCGAGATCGCGAAGACGATTGCCGAACAGTTGCAGGCCAACCTTTCGCCACGCGAAAAGAACGCCATCGAACGTCCCCCGACGACAGACATCAGCGCGTTCGATCTTTACGCGCGCGCCAAAGTTCTTCTGGAGCTGCAGTCTTCCGGGACAGCGGAAGAGCTCCAGGCAGTCGACCTGTTGAACCGGGCTGTCGCGCATGATCCATCGTTTTTCGATGCCTATTTCCAGCTCGTCTTGGAACATGATTGGCTTTACTTCCTTGGCGTCGACCATACATCCGCGCGCCTGGCATTAGCGGAAGCAGCCCTGCAGGCGGCCTCTCGCCTTCGTCCGGATGCTGGTGAAACGCATCTTGCGCGTGGGTGGAATCTTTACCATGGGTATCGCGACTATGACGGCGCTCTGGCTGAACTGGAAGTTGCCCGCCAGAGCATGCCCAATGATGCGCGGATATTCCGGCTGACGGGTCTCATCCAGAGGCGTCAAGGGCACTGGGAAGAATCTACGCGGAATCTGGAGCGCGCGGCTGAGCTCGACCCGCGCGATATTAACACGCTGATTTTGGGGGTTGCAGCGAATTACTGGGTGTGTCGGCGCTATGCTGAAGCAAAACCGTGGTTCGCGCGTGCATTGGCTTTCCAACCT
>JBKOXU010000133.1:0-5750 GCA_046725095.1 Verrucomicrobiota bacterium
GACCTCACGAAAAGTCGTGCGCATTCGGCCCGGAACAAAGTCAGTGGTGCTCGGAGTTACCGGCTCGATCGCTGCCTATAAATCCGCTGAGCTCGCCAGTCTGCTCGTCAAACAAGGCCACGAAGTTTTTGTCGTGATGACGCAGGACGCGACTGACTTTATTTCGCCGCTAACATTGCAGACGCTTTCGAAAAATCCGGTGACAACAACCTTCTACGATGAGAAGGAAAATTGGCGGCCCGGTCACATCGAGCTCGCCGATCGCGCGAACCTCCTCGTGATCGCGCCCGCCACGGCTCACATCATCGCCGAACTCGCGCATGGCCTGGCTGGGCATCCGCTCGCCGCGATCGCGCTCGCGACGCGCGCGCCCACTCTGCTGGCACCAGCCATGAATGGAAAAATGTGGCAACACTCTGCGACAGTAGAGAACGTGAAAATACTAAAAGCCCGCGGTGTCGAGTTTATTGGACCCGAAGAAGGAATGCTGGCATGCGGCTACGAAGGCCTTGGGCGGCTTTGGAAGGTGAATGACATCGCGTTTCGCGCGGAGTTCCTGCTCGCGCGCCAGGATAATTTGATCGCGTGAGATTTCTCATCACGGCCGGCCCAACTCGCGAGCCGATCGATCCCGTTCGTTACATTTCGAATCGTTCGTCAGGGAAAATGGGCTATGCCATCGCCGAAGCGGCGCTCGCAGCCGGATACGATGTCACTTTGATTTCCGGTCCGGTGAATCTCGATCCGCCGCCGGGCGCGCAGTTCGTTTCGATCTTGACCGGCGATGAAATGTACAGCGCCGTCCATCGCCACGCCCGCGAATGCGACGTACTGGTGATGTGCGCTGCCGTGGCCGATTACAAACCGCGAGAGGTTTCCGCGACGAAAATTAAGAAGCGCAATGAGCATTTCGCGCTCGATCTTATTCCAACGCTGGACATTCTCGCATCACTCCGACATAAAGATCGACACTTCCTCCTCGTCGGTTTCGCCGCCGAAACAAATGACATCGAAGAAAACGCGGCACAAAAACTACGCGCAAAAAATTGCGACATCATCGTGGCGAACGATGTGAGCAGCGCAGATTCAGGAATGGAAAGCGACGAAAACGAAGTAACAATTTTCTTTCGCAACGGCGAAAAGGAGAAAATTTCGCGCGCATCAAAAAAAAATATCGCGCGCGAGCTTGTAAAAATATTAATAAATTCGCGCGAAAAACGTTTGACAAAAAAAATGTGATGATTACTGAACTCGTGTAAGTGAAGTCATTCCCAACTCTTCACAGATCTCCGCACTTTGCGGATTGAAAGGGGGGAATAGAGTCGATGGCAAAGAAAAAAAAGAAAGCAGCAAAGAAAAAAACAGCGAAGAAAAAGAGGCACTAAGGCCCAACGCTCGTTAACAGCCCCGAACGCTTTCGGGGCTACAACCCCTAACTTCAACCCGGGAGGAGATTTTATTTTCCTCCCGGTTTTTTTCTGTGATTAGCAAATTACGATGTCGATGCTGCATGCCATCTCGTTTTCCGTTGCGCACTCCGCGCCCACTGTGCGAGGTAGTCTTATCATGAAGCATTATCTCGATGCGGCCGAGAAAGCTGCGCGGGCCGCCGGCCAGCTGCTTCGTCGAAATTTTCAGCAGCCGTTGCGCGTGAATTCCGCTCATCCGCACGACATCAAACTGGAGATTGATGTTCAGGTGCAGGAGTTAATTACCAAATTGCTTCTCGAAGAATTCCCCGGCCACGCGCTTTATGGCGAAGAAGGAATCGTCGGCGATCAATCCAGCGAGCATCAATGGGTCGTCGATCCGCTTGATGGCACCGTCAATTATTTCTACGGCATTCCGCATTTTTGCATTTCGATTGCGTTGCGTGTCCGGAGCGAGATCATGGTTGGCATTATTTACGATCCAATCCGTGAGGAGATGTGGACAGGACAAAAAGGCGAGACTCCAAGGTTGAATGGACATCATTTTCACGTGAGCGACCGCGCGGATCTGGCTGAAGCCGTGATTTCGATCGGGCTTGCCAAGACCGCAGAGACAATCGACGCAAACCTTCCCTTGCTCCGGCAAATGATTCATCGCGTACGCAAATGCCGCGTGCTTGGTAGCGCCGCGCTCGACCTGGCTTACGTCGCCTGTGGACGTTTCGATGCCTACATTGAGCAGGGAATTAGTTTGTGGGACATCGCGGCGGGATGGCTCCTGGTTGAAAATGCCGGTGGAACTGTCGATCTTCGCCCGCGCGAGGACATGAAAGATAAATACAGCATCGTGGCGTCAAATGGCATCATTGATCTCAAATTGTGATGATGAATGACGAAGCACGAATGACCAATGACGAAATGCGAGGGACCGGCGTGACTCGTTTCATCCTTACACCGTTACATGGGATTTATGATTTAACGTGGCGACGCCGTTCGTCATTCGGATTTCCTTCGACACTCGTCGTTCGACATTCGTCATTTCTGCCATGATTCGATGCGGAATCGGTTACGACGTGCATCGTCTTGCGAAGGGCCGAAAACTGATTCTCGGTGGCGTAGAGATCGCGCACACCTACGGGCTGGAAGGACACTCGGACGCGGATGTCTTATCGCACGCAATCGCGGATGCGCTGCTCGGTGCGTTTGCCGCCGGCGACATCGGGCAACATTTTCCCAATACGGACCAATCAATTCGTGGCATGAGCAGCATTGAAATCTTGCATCAGGTGACTGCGCTGCTGGCGGAGAACAAGGCGCGCCCGATCAATGTTGACGCGACAATTCTTGCCGAGGCACCCAAAATTGCGCCACACATCCCCGCGATGCGAAAAGTAATTGCGCAAGCGATCGGCGTGACCGAATCGCGCGTTGGCATTAAGGCGACAACAAACGAAGGCCTTGGCGCGATTGGACGCAGTGAAGGCATCGCCGCGATGGCGGTGGCAACGGTGGAAACGGAGTGATCCCACTGTCATTCCGAGCGGAGCGTAGCGAACTCGAGGAATCTCTTACTGTTAATCAGGGCAGAATGAGAGATGCCTTGATGGAGCTTGCCCTGAGCGAAGTCGAAGGCTTGACCTGACAAATGCGCTTTTTTAACACCTACTCGCGCGAGATCGAAGAATTCGAACCGCGCGATCCCGCCGAACGCAAGATTGGCATTTACACGTGCGGGCCAACCGTTTACAGCCGGGCGCACATTGGAAATTTTCGCGCCTATATCTTCGAAGATTTGCTCCAGCGGCATCTCGAACTCCGAGGGTACGACGTGCATCGCGTCATGAACATCACCGACGTGGACGACAAAACGATCCGCGGCGCCAGCGACGCGAACATGCCACTCTCGGGATTTGCCGCGCCATTCAAGCGGGCGTTCTTCGACGATATCGAAACGCTGAGGATCAAGCGCGCGGATGAATTTCCCGCTGCGACCGATCGGCGTTACATCGACCGGATGATCGAGATGATAGGCACGCTCATCTCGCGCGGTTTGGCTTATCAAGCGGACGACAAATCAGTTTACTTTCGGATCAACAAATTCCCAGACTACGGAAAGCTAGCCCACTTCGATCTTACACAGTTGCAATCAACCGGTCGCGTAAAGCACGACGAATACGACAAGGAACACATCGGCGATTTCGCGCTTTGGAAAGCCTGGGACGAAGAAGACGGCGATGTGGCGTGGGAAAGTCCGTGGGGCCGCGGTCGGCCGGGCTGGCACATCGAATGCAGCGCGATGTCGACGGCTTTGCTCGGCGACCAGATCGACATCCATTGCGGTGGCGTCGATAATATTTTCCCGCATCACGAAGCGGAGATCGCGCAGAGCGAAGGCGTCAGCGGCAAAAAATTCGTGCGCTACTGGCTGCATTGCGCCCACTTGCTGGTCGATGGACAGAAGATGTCGAAGTCGCTCGGGAATTTCTACACGGTGCCGAACCTTTTGGAGAAGGGATACACCGGCCGTGAAATTCGCTACGCCCTGATGCGCGTGCATTATCGCGCGCCGCTTAATTTCACCTGGGAGGGAATGGAAGAAACGCGGCAGGCGCTGACCCGAATCGATGAGTGGCTGGCCCGACTTCGCGAAATCGCTGCCAGGAAGGTCGACAAAGGAAAAAACACGACTGCGCCCGGCCAGCAATTTGAAGAAGCGCTCGATGACGATCTCAACATTTCCGCGGCGCTTGGCTTCTTGTTTGAATCGATTCGGGAAACGAATCGCGCGATGGACCAAAATGAAATGGATGCCGCAACGGCGAATACATGGCTAAATTGGTGGGAGCGCGTCAACAGCGTGCTTGTTATCGAAGAGGAGCCTGCCGAGCTCCCGGCCGAGATTGCGAAGCTGGCCCAGGCACGCCTGCAAGCGAGGCTTGCAAAAGACTTCCAGAAAAGTGATGAATTGCGCAACGAACTAAGCACTCGCGGGTGGGAAGTACGCGATACAAAGGATGGACAGAGAATTACCCGGCGCGCCGGCGTTTAGCTCGCAACAGATGTTTGCGCCTGCCGACTTTCTTAATCTCGAACACACGGCCCACCCGAAGCTGTTCGAAAACCAGAACTATGTCTGGGACGCGCTTAAACAGATCGCAAGTTACCTGCAATTTCGTTTGAAACCCGCGGTTTTGGGCGAACTGATGGGCAAACCATTCATCAGCAATCACGTTTTTGTCGGGAGAGGAACGATCGTCGAACAGGGCGCGGTGCTGAAAGGCCCGGCATGGATCGGAGAAAATTGCCAGATTCGCAGCGGCTCTTACGTGCGCGAGAACGTGATCGTCGGGAATGCCGTGGTGATGGGAAACTCGTGCGAGTTCAAGAATTGCATTCTGTTCGATGAAGTGCAGGTGCCTCACTTTAATTACGTTGGCGATTCAATCCTCGGTCACCACGCTCATCTTGGTGCAGGCGTGATTCTCTCGAACGTAAAACTCGATCATAGCGAAATCGCCGTCGTGACCCCCGATGGCAACATCGCAACCGGTCTGACAAAATTTGGTGCGATTGTCGGCGACCGAACGGAAATCGGTTGTAACGCGGTGATTAACCCGGGCTCAGTCCTCGGACGGGACTGCATGATTTATCCAGGCGTGAATTTTCGCGGCGTAATGCCCCACGGCAGCATGCTCAAGCTACGGCAGGACCTTTGCGTAATAGAGCGCAAGGTTTGAAGACGGATGGCGGGATTCGAGCCTCTCACCCTACCCTCCAACAGCACTAAACTGAATCCGACATCGCGCCGACATAATACCTTCGGCGCACGCGACAAGGCAGGCAATCAGCGGGCAGGTGGCGTGTTTGAAGGTTTTGCGCTCGCGCGTTTCAGCAAATTGAAAAGATCGCTGTCGGTGGATAGGACCAGCGTGGCATCCTTCGTCAGCACCTTGCGATAGGTCTCCATGCTCTTGAGGAAATTGTAGAAGTCGGCTGCATTCGGGTTCTGGGTGTAAGCTTGCGCGTAAATCTCGGTCGCCTTCGCGTCGGCTTCACCGCGGATTTGTTGCACCTGCCGATAGGCGGTTGACTGAATCTCATTTAGATCACGCTCCTTTTGGCCGGCGATGCGCGCCGCCTCGCCTTCACCTTCTGAGCGAAACCGCTGCGCGATTTGCTGGCGCTCGCTGATCATTCGCTGGTAGATTCGATCGAGAACATCGGGATTGTAATTCACGCGTTTGAGCCGGACATCGAGCAGATCAATGCCGAACTCCGCCAGCTTCTTCGCGCCCTTCGTTTTGATTTCCTCTTCGATTT
>JBKOXU010000066.1:0-16322 GCA_046725095.1 Verrucomicrobiota bacterium
CAAATCGAGCCAATGAACGCGTCGCGCAAGCGCTCGAGCGGCAACCGTTCGCCAGTGAAAACATTCTGAAGATAGAGCGGCTTATGCGCGCACTCGATAATCTCGGCCGTGCGATTGTAACGCCGGATACGTTTGATGAGCTCCTGATTAGACGCCCCGGTACTTTTAGTGATAAAAATATAGCTCGCGCGCCGAAGATTTCGCGGGGCCTCGCGCAGCATGCCGCGCGGGAGCAGGAATTCATTGCCAAATGGCGCCTGCCGATCCACCAGCACGATATCCAACCGATGTTTGAGATGGAGATATTGCAAGCCGTCGTCGAGCAGAAGCGTATCGACTTTCCATTTGTCGATGGCAAGGAGACCGCTCTTCACTCGATCTTTATCCACAAGCACGACAACGTCCTTCAAATTGTGCGCCAACATGTAGGGCTCGTCGCCTGCGGTACGTGAATCGAGCAGCAGAGATTTGCCGTCGGATACAATCCTCGGGGGTTCGACGATATTTCGACGGAGTCGATCCAGCCAGCTTCGTTTGCGCGGAACGCTCTTGTAACCGCGGCTCAAAATGGCAACGCGCCGGCCACCCGCCTGCAGGGCACGCGCAAACTTTTCGACGATCGGCGTCTTGCCCGTGCCGCCAACAGTGAGGTTGCCGACGCTGATAACGAGACAACCGAGCGCTCGCTCGCGGAGAATTCGTTTCCTGTAAAAGTAGAGACGAAGCTGAACGAGGCGTTCGTAAATGAACGACAGCAGGTAGAGAATTCCACGCAAGATCGAAGCGCGAATGCCGTGACGACGCTCGAGAACGACGTCGATGCCGAATTGTTCCAGATTTTCAAGCCGGCGACCCATCTCAATTGCGGATTGCGAATTGTGGATTGCGGAATGGCAAGACGCGCGCGCCGCGATTATCAGCGCGTGTTATCAATGTGTGCGCCGATGCCGATCCGGCAGCACGCAACATTGCAGCTGCCACTTTCTTCGGCGAATGAAGTGTCACAGCCGCGATTGTCGATCCGCTGCCGCTGAGGAAGGCGCCAAGGGCGCCAGCGTTTTCGGCAGCAGCAATGACGCGAGGCAGAAATGGAATCAGTTTTAGTCGAAATGGCTGATGCAGGTGGTCTGCGAAACCGCCGGGCAAATTACGATAATTGCCCGACACCAACGCGGCTGTAATCGTACATGCATTTGCGCAGTTTTTCACGGCAGCCACACGCTTTATTTGTGATGGCAAAATCCGTCTCGCCCCTGATGTTGCGATTTTGAAGTCCGGAATCAAGAGCACGAAAGATAACAGCGCTGAAACGTCGAAGCGTTGGACGGTCGTCTGGCCCCGCACAACAGTGAACCCGCCAAAGACTGCCGGCGCGGCATTGTCCGGATGCCCTTCCAACTGGGCGCACAGTTGAAAGATCGACAAGCGATCAACACGATTGCCAGTTAAGGCATTCAAAGCCTGCAACACGCCAAGGCGCACCGTGACACTGCTCCCTAAACCGCGAGAAGGAGGAATATTGTCCGTGATCGATGCGGAAAATGAGAATGGCGCGCTCCGAGTGTGCTGAAAAAACAAATCTGCTGCCTCCTCGACAACAGCCTGTAGCCGGGATTTTGCGCCTCTGGTTACGACCACATCGTTATAAATACGCAGCGCGACCCCGAGACAATCGAAGCCTGGACCGAGGTTGGACGTGCTGGCCGGAACGCGAACGGTAACTTGTTGCATAGGTTAGCCCCGCAGAAGGGTGCACGGCGACGATCTACGATGCGGGAGTGTAACGAGGCCGGGTCTGGGCGGCAACCGATCCGTTGCGCAATGCCGATTCGCAAGTACGCCATTAAAGGTCAGCGCGACCGATGAAAACCGAATCGAAGTGGATCGATGCAGCCTTACTTCGGGATTTCGAGGCAGAGGGAACCGATGCGCACCGGCTCTGCACGATTGATGACGGTTGGGTGGAACGCTTCGGAGGCGATGTCCTCATCTCATTCAAAAGGGTCCTGGCACGCGAGCGTTTGATTCAGGAGCTGCAGTCGTGGGCAAGCACTGTCCGTTTCGAGGTTGGACGTATTTTCGCCCGGTTCGTCCCTCGCAAAAACGAAGAGCGCGAATCTCCGCGTCTCATATTTGGTGATCCAGCCCAGAATTTACAGTCAATCGCCACGGAGCGACATCTCAAGTTTGGAGTCGACTTCGGGGCGGGCTATTCTGTGGGGTTCTTTGTCGACCAGAGAGAAAACCGGCGCCATGTGCGTCACATTGCGCCAAAGCGGCTTCTGAATTGTTTTGCCTATACCTGCTCCTTTTCGGTTAGCGCCGCTTACGTAGGAGCAACCACGCTCAATGTTGATCTCTCCAAGAAATCTCTTGCGCGGGGTCGAGAGAATTTTGCGCTGAACAGCCTGCCAACCGCCGATCATCGGTTTATCGCGGACGATGTGATGGCGGTGTTGCCGCGACTTGCTCGCCAGGGGGAGAAATTTGATGCAATCATTCTCGATCCACCGACCTTTTCGCGAGCACCCGGAGGCAAAGCGTTTCAGGTTGAAAATGATTTTGAGAAATTGCTCGTGGACGCCCTCGACCTGACGGAGCGAGACAGCCATGTCTTGCTCTCGACCAATTGCTCCACACTGCGAGCGCATGCGCTGGAAGTAATGGCCCGCTATTGCCTCAAGGCAGCGCGGCGCGCGGCTAGGTTTCATCGACAGCCTCCCCTACCCGAATTTCCACCGGGCACGGGCGCAAGCTCGATTTGGCTGGCTTTGCGTTGACAAGGTCGATGCGCGCAAAGAACGGTCAGAATTCGAATCATTAAACGACATGGATCAATCATCTGCTGAAGTGTTGGCCGAGTTCCCGGAACGCGGGTTGCATTGGGCGAAAGAACAGTTCGAGACGGTTCTCAGCGAGACTGAGGATTACGTGCGAGAAAAACCAGCAGAATCTCTGCTCTGCGCGCTTGCGGTGGGATATGTTCTGAATCGATTGCCGGTTCGCCGAATTCTGGGCGGCCTCTTCCGCCTCGTTATCGTCGCGTTGAAACCCGCGATCTTAATTTACGGCGCTACCAAGCTCTTTCAGGCGGTGCAGGAAGAAGAATCGTAAAATCGCCAGATCCGTTCGACGTTTTACGATTTGGTTTTCCTAGCGTCTCTTACCCGTCTTCGAGGGTAAAACCAATCTTCAGTGTTACCTGCCAATGACCGACCTTGCCGTTCTCGATGTACCCGCGAGTCTCCGCCACCTCGAACCAGCGCATGTTGCGCACCGTTTTCCCGGCACGCACCAGCGCGTTTTTTACTGCCTCCTCGAATCCGTTCGGCGAGGAACCGACCAGTTCAATTTTTTTGTAAATATGCTCAGACATTTGGCCATTATTCTCTAAGGAACCGACCGAAACACAATAAAAACCCGTCGACGGCTGATTTACGGGACCCTTGTCTCTTGGGGATCGGTGGACTTCAGTAGCGGCCCAGTCCGAAAATCGATATTTTGCTTTACAGATTAGGGGTTAGTTCGGCAGCCTCGGTGTCGTGCGAAAGTCGCCGGCTGCTTGTTTAATGGTCGTAGTTGCTCTCTCTTGCGTCCATGCTCAGGACCAGGAAAGCAAACTCGTTGATCGCCTGCTAAGGCCGGACACGACGCTGCGGAATAACGCGCAGAACAAGCAATTTAGCGCCGATGGCACATCCATAAATAAAAAGGCAAGCGTTGGGACATTTTATGTCCAGAAAAAGTCCAACTCTAAGAGTTTTGCGGGCACTCGCGACTTCTCGGCGCAACAATTCAATTCTCAATCTTTCCACGGCACGCGCAGCGCATCTGGAATTTCTTCACAGCAAGCGATCGGAAATTCTGGTCCCGCTTATGCAACTCGTACGGCGCGCGGTCCCCGCGATGCTCCTCAATCTGACAAAAAGATCGCCAGCCATTCTTACGCGGAGAACCGGCCCTTCCTTGATCAAGGTAAAAGTCAAAAATCGCTTAATAGGCAGAATGCGCCGCTCACTATCGAGCAGGTGCGCGAGTTGCTGAACAAAAACAAGTAGCGCACAAGCCCGGTGCGTTATTCTGTGGTTAATCATGCAACCGGGTGAAGCTGTCGCGTTATTAAAACAAGGCGCCGCGCAGATTATCAGCGAGGATGAACTGGGCGCGAAACTCGCGCTCGGGCGCCCGCTCCGCGTAAAACTGGGGGTCGATCCAACCACCTCCGACATTCATCTTGGCCACAGTGTTGTTCTGCGAAAGCTGAGGCAGTTTCAAGACCTGGGTCACCAGGCAGTTCTGATCATCGGTGATTTCACCGGAATGATCGGCGATCCGAGTGGTCGCTCCGCCACGCGCCCGCAACTAACGCACAAAGAAGTCATGAAAAATGCCGAAAGCTATCGTGAGCAGGCATTCAAGATTCTTGATCCGGCACGCACGGAGACAGTTTGCAACGGCGACTGGTTTCGAGCGATGTCGTTCGAAGACGTCATTCGCCTGGACAGTCGAGTTACGCTGCAACAAATGCTGCAGCGCGAGGATTTCCGGGCCCGAATTGACAACCAACAAGCCATCCGCGCGCACGAAATTCAGTATCCGATCATGCAAGGCTGGGACTCGGTCATGGTCAAAGCGGATGTCGAGCTCGGCGGAACGGACCAGCTTTTTAACATTTTGGTAGGGCGCGACTTTCAAAGGGAGGAGGGTCTAGCGCAGCAAGTCGTCTTTCTCCTTCCAATTCTCGAGGGCTTGGATGGGTCCAAAAAAATGAGCAAGAGCCTCGGCAATTTTGTCGCGATCAACGAGCCAGCGGCAGACATGTTCGGGAAGCTGATGAGCACCTCCGATGAGTTGATGGCGCGCTATTATCCATTGCTGCTTGGTCGTCCTCTAGCGAGCGATGCGCATCCGCTCGAAGCCAAGAAGCAACTCGCCTTCGAAATCGTGAAAACTTACCACTCGACCGACGTTGCCCGAAAAATACTCGACGAATGGAGCATGCGTTTCAGCAAGCGCGAGCTGGAACATGCCAACCTGCCGATCTTCTCAGCCAGCGCGCCGCTGCAAACACTTGAAGCCGTCAGCCTCGTCTCGAACGTTTATCGGGAAGTGTTTAACCTCCAAAAATCCCGCAGCGAGGCCTCGCGCCTGATTAAACAAGGAAGCGTGGAACTCGATGGAGTAAAGATTCGCGACCCCAAGGCAAGAATCACGCTTAACGCCGGCAAGGTTCTCCGCCTCGACAAGACACATGCAGTGCGAATTGGTTAGAAATCCGCGTACAGCAAAGAGCCACGCAAGCGTCGTCCGTGGCTCTTCGAATTTTCGTTTGATCAGGCCGTAGCCGTTTGGAGCATCGGAAGAACGCGCGCGTGCTCAAGATAGCTCGCCGCGATGCCTTCGAAGTGCGCCCGGATGCTGCGTAGTTCTGCGGTCACGAAGCTGTCGACGAACTGCAAGCGCCGATCCACCCAGGCAAATAGCTTGTTCCTAATCTCATAGTGGACGGCCAGCGTGACCTCAGTGCAGTTTGGGCGGATCTCCGCGAAATCAACGATCCCCATCAGATTAATATTTCCACCCACGGATTCAAACGCATACTGATTAGGCGAGTCGCTTTCCACCGACAAGAGGACCGTGTGAGCCTCAAATCCAAGCGGGCCGCGAAAACTAAAATCGACCGTCTTAGACGACGTAACGGTGGCCCTTGTCACCATCAGGAATTGTCGTCGATACGACTGGATACTGGCAAGGCGAGCCTTGCACTCCGCCAACGGCTGACTCATGTGTAAGGTTTTTTGTAAGAGCATAGGAATAAGGGTTTATTTGCCTTAACTTAAGCAATAGCGGTGCCATCGCGTTCTCCCAAAGGCAACCGGAGAAGTGACGTCCAATGTGTATTATTTCTTGACACTTTTGTATCTGGTTAACACGCTAAAGCTTCCTAGTCGAATCAATCATAAGTCGCCAGTCAGCGGGCAATTCCATCAGATTTTGACCTAATCCATCAAACAATGGAACGTTGAGAACCTTCTTCAAGATATCGGCGTTGGTCAGGCTAGCTATATCGTCGATGGCCGGGACGCCATTTAGGGCGACCCCGACGCAGGGCAACTTGTGCTGGAGAACGCTTCGCACTGTGAGCGCCGTGTGGTTGAGACAACCGAGCCGGTTTTGCGCAACTACCAGGACTGGCAACCCCATCTCAACGGCCAAATCGCTTACGAAATAATCAGATCGAATCGGCACGAGCCAGCCGCCGACTCCTTCCACGGTGACATGTTCGACTCGACTTTGAAGCGCGCGAAAAGCAGCAAGAATCTGCTCGATTTCGATGTTCACCTGTTCGGTGAGGCTGCCAACAATGGGCGCGGCCGGCGTCTTCAACCAGACGGGATTAACATCATCGATCGTCAGGCCATCGCTGCTGGCTCCCAGCAAGAGCTCTGCATCTCGACGGTCTCCACAACAGATTGGCTTCATTCCGGCGCAGCTTGTTCGCGCCGCGCGCAGTAGACGCAACAGATGGACCGCAGTGTGTGTCTTCCCGACGCCGGTATCTGTCCCGGTAATGAAAAGGCTCACGCGACCTGCTCTATGCGCTCAGATGTGGTCGTTTGCATTATCGACCGGAAAATCTTTGCGCCATCTGCGCTGCCCAGCCGCGCGTCTGAGGCGCGATCAGGGTGAGGCATCAAGCCAAATACGTTTCCCTCCCGATTGCAGATGCCGGCGATGTTTTCAATGGAACCATTCGGATTCGCTTCGGGAACAATCCGGCCGTTCTCGTCGGCATAGCGCAAAATCACTTGCCGATTCGCGTTAAGATCACGCAACGTTTCCGGTTCCGCGAAGAAACAACCTTCGCCGTGCGCAACTGGCATGCGAAGAAGCGAGCCTTTTAGGCAGCCGTGTGTGAATGGCGAGTCATCCACTTCCACTCGCATTGTCACCATGTCACAGACGAACCGCAGCGAGCGGTTTCGCACGAGTGCGCCGGGTAAAAGACCGGCTTCGCACAATACTTGGAACCCATTGCAGGTTCCGAGCACCAGCTTGCCATCGCGCGCATCGCTCACTACCGCTCGCATTATGGGCGAGAAGCGAGCAATCGCGCCGCAACGAAGATAATCCCCATACGCGAATCCGCCCGGCAGCACGATCGCGTCAAAATCATCAAGCGACGTTTCCTTGTGCCAGACGTACTCGGCGTGCAGCCCTTCGAGACCATTAATCGCCGCAATACAATCCTGATCGCAATTTGAACCGGGAAATTGGATGACGGCGAATTTCATTGGCGATCTAACGTGCGGCGGCGCGTTGTTCAGCGTGATAATCGTTCACCACCAGGCACGCGTGAATGACTCCTGGAATCCAGCCGAGCAAAGTCAAAAGGATACTGAGCAAGAAACTGGCGATGCGACCGGTCATGAGCACCGCAAGTGGCGGCAGGATCACGCAGAAGAAATAACGTAGCGCCTTCATTTCTGCAGCTCGTAATCTTCGATTACCGGATTGGAGAGCAAATCGCGGCAGAGCCCGTGCAATCGCGCTTCAAGTTCACCATTCTTTCCATCGACATCGATCTCCATGTATTTGCCGATCCTGACGCTGCGTACCTCCGGCATTCCCAGGTGCCGCATCGCATCGCGCACCGCGTTACCCTGCGGATCGAGCACCGCCGCCTTTGGCATCACGATGACCTTCACTTTCATCGCCTCATCATATTTGCAGCTCACACGCGAACAAGTGCAATCCGGAGATCTCTCTTTTACCGCCTTATACCTCCCGAGTAACGTCGCTGGGCTTTTTATCTTCGCGCAATCCGAGGAAGACGGGCGCTCGCAATTTTTTATCTCGAGTCCATTCGGCGAACTTGATTTCGCATACCAACACCGGATTTAGCCAATGCATCTTGCGCATCATGGAAGGCGTAATTCCCTGCACCCATTGCCCATCTTGTTTCAATGGTAGATCGACAAATGGGCAGTCGCTGCGTTCCTGGACCCGGAATTTCTTGTGCAACATCGACAATGATTTCGCAGTGAAGCCGGTCCCCACTTTGCCGGCAAAAACCAGCTTTTTGTCCTTGTAATAACCAACCAGGATTGCACCAAAATGTTTGCGCGATCCTTGTGGCGGTGTGTATCCGCCAATGACGAACTCCTGCTCCGTAATGCATTTCAGCTTGATCCACGCTCCGCTTCGCCGGCCCGGCTCGTAAACGGAGTTGCGCAGTTTGCCGATGAGCCCTTCCAAGCCGCGCTTTTTTACTTCCTTGAGCAATGCCCCAGCATCGCCGCCGATCGCGCCTGAAAAACGAATCAACTCACTCGTACCGGCGCAAAGTTGCTCGAGCGCATTCTTCCGCGCTTCCAACGGCAGCGACATCAGATTCTTTCCCCCAAGTTGGGGCAGATCGAACGCGTAGAAATAGAGTGGCGATTTTTTGCCTTCCATCTCGCGCGCCTGCAAAAGTTGAAACGACGAGCGGCCCTCCTCATCCACCGCCACGATTTCGCCGTCGATCACGCATTCGCGGGCAGGTATTTGCTTGATAGCATCGACAATCTCTGGAAATCGCGCGTCCAGTTTCTTTTCGTTTCGCGAATAGAGCGAAACGCGATTGCCGAGCTTAACTGCGATCGCGCGAAAGCCGTCGAATTTGAGCTCGTAAATCCAATCGCCGGTCGTCGGCGGTTTCTCGACTAGTTTCGCTTTCATCGGCTCGATGAACCACGGTTTTGCCGAAGGCAAATCTAGTAATGCGTCATTTGGCAGGGACGGCTCGCCGAGCTGTCCGGAAACGTTCCGAGACGTGCTTCGTCGGCGCGCCCTCGGTCCGTCCGGCTCGGACCGGTCGCGCCTTACCGCTGAACCGGTTTCATCTTTTTCTTTTTTTTTAAGCGCCGTTCGGATGCGCGCTTTGAATTTCGACGTCGCACTCGCATCTTTTTCCTCGCGACTAGATTCCCATTCGGCATCGCGATCTTGCGCGATTTGTTTCATCGTGCGCCCGGTCTTGGCCGACTGATCTTCGAGCTTTTTCGAAACTGGTTTAGCGTCCGCTCCAGTTTTTAAAATGAGCCACTGATTTTTTTCACCATCTCGCCCGCGGATGCGCACAAGCGTCCATTCACCTTTTGCCTTCTCTCCTTCGAGAACAAGATGCAATTTCCCATCTCGCAACGATTTCAGCGGTTGCTCGCCATAGACGAAATATTTTCCGCGGTCCCACACCATCACCGTACCGCCGCCGTATTGTCCTTCGGGAATCATGCCCTCGAACTCGGCGTAATCGACGGGGTGATCTTCAACCTCGACGGCCAGATGTTTTTCACCCTGCTTCCATGGAAGTCCTTTCGGCACGGCCCAGGATTTCAGCACTCCTTCCATCTCGAGCCGGAAGTCGTAATGCAACCGGCGCGCATCATGTTTCTGAATGACAAAGCGGGACGCTCCACGCACGGTTTTCGGCTTGGGCTTGCCGCCCTTCGGCTCAGAAGTGGTTGAGAAGTCGCGTTTCCGTTTGTATTCGAGCAATCCCATTGGGACTCAAATTTAGCGACGGTCGTAGAGTGCCGCTACAAGAAAGCTCCGGCAGTCGCCGGGCTATTGATCTTCTACTCCTTTGCGTCCGATGGGAGCGGCTCGCCCACGAGGTAGCGCGTGAAGCGCCGGATCACGATATTCTCGCCCAGTTCGGCGATCTTCGATTTCACCAAATCCTCAATCGTCTGGTCTGGGTTCTTAATGAAAGCTTGCTCGAGCAGGCATACGGTACTGAAAAATTTATCGAGCTTGCCTTCGACAATCTTGTTGATGACGTTCTCCGGCTTGCCTTTGACCTGCCCCTTGTAAATCTCGCGCTCGGCTTCGATGAGATTGCCCGGAACATCTGCGCGGCCTACGTAAAGTGGGTGCGCGGCAGCGATGTGTAGCGTGATGTCCTTCACGAACTCGCGAAAATTTTCATTCCTGGCCACAAAGTCCGTCTCGCAATTTACTTCCACAAGAACGCCGACCTTCCCTTGGAGGTGGATGTAGGAGGCGACGATGCCCTCCTTCGTCGCGCGCGATGCCTTTTTAGTTGCGCCGGCGATGCCTTTCATTCGTAAAATCGCCTCGGCTTTTTCCAGATCACCGGCGCTCTCCGCAAGAGCGCGCTTGCAATCCATGAAGCCAGCGTTGGTTTTTTCGCGGAGTTGCTTGACTAGGTGTGGGCCGATTTCCATGGGGAACGAAGAATTAAGGAGTTACAAGAGTTACAAACGTTGCATAGCCAAAGCGTAAACCGTTGAAGCGGATTCCGGTTCAATTGAGAAATGTCAGGCGGACACGCCCGCCATTTCGACTTGCTCACGGATTCGAGCTTCGCTGCCCGCCGAAACAATCGCATCCACGAGCTTTTGTAAAATCACCCGGATAGCCCGAATGGCATCGTCATTTCCGGCGATTGGATAGTCGATCAACTCGGGATCGGCATTTGTGTCGACAACCGCGACAACTGGAATGCCGAGACGGCGCGCCTCATTAACCGCGTTTTGCTCCCGATTCGTGTCGATCACCACGAGCGCATCGGGCAACTGCGACATTTCGAGAATCCCATCGAGATTGCGCCGCAGCTTCGCGGCTTCTCGATTAAGCGCCGCCAGTTCCTGTTTGCCCATCTTTTTGTATTCGGGCGATTGCTCAATCTGCTCAATGTACTTCAAACGGCCGATGCTCTTGCGAATAGTCGAGAGATTAGTCAGCGTGCCGCCGAGCCAGCGCTGATTGACGTAAAACTGGCCGCAAGCCAGCGCCGCTTCCTTTATCGCTTCCTGAGCCTGCTTCTTGCAGCCCACGAACAAGATCTTGCCTCCGCGGCGGGTCACTTCTTGAAGAAACTCCGTGGCGCGCCGAAGCTGGACGACGGTTTCATCCAAATTGATGATATAAATTTGATTGCGCTGTTCGAAAATGAACGGCTTCATTTTGGGATTCCAGCGTTTGGTCTGGTGCCCAAAATGGACGCCCGCTTCCAAGAGTTCCGGCACTAGTTCTGTTGTCTCAGCCATAAAAAAATCACGCCGGCCGAGCGGCACGGCGAGTGGCAAATATGCTATGCCGCCTCGCAGATCGCAAATTCAATTTCCAGTTGGTCGTCATTTCGCTCGCGACGTCCGCTCTGCATACCGCGCCAGAACCCAGAGAAGATCTGAGAGGCGATTCAGATACCGCAAAATCTCGGGATTAAAATCGTTATCATCGGTCGTAAAGCTAGCGATATGCCGTTCAGCCCGACGGCAGGTTGCACGGGCGAAATCGAGAGCGGCTGAAGTAGCTGTTCCTCCGGGGATGACCCAGTCTTTCGGATAAAGCGATTTATCCTTCTCGAGATGGACAACGACCGCCGTGATCCGGTCGACCATCGCGGCGGTAGTGATGTGAAAACCATCTTTGACGTAACGTTCCCGATCTTGCGGCGTCGTCGCGAGTTCGCCCATCACAACGATCAAATCTTTTTGTGCGTCCAGGATTTGGTCCGAAAGAAACTCCTCCTTTGAAATGGAGCGGCCAAGACCAAGCGCAGCGGTCAATTCATCGACGCATCCATAGGCATCAATGCGTGGGTCGGCTTTTGAAACGCGCCGGTTGTACATGAGCGAGGTTTCACCCCGATCACCGGTTTTGGTTACGATCGACATGGTTCTGCTCGCGGAATCATAGTCCGCGATAATCAGCGTCGCCCTACCAAAAAATCATCACCCGATCGCCGGCTGTGGCTCGGCTTCTTCCATTACAGGCGCGCCAATCTGCTCACCGAGTTCGACTAATTTGATTTCGCGGTGTTGAGGAAATCCCGTGCCTGCCGGAATCAAATGACCCATGATGACGTTCTCTTTAAATCCACGAAGCCGATCGACTTTACCAAGTGTGGCTGCCTCGGTAAGTACCCGAGTTGTATCCTGGAATGACGCGGCCGAGATAAAGCTGTCGGTTTCGAGCGAAGCTTTTGTAATGCCGAGCAATACTGGCACGGCTTCGGCTGGCTTACCGCCTTGCTCGACGACGCGCTGATTCTCGGCTTCGAAGTCGATCCGATCGACTTGATCGCCCCAGAGCAACGAAGTGTCGCCCGGATCAGTAATTTTTACTTTGCGCAACATCTGGCGCACGATGATTTCGATGTGCTTATCGTTGATCTCCACGCCTTGCAGCCGATATACCTCCTGCACTTCGTTCACCAAATGTTCCTGCAGGTCCTGGGGTCCGCACACCTCGAGGATTTCGTGAGGCACAATAGGGCCTTCCGTAAGTTGCTGGCCTTTCTTCACAAAATCGCCCTTGAAAACGATGATGTGTTTGGTGAGCGGTATCAGATGCTCTTCCTCGGTCCCGGTATCGGGGTCCTTCAAGATCAGGCGTCGTTTTGCACGAGCGGTTCCACCCATCTCGACGATCCCATCAATTTTGGCAATCTCTGCCGCATCCTTCGGCCGGCGAGCTTCGAATAATTCGGCCACCCGCGGCAAGCCGCCCGTGATGTCCTTGGTTTTTGCGACTTTACGCGGCGTTTTCGCCAGGAGTGCGCCCGCGCGCACCTTCTGCCCTTCTTCGACGATGACGTGCGCGCCCGCGGGAATCGAATAACTGGCGAGCAGTTCCTTCCTCTCACCCACGATTAAAACTTGCGGATGCAAATCCTCCTTGTGCTCGATAATCACGGTGCCCATGAGGCCGGTCGCTTCATCGACGTCGCGCTTAATCGTCACACCGGCGATCATGTCGCGGAATTCGATCTTGCCACTCTTGTCGGTGAGAATCGGCACGTTGTAGGGATCCCATTGCACGAAAGTCTCACCTTTTTTGACTGAGGCACCGTCGTCTTTAGAGATCATTGAACCGATAACCACGTTGTAACGCTCCAGTTCGCGGCCTTCCGCGTTATGCACGCTGATCGAGCCGTTCTTACTCAAAACGATCCAGCTGCCGTCGAGCGCCTGCACCGTTCGCAGGTCATTGAACTGAACAGTGCCATCGTTCTTCGCCTTGATGATTGGTTGTTTGAATGTCTGACTGGCCGTGCCGCCGATGTGGAATGTCCGCATCGTTAACTGCGTTCCCGGCTCGCCAATCGATTGCGCAGCGATGATGCCGACTGCTTCGCCTAGCTTCACGAATTGACCCGTGGCAAGATTGCGGCCGTAGCACATCGCGCACACGCCGCGACCACACTCGCACGTAAGCACCGAACGAATCTTCAAGCTCTCTACGCCGATTCGCTGAAGCTCCGCTGCGATTCTCTCATCGATGAGCTGGTTTGCCTTTACGATTTTCTTCTTCTTCTCGACCGGGTCTGCGATTGTCTCACAACTGACGCGACCAATAATGCGCTGGCTAAGATCGACGACCTCCTCATCGCCCTCATAAATCGAGCGCACGACAATTCCATTTACCGTGCCGCAATCTTCTTCGTTTATAATGACGTCCTGCGCCGCGTCCACAAGTTTGCGGGTAAGATAACCCGAGTCCGCGGTTTTGAGCGCCGTGTCCGCGAGACCCTTACGCGCTCCGTGCGTGGAAATGAAATACTCGAGCACGGTCAGCCCCTCGCGGAAGTTTGACGTGATCGGGCGCTCGATAATTTCGCCGCTCGGTTTGGCCATCAAACCGCGCATACCAGCAAGCTGCCGCACTTGCTGACGGTTGCCGCGTGAGCCCGAATCGACCATCAAGTAAACAGGATTCAGTTCTTTGCGGCCCTCGTTGTGTTCGAGGGTGCGGAACATCACGCTGGAAATTTCGTCTCCGGCGTGCGTCCAGATGTCGATGATCTTGTTGTAACGCTCGCCATCAGTGATGATGCCTTTGCGATACTGCTGCTCAACCTGCCGGATTTGCTTGTAAGCATTTTCGAGCTCGGTTTCCTTCTCTTTCGGAATGATCATATCCGAAATTCCAATCGAGATGCCGGCTTTGGTTGCTTCGGCAAAACCGAGTTCCTTCAATTTGTCCAAAGTCGCGACGGTCTCTGCCGGTCCCGCGATTTGATAGCAGCGCCAAATGATGTCGCTTAGTTGTTTCTTGCCCGCCGCTTTGTTGAAAAATCCGAGTTGTTTTGGCCAAATCTGATTGAAGATGACACGGCCCGAGGTGGTCTCGATCGTCTTTGTCTCCGCATTTCCATAGATCGTTGGCTTACCAAAGTCAGGGTTTTTGATCCTGATGCGATCGTGCGTCCGAACGCTCCCTTCGGCCATCGCAAACTCCACCTCAACTGGATCGGAAAACAGCGGGAGACGCCCGTCACTATCACTTCCGGCGGCACGCCGCGGATTTTGCGTGAGGTAATAGCAACCGAGTGTGATGTCCTGCGAGGGCGTCGTAATCGGCTTACCACTTGATGGAGAGAAAATGTTGTTCGGGGCTAGCATTAACATGCGCGCTTCCATTTGTGCCTCGACCGAAAGCGGCACGTGCACGGCCATCTGGTCCCCGTCAAAGTCGGCATTGTACGCGGTGCAAACGAGCGGATGGATGCGAATCGCTTCGCCTTCGATCAGTTGGGGCTCAAAAGCCTGGATCGACAAGCGATGCAAGGTCGGCGCGCGGTTGAGCAAAACTGGATGGCCTTTCGTTACCTCATCCAGAATGTCCCAAACCTCCGGCGTCTGCCGTTCGATCATCTTTTTCGCGCTGCGCACGGTATGGACGTAACCAAGATCTTTCAGCCGGCGAATAATGAACGGCTCGAAAAGAACGAGCGCCATCTTCTTGGGCAGACCGCATTGATGAAGTTTGAGTTCGGGCCCGATGACAATTACCGAGCGGCCTGAATAATCGACGCGCTTACCGAGCAGGTTCTGGCGGAAACGCCCGCCCTTGCCCTTGAGCATGTCGCTCAGCGACTTGAGCGGCCGATTTCCCGCGCCGGTGACCGCGCGACCATGCCGTCCATTGTCGAACAGCGCGTCGACGGCTTCCTGCAGCATTCGCTTTTCGTTGCGAATGATGACGTCCGGGGTTTTGAGCAGAAGCAGGTTTTTGAGCCGGTTGTTGCGATTAATAACGCGACGATACAGATCGTTCAGATCCGAAGTGGCAAAACGCCCACCTTCAAGCGGAACGAGGGGCCGCAAATCCGGCGGGATCACCGGCAACACATCGAGGATCATCCATTCGGGGCGAGCGTGTGAATTCTGGAAACCTTGAACCAGCTTCAGCCGTTTCGCCAGCTTCTTACGAATCTGTTTGCTCTTGGTGGCGCCCATCGCCTTTTCGAGCTCTTTGTTGAGTTTGTTGAGGTCGATCTCGGCGAGAAGCTTTTTGACTGCTTCCGCGCCCATGCCGGCGACGAAATCTTCCCCATACTGCTCCTGTGCTTCACGGTATTCGACTTCGTTAAGCAGTTGCGCTTTTTGCAGCGGCGTTTTGCCAGGATCGATGACAATGTAGTCCTCGTAATAAATGACGCGCTCAAGCTGACGCGCACTCATGTCGAGCATCAGTCCGATGCGTGATGGCATGCATTTGTAGAACCAGATGTGTGAAACTGGCACCGCCAGCTCAATATGACCCATCCGTTCGCGCCGGACGCGCGCCAACGTCACCTCAACACCGCACCGGTCGCAGATGACGCCCTTATGTTTAATGCGCTTGTATTTTCCGCAGGAGCATTCCCAATCTCGTGTCGGACCAAAAATTCGTTCGCAGAAAAGGCCGCCCTTCTCCGGTTTAAAAGTGCGGTAATTGATTGTTTCCGGATTTTTGACCTCTCCCTTGCTCCACGAGCGCATCGTGTCGCTGGACGCGACACCGATCGCGACCTGATCAAAACCCACTGGGCGTTCCTCGCCCACTAACTCACGCCAGGAATGTTCGTTCATGATTTATCCAAGTAATTGCTGATCTAAAATTATGCGACGTTCTCCAGAAAGCTGCTGGGGGCCTGGCCACCGACCTTTACATCGAGACCGAGGCTCTGCATTTCCTTGATGAGCACGTTGAAAGATTCAGGCGTACCCGCTTCGAGTGAGTTGTCGCCCTTGACGATCGATTCATAGATGCGGGTCCGGCCCTGCACGTCGTCCGATTTTACCGTAAGCAACTCCTGCAAAGTATAGGCGGCTCCGTACGCCTCCAAGGCCCACACTTCCATTTCGCCAAAGCGTTGTCCGCCGTATTGCGCTTTCCCCCCGAGCGGCTGTTGCGTGACGAGCGAGTACGGTCCCACGGCGCGCGCGTGAATCTTGTCAGCCACCAAGTGGCCGAGCTTCATCATATAGATATGGCCAACCACCACTTCCTGATCGAAAGGATCGCCGGTCCGTCCATCA
>JBKOXU010000037.1:0-5584 GCA_046725095.1 Verrucomicrobiota bacterium
CGGTGAAAATTTTTTTGAAAAGCTCCAGCGTAACATTTTTGTGCGCGTAGCTTTCCATGTCGAAGTTGATAAACGCGCGGCGCTCTCGCGCATGGCGCAAAATGGGGAGCAGCTTCGGCGCGAGATGCGCAATGGCATCAGTCGGATCGGCCGAATTAATCTGCGAATAGAGCGCGGAAATTTTGATCGAAACATTTACCACAGGAAACAGGTCTGAATTTCTGCCGATGGGATCGCTCCAGCCCTGGGTCTCTTGCGCAAGGGTCTCCAGTAAATCGAGGCAACGCGCCGCATATTCGTCGGTCTCGGTTTCGCTGACGACGGCTTCCCCCAGGAGATCGACAGTGAACCCGATTTTCTGCGCGCGACGCTTGCGCAATGTCTTTACCACGTCGTGTGAATCTTTTCCTGCAATGAACTGGTGGGCCATTCCGGAAACGTTCCAGCGCAGAACCCGCCCACTGAGCCATGGAGCGATGCGTGCCAGACGAATGCCGACGTGAACAAAAGGCGCAAAGCCATCGCGCACATTGGCGAAATATTCTTTCAGGTGTAAGACGATTTCGCGGGACCCGTGGAGGGATGGAAGAACATCTACAAAGCGAAACAACTGTAATTTGAACTGCTCATCGCGCATCGAAAACGCCATTAACCGTTGATAAAAGCCGGCCTTGCTGAAAAGCGACTCAGGGTGTTGATCAACCAAGCGAAGAATGCGTCTGCCATGTTGCTCGATCTCGCTTTGGAGCGACCTCATTAGCGAAACTAGTCTGTCGCGATGCGTTCGGCAAAGCGGAAGGAACCTATGTTGGCGATATCAATTAGTTTGCCGCCGCATACGCTCAATTTGCGATCCAGGTTCGAAACAACAAATGAGGCTGTCGCGCAGAAATTTCGGGGAGCAAGTGGAAGAGATTTGCCTGGCGGATTCCGGAGGCCCAGGGCTCGGATCTGTCAGGCAATCTCTTTGGCCGCAAGCGTCGGGGGCAGCCATAATGCCCGCATCCTGGCCATGAAGGCTTGGGCAATCTTGCAAATGTTCGTGGTCGTGATTGATCGAGACCTAGAACTCGCGTAGCAAACAGGCGAAATGGATTCCGGGACCGGGCGTTATGAGTTTGCAAGCGATAACACTGCGGCGATATGCCCAGAGGCTTGGGCAGCACTGAAAGAAGCGAACATAAACGAGGCGCCGTCCTACGGGGAAGACCGCTGGACGGCGCGGGTATGCGATCGCGTCCGCGAACTTTTCGAGACTGATTGCGATGCCTATTTCGTCTTCAGCGGCACGGCCGCCAACGCGCTATCGCTCGCCCAGCTCTGCCAATCGTTCCACAGCGTGATCTGTCATGAATATTCTCATATTCAGACCGACGAATGTGGCGCGCCGGAATTTTTTACGAAAGGATCGAAGCTGCTTCTGATTGGCGGATCTGTTGGCAAGATCGACATCGGACAGGCAGAAGCGGTAGTCGGACGGCAGACCGATCTGCACGCGCACAAGCCTGGCGCGATAAGCATTGCCCAGACCACAGAGTTCGGGACGGTTTACACGCGCGCCGAAATCGCGGCCATCGGCGCGTTTGCGGATGCCCACAACATGTTTGTCCACATGGACGGCGCGCGCTTTGCCAACGCAATCGCATCGCTTAATTGCGCGCCGAAAACAATCACGTGGGAGGTTGGCGTTGATGTTCTCTGCTTCGGCGGAACAAAAAATGGCACGGCCGCTGGAGAGCTGGTGATCTTTTTCGAGAAGAAGCTTTCACACGAGTTCGATTATCGCGTGAAACAAGCGGGGCAGCTCGGTTCGAAAATGCGTTTTCTAGCCGCGCCGTGGCTCGGTCTTTTAACGGATGACGTCTGGCTCCGGAACGCCCAGCACGCTAACCGCAGGGCGCGCCATCTTGCAGACCGCCTGCGAAACGAGGCAAAGATTGAAACCGTCTTCCCAGTAGATGCAAATGCAGTTCTTGTCCGGATGAATGAGCAACTCGCGGCGCATCTCCAATCCCGGGGCTGGCATTTTTACAAGTTCGTCGAGCCCGATATTTACCGTTTGATGTGTTCGTGGTCGACAACTGACAAGACCATCTCCGATTTCATCGCCGATATTATTACGATAAATCATTGAACGGACAGCGATCGGGGCACATCTGTATGAAAAGTAGAATGAAAACGCTGGCGCGAACTTCATTATTTGGGGCCGTTTTGCTAGTCGGTTGCGGAACCACCCGCGACGTCGCGGTCACTTCATATCATGTGACTCGCGATGTGGCAGTTGGTTCCTATCGTGTTGCCACTGCGCCGGTGCACTACGTCTTGCGGCGAGGTCGGGGCGATGCATCGACCACGAACACCACTTCAACAGAGACAATTGAGTCCGACGTAACCGAGCCCGGTCACCCGATCGCGGAACCAGAAGTAACTTCCTCGCGGCGCCAGCAGCAGCGGATTGAAAGCGACAGAGTTTCAAGTCCACCCTCAACTGCTGCTCCGCGCGTAGCTCGCAAGCAGGCAACGCAGTCAACGGAGGGGAAAACAAAACCGTCGTCTTCGTCGCAGGCTTCCTCTGGGCAATCGGAATTTCCAACTGCCAAATTGGTTCCTGGCAAACCTGGATACGTGATTAGCCCGTTCGATTCGAGCGCAAGATATGTCGATGTAAGCGGTTACACATCCGGCAGCAAAGTAAAAGATCCGTGGACCAATAAGATCTTCATCGTTCCGTAAGTTGCGGCGCGGTCACCACGGCGACTCGTGGCCTACCGCGACTGATTGCCGCGAACTTCCTCGAATGCTAAGTAATGGAATGATATCGACATCGCGACTTGCCGCGTACTCGATCGGTTGCCTCTCGATCTTTGCTTTTGGCCCGCTGGCCCGGAGCCAGACCTACGAGGGAAAGCAACTCGTCAAAGCAGAACTCGTGGCGGACACAAACGCAGTTGTTCCCGGGAAACCTTTTACTGTCGGTTTGCTGCTTCGAATGGCTCCTGGCTGGCACACTTATTGGAAATTCCCCGGAGACGCCGGAATTCCCACCGAGCTGAAATGGAAGCTGCCGCCAGGATGGAAGGTCGGCGAAATCCAGTGGCCAATTCCGCTTAAACTGAGCGAACCCGGCGATATCCAGATTTACGGCTATCACGATGAGGTCCTGCTCATGCAGGAGGTCACGCCGCCCGCTTCGATCAGCGATTCCCGCGTAACGCTTGCCGCGGAGGCAAGCTGGCTCGTTTGCGAAAAAATCTGCATCCCGGGAAACGCGAGTGTGCAGGTTGCGCTGCCGGTATCGGCAACGGGCGCGCCAGCGAATACGGAACTTTTCGCGCGGTTTCGTCGCCTCCTGCCGCAAGATATGCCCGGCTCGAAAACGGTGAGCACAAATTGGCGTCGAGCGGGCGCAGATCTTTTCTTCACCGTGACGAGCGAAACATTGGCGAATTATCCTGTCGCGGATTTCTTTCCGTTACCGGAAGGCGACCTTGTGGTGGGCCATCCCAAGGTCGAATCGCGAAATGGAACCGAACTCACCTTTCGCACTCCGATTGAGACTGGCAATTCATCGTCCATCAACGGCCTCGTGGTCTTTGGCCAGCGCGAAAATGACAACGATCGTGCCGCGTGGCGTGTCACTGGAATGCCGGTGGCATCAGCCACCAGTTCGCCTCCAGCTCGTGGCGCTCTTACGTTTCTGTTCTTCGGATTCCTCGGTGGAATCATTTTGAATTTGATGCCGTGTGTGTTGCCGGTCATCTCACTCAAAATTTTCGGATTTGTTCAGCACGCCGGGCAAAGCCGGGGCAGGATTTTGCGCAGCGGGATTGCTTTTGCCGGAGGCATTTTTGCCTGGTTCGTTGGTCTGGCGATCCTATTGATCGCGCTGAAAGCTACCGGTCGTGATATTACATGGGGCGGCTTTCAATTCACGAATCCGTATTTTGTTCTCGTGTTGAGCGTGATCGTTCTGGTCTTTGCGCTTAATCTCTTCGGAGTTTTCGAAATTTCGCTGCCGCAGAGTACCACGCGCGGTCTACTTGGCTGGACGGGGGCGCAAGGCGATCTGGGCTCATTTTTCCAGGGAATTTTCGCGACTGTCCTCGCGACGCCATGCACTGCGCCTTTTTTAGGAACCGCACTCGGGTTCGCCTTTGCCCAGCCTCCGCTCATCATCTTGGCGATGTTCGTTGCGATCGCCGCCGGGATGAGCGCTCCGTATTTACTGCTCTGCGCGCAACCGGCCTGGCTGCGTTTTCTGCCAAAGCCGGGCCCATGGATGGTGCACGTGAAGCAATTCATGGGATTTCTGCTGCTGGCCACATTGCTGTTTCTTCTTTACGTGCTCGGCGCGCAACGCGGTCTCGAAGGCGCGATCTGGGCAAGCTGCTTTCTGCTGATCATCGGAGTCGCCTGCTGGATGAAAGGCGCATTCATCCTTCCCACAGCAACGGCCCGGAAAAGAGCCGTGGTGCTCGTAATCATGCTGGCGCTCCTGCTGGCAAGTGGCGTTTATTTCATTGGCGGGAAATTCCGCGCTGCGACCATTGCTTCGGCCGATTCGCGGCTCCAGGGAGACTGGCAAGCATTCACGCCCGAGCGGTTGCAGGCTGAACTGGGGCAAGGTCACACGGTCTTTGTCGATTTTACGGCGGCTTGGTGTCTCACTTGCAAATTCAATGAGGCCAACGTGCTCGAGAGCAGTGCCGTGCGAGAGGCGTTTCAGCGTCATGCCATCGTGAAATTGAAAGCCGATTGGACCAACGGCGATCCCGTGATCACGAAGTTATTGCAGCAATTTGGCCGTCCAGGCGTGCCGCTCTACGTGCTCTATCCGGGAAAATCGGGAGACCCGATTGTGTTCCCGGAATTGCTCACCAAGAGCATGGTTCTGGAGAAACTCGAAGCCGCGTCGCGCACAGTCGCCGCGCAATAATTTATGCAGGAATGACGAAGCCCGAATGACGAACGACGAAAGAATGTCGAATAAACAATGACGAAAATGGTAGGGCGCGACCGCCGGTCGCGCCGGATGATGGGGTTTGCGCGATTGGGGGGACCCCGTTGCGATGTCTCCACTTTCCTGCCAATGTGTTATTGGCCGAAAAAATTGAACCATCTTAAGCAGTTTCGTTTCTAATCAATCTATGAACACAAAAACGATCCTCACCATTTTCATGTCACTCGTAGCTACTGTGGTTTTTGCGCTCGATCCGCCGCCGGTTGGCAGCGCGGCGCCGGACTTTTCACTCACCGACGCAAAGGGCAAAACCCACTCGCTCGCGGACTACAAAGGCAAGTACGTCGTGCTCGAATGGTTCAATCCCGAATGCCCATTTGTGAAGAAACATTACGGCGGCGGCCACATGCAGACTTTGCAAAAGGACTTCACCGGCAAAGGCGTTGCCTGGCTGACAATCGATTCCAACGCGCCCGGGACTGAAGGGAACCTCACGCCTGAGCAGGCTGAGAAAGTGACCGGCACATGGAAGACGCACCAGACTGCGTTGCTGCTCGACCCGGACGGCAAAGTCGGACGTGCCTACGGTGCGAAAAACACGCCGAATATGGTGATTATCAATCC
>JBKOXU010000059.1:0-3383 GCA_046725095.1 Verrucomicrobiota bacterium
GGGTGGCCCCAGCGAAGCAAAACCTTTTGCGCTGCCACGGCGTCGCAGGCAGAGCGCTGCTACAGGTTAATATTTCAGAAAGGATATTACCGGGGTCGGATCAAGTTGTTTGCGGCCATTCAGAAATTCCAGCTCAATTAAGAATTGTGCCTCAAGAAGGCGTCCACCGACTTTACGGATGAGCGCGGCTGCCGCAGCGGAGGTTCCACCTGTCGCGAGCACATCGTCCACTAATATTACTCGTTCACCCGCGATCATGGCGTCGATATGCATCTCCATTTCGGCTTGCCCGTACTCGAGTGAGTACTTCGCGATCTCGGTCTTGTAAGGCAATTTTCCGCGCTTGCGGATCGGAACAAAACCGACTCCAAGTTCATAAGCGACCGCTGATCCAAAAAGAAATCCGCGCGCGTCAATGCCCACGATTTTATCGATCTCTTTCCCGCGGCAGCGCTCCAGAAACAAGTCGATCGACGCGCGAAACAGTGCGTGATCGCTCAAGAGAGGCGTGATGTCTTTAAAAACAATCCCCTTTTTCGGAAAATCGGGAACGTCGCGGATGCCTGCGCGCAATCTGTCGATGGTTGCTGAATTCATCGGTGCGACGCTACCGGTCTGCTCCGAAACGTCAACGCCGGCGAATCGCGTTGCGAAGCGACTTTAGCATTGGCTCGGCACGCCTTGGTTAAGAATTTCGCAGATTAGCCGCGGAAATTATGTCGCGGTCGCGTGTATCGAGGGCTTATAAATCCAGAATGTGACGAGGGCGAGGAGAATACTTTGCACGATCCCGGCGAAGAACCATTTCGTCGCGATTGAACACGGCATCGGTACTACAACGTACATGATGATCGCCCAGACTCCCGAGAACAGTCCCATCAACACGCCGTAGCCAATGGCGCAACTAATCTTGGTCGTGTGGCGGGCGAAACCTTTTGCCCAAACGAGGACGAAGGTGATCACAAATAAGAGTTGAGCGCACAGCATCCAACCCATGTACGATCCCATTTCGGCTTCTGGTCGCCAGAGGGACTGGGTGGCGCGATAATCGGGCATCATCCAGACGCCGTGGATGAGAAAGTCAGTCACCCAAAGAACGACAAAGGCGACGACGATTGCGAAAATAAGACGTTTGATATTCATCTTGGGAGACAGTTTTAGGGATTTCCTGGCGGTCTTGCAAGTAAACCCCTGATTGCCAAGGGCGGGCCGCGATTTTAGAGTTAGCGCTTCCGGTGGATCGATATCTGCTCATCGTCTCGACGCTTTGTTTTCTCGCCGCAATCGTGCGGACGGTCCTTTCTTTGCGCGCGAGGATTTTTCAGCCGAGCCAGTTTAGTTTTCTTGCGATCGGACTTGGGTTCATTTTTCAGACGGCATTCTTGTCGATTCGCGGCCATGCCCTGGGTCGCTGCCCGCTGACAAATTTGTTTGAGGTATTCATCTTCCTCGCTTGGTCGATTGCGCTCATCTACATGCTGGTCGGTCCGGCTTATCGGCTCTCGCTCATGGGCGCGTTCACCGCGCCGCTAGTTTGTTTGCTGCAGGGATTTGCCTTGATTGCGCCAATTGACGTCCGTCATCCGGTGAAATTGCCGCCAAATTCGTGGCTGGAATTTCACGCGTCGATTTCGATTATCGCCTATGGCGCATTCGGGCTCGCCTGCATCGCTGGCGTGATGTACCTCGTGCAGGAGCGCCAGCTCAAGACGCATCAATTGCACTCCATTTTCTATCATTTGCCGCCGCTAACTGATCTCTTCGCGGCGATTACCCGACTCCTCTGGTGGGGTTTCGTGCTTTATACCCTGGGACTGGTGAGCGGGTTTTTTACGGGAGGACCGTTGCCGCGGGTACAACTGGTGGCGGCGATTGGGGTTTGGCTGCTCTATGCCGCCATCTTGCAAGGCCGCCATCTTCGCCGCCTGGCACCCAAACGCGTGGCCACGCTTTGCATTCTCGGATTTACCGCCGCCCTGACGCTTCTTTGGGGAATCTCTTTCTCGGCGCAAGCTCACTCGCTGCCATGACTCTTTTCTGCGTCGGCTTGAGCCATCACACCACGAACGTGGAAACGCGCGAGCGCTTTGCCGGTCACGCCGAGACCGAGTGCATTTTGCGCAATGCGGGGTGCGCGGAAGCTTTGTTGCTTACGACGTGCAACCGAGTGGAAGTCTATGGGGCTTCGGAAAAGCGGGTCTCGACCGATGAAATCGCGCGTTGTCTGGCGCGAGAGATCGAAATGGACGCCCACCAGTATGCACCTGCGTTCTACCGTTACGAAGACGAAAAGTGCGTGCAGCACCTCTTCCGCGTCGCCTCGGGTCTTGATTCGATGGTGGTGGGCGAGAGTGAGATTCTTGGTCAGGCGAAAAAGGCCTACGAAGCAGCGCGCTCTTCGCGCACGGCTGGCCCATACTTACATCGTTTGTTTCAACGCGCCTTTCGAGTGGCGAAACAGGTGCGCACTCACACCGATATTACCCGCGGCCTGGTCTCAGTTGGATCGGTCGCCGTCGATCTTGCACAGAGGATTTTCGGGCAACTCAGCAATTGCAAAGTCCTGGTGCTTGGAGCGGGCGAGACCAGCGAGCGCACAGCGCGGGCCCTCGCCTCGCGTGGCGTCAAAGATCTTCGCGTGAGCAATCGTTCGAGCGATCGTGCGCAGGAACTCGCGCGGCTCGTTGGCGGCCGCGCCATTCCATTCGATGAGTGGCGTGCGCAATGTCGCGAGATCGACATCTTGATTGCGTCCACATCTTCCGAAGCGCCGTTGCTGATTCCCCGGAATCTCGCACCGATGTTACGTGATCGTATCGATCGGCCGCTTTTCATCATCGACATTGCTGTCCCGCGTGACGTCGATCCCAGCGTAAATGAAATGGAAGGCGTTTACCTTTACGACATCGATTCTTTGCAATCGGTGGCAGATCAATCGCTTGCCCTCAGACGCCAGCAAGTCGCCGCGGCGGAAGAAATCATCACCGAACATGTCGCGGACTTTGGCAATTCAATTTCCCGTGGATTGAATCGCGTTGCGCGAGCTGCCGAACATTCTTCGGTCGCGGATCGTTCGCTGCGCGCCTCGGAGCTGTAGGAGAAGCTGCCAGCTTCCCCTACAGGAGCTACATTTGCGCGATGGCTGAGAAAATCGTCCTTGGCACGCGCGGCAGCGAGCTGGCCCGCGCCCAAGCCCATTTGGTTGAAAAAGCCATTCAAGCAACACGGCCGGACTTGAAGATCGAGACCAAAATCATAGTTACGAAGGGCGACAAGGGCGGCGCGGCTTTTCAAGTTCGGGATGATGAAGGCCCGCAAGCTGCAAATTCGCCACAGGGCGAATCCGCGGTGGCAAACTTGCGCCACGGGAGAAAAGGATTGTT
>JBKOXU010000016.1:0-12262 GCA_046725095.1 Verrucomicrobiota bacterium
TCGTAGCCAAGCCCTGCATGAGGATTGCCTCCCACAGCCAGACTCACATATTGATTCGGGAAAGCGGCCATGGTGGCGTCGATAATTGCCCTGCCTGCGTCAAGCATTTTCTGAGAGGTGTAGCCGAGGGCCAGCCATTGATTTACGTAAGCGCGCGTGTCGGGGACATACCAGTCTTCGCTGGTTGCGTTAGCGAAGCTTGCTGAAACAATTTTGACCGCCGGATTATTTGCAAAATGCGCTCCCAAGGCAGCAATCATTGCTGTCTTCTTGGCGAGAAAGGTAGGATCCCAGAAAACCGGAATGGTGGTCTGCACTCCGTTATTACTAAACGTGAAGAAGCTGCCCCCCGCGTTCTGAACGGCAGTCGTGACCCAGGCCGGTTTACCTGCCTGGGTGCCAATTCGCAGCAGAACCTGCTTGCCCGCTCCTGCCGAGGCTGCTACCGCCGAATCGAGAAAGGTCCAGTTGAAAGCTCCCTCAGTCGGCTCCAGAGCACTCCAGTCTTGTCGGAGACTGATCCCGTCCACGTCAGGATTGGCTAAGACGGCGCTCCACGGTTGGCTTCCGTTGTCTGTTACGGAAAAGACCCCTTGAGGCACTTGAGAGAACGCTTTTCCCGGGATCGCAAGGCCGGCAACGCAAAGCAGCACGCCCAGCAAAGCCGGCACTCCGAAAGGCCGCGTTCCAGCTTGTTTGGCATCTTCCATGTTCCGAGGGGAGTCGAGAAAGTTATTCATAATTATTAAAAAAAGAGGAAACTTATGAACCGTTAATCACGCGCATGCAAGACTTTTTTCAGAAATCTTCTGCGGCTCGAAAAACCGAGATATGCAACGCTTTGTCGTCTTTGCCGAGCGCAGGAACGCGACGGCACTACACGCTGGGGAGGAAGGTGTGCTGGAGCCCGGGCGGGAGGCAGGGGACCGAGACGTAGTGCAGTCGGCGTTTTCCTCTGGACTCTAGGATTGGACTCTGTGTGGGAGCTCGGTGCCGGCCATAGCGTTGCGCTAATAATTGACCGCTAGTCGTTAGAATTGGACGGTTAGTATTGCGTTGTTGCTGGTCACGCTCCCAGCGATGTTGCTCACAACCACGGAAAAGAGCGCACCGTTGTCAGCCTGCGTTGTCGGTGGAGTGGTATAGGCCGCATTAGTCGCTCCGGGAATATTCACCCCGTTTTTCTTCCACTGGTATGTCAATGGGGCTGTGCCTGTCGCGGTCACGGTAAACCTCGCTGATCGCCCCTCTCTGACCGTCTGGTTGGTAGGCTGAGTGGTGATCGAGGGCGGGATAGCTGCGTTAACCGTTAGTGTCGCGTTTCTGCTGGTCACGCTCCCACCAGCGTTGCTCACCACCACAGAAAAGAGCGCACCGTTGTCAGCCATCGTTGTCGGTGGAGTGTTATAAGTTGGGTTAGTCGCCAGGGGTATATTCACCCCGTTTTTCTTCCACTGGTATCTCAACGGAGCTGTGCCTGTCGCGGTCACGGTAAACCTCGCCGTCGCTCCGACTGTGACCGTCGCATCAGCAGGCTGAGTCGTGATCGAGGGGGGGATCGGCGCTGGGTTAACCGTTAGTGTCGCGTTGTTGCTGGTCACACTCCCAGCGATGTTGCTCACCACCACAGCAAAGATCGCACCGTTATCAGCCTGCGTTGTCGGTGGAGTGGTATAGGCCGCATTAGTCGCTCCGGGAATATTCACCCCGTTTTTCTTCCATTGGTATGTCAACGGCGTTGTCCCTGTCGCGGTCACAGTAAACCTCGCTGCCTGCCCCTCTGTGACCGTCTGGTTCGTAGGCTGAGTGGTGATCGAGGGCGGGATAGCTGCGTTAACCGTTAGTCTGGCGTTGTTGCTAGTCACGCTCCCGCCATCGTTGGCCACCATCACGGAAAAGACCGCACCGTTGTCAACCATCGTTGTCGGTGGAGTGGTATAAGTTGGGTTAGTCGCCAGGGATATATCCACTCCGTTTTTCTTCCACTGATATCTCAACGGCGCTGTGCCGGTCGCGGTCACGGTAAACCTCGCTGTCTGCCCCTCTGAGACCGTCTGGTCCGTAGGCTGAGTGGTGATCGAGGGCGGGATCGGCGCTGGGTTAACCGTTAGTGTCGCGTTGTTGCTGATGACGCTCCCGGCCACGTTGGTCACCACCACGGCAAAGATCGCCCCGCTGTCAGCCATCGTTGTCGGCGGAGTGGTATAAGAGCCGTTAGTGGCTCCAGATATATTCACCCCGTTTTTCTTCCATTGGTATGTCAACGGCTCGGTGCCGGTCGCGTCTACGGTAAACCTCGCTGCCTGTCCCTCTGTCACCGTCTGGTTCGTAGGCTGAGTAGTGATCGAGGGCGGGATAGCCGGGTTAACCGTTAGCGTCGCGTTGCTGGAGGTCACGGTCCCACCGTCGTTGCCTATCACCACGGAAAAGATGGCTCCGTTGTCAGCCATCATTGTCGGCGGAGTGATATAGGCCGGGTTAGTCGCCAGGGGTATATCCACCCCGTTTTTCTGCCACTGGTATCTCAACGGCGCTGTGCCCGTCGCTTCTACTGTAAACCTCGCTGTCTGCCCCTCTGAGACCGTCTGGTTCGTAGGCTGAGTGGTGATCGAAGGCGGGATCGGCGCTGGGTTAACCGTTAGTGTCGCGTTGTTGCTGGTGACGCTCCCAGCCGCGTTGGTCACCACCACGGCAAAGATCGCACCGTTGTCAGCCATCGTGGTCGCTGGAGTGGTATAGAACTGGCTAGTCGCTCCGGATATATTCACCCCGTTTTTCATCCACTGATACGTCAACGGCGTTGTGCCTGTCGCGGTTACAGTAAACTGTGCTACGTCCCCCTCGGTGACCGTCTGGTCCGTAGGGTGAGTCGTGATCGATGGCGGGGTAGGTGTCGGCGTCGGTCCTTTCAAAGCCGCTCCCTGTAACGCCAACATCGCTTCGTATACTGGATTCTCGACATCCACTTCGTAAGTTTCTACGAACCTGCACCCTATGGTGATGGCTGCGATAAGGGAATTGTTCACGGCGTCGAAAGGCGAAAGAAGCGGCTGTGGCCCGTACGGAGGTGAATGGCTCAGGCGCGCAACATTGTCGGCATTGGCGCTGGAACAAAGAAACTGAACGCCGGTAGGTTGGGTGAACCGGTTATTATAAATTGGAGCGAATGCCGTAAAGTCAGGCTGAGCAATCGCGTTTAATTGGGCGTTCATAATACCGAATCTGCCGGGATATGTGGCGACCCCCCAGGCGATAAAGTCTTCCAGGGCTTCTTCTCCACCCCCTAAATCCCCAAAAGGATCTGCCGACGTAATGAAGCAGGGTGTGGTTGGAAACGCCGCCATATACGCATTGGTGATTTCTTTGGCTGCGGCTTCCCAAGCCACAGCTGCGGCCGACAAATCCCCTGTTGCACTGTAACCGGCTGCCACCGCACTCGCGTCAAAGAAGTCAAAATCAGCTTGGTCGACTGTAACTCGAGATTCCCCTGTATTTCCTAAGCCTCCCATCGGGACGTATCTTAAGTAAAGATTTCCGTCATATCTTGCGCCCAGAGCGGCAATGAACGTCTCGAATTTGTTCAAGAAAAAGGGGTCCCACGGCACCACCTGCACTCCCTGGCCATCGGCAAGCACACGAAATGCGGCTCCGCCTGGCTGGCGTGTCAAGATAGAAAAGGGCCTTCCTCCCCTCGTGGGGTTGGCGTTTTTAATCGCAGCGAGCGATGTTTGCACGGACGTTGAACTGTTTATCGAGACAATGGTCGTGCCGGGTGTGAAAGCGTCAGACACGATGACTCTGCCAATATCATCGGAACGAAAATTGGCCGTGGCCGAAGTCAGAGTTGGCACCCCGAGAACGGAAATGCCATCGGTAAAAGTTTCGCCGCCCATAAGCCAGGGAGGCGCAGTGATACCCGCACTGATTCCAAGACCAATTGGTTTGCCGCTGGCAAGCGCGTTTGCCAGACATTCATCAATCTGCGTCCAGTTATAAACTCCGTCGCCTGGCGCGGTATTGTTCCATCCGGTTCTGATCCGCACTCCGTCAACGATTGGGCTTAACCAGGGATGATCGGTCAATGTGCCGATGGGATTCTGTGCATCAATGGAGGGCGGCAGATCAATGATGCCGGCAGGATAAGGCTTTTGGGCTGCGACGGGATCGGCGCCGGCGAAGATAGCCACCGAAAGAGCGGCCAAACTCACGAAACTTTTGAGAATTCCTCCTAGGCGAAATGACGTCGCGCAAAGCAGCACGCCCAGCAAAGCCGGCACTCCGAAAGGCCGCCTTCCAGCTTGTTTGGCATCTTCCATGTTCCGAGGGGAGTCGAGAAAGTTATTCATAATTATTAAAAAAAGAGCGAAACTTATGAACAATTAATCACGCGAATGCAAGATTTTTTTTCAGAAATTTTTTGCGGCGCGTAAACCGACCCTTCCCCCCTCCCTGCGTAGAGGAGCGCCATTGACTGCCCCCGGGCAGAGTTCCTCCCGCTGGCGTGCAGCGGCACGTTCAGGGCTCGGTATCGCTCAGGCGGCCTCCAGGCCCGGGATGTGGGATTACAAACTCCCGCGAGTCCAAGAGGGCGCAGGAGATCCCGGCAGCGATCGGTTATATCAGGGCAATTCGCGGGCGAGCTGCAGAAAGAGCCACCGCTTTTCCATTTCCAGCAAAGGCAGCGAAATTCGGTTGGCTAGAAGATTGCCGAGCGACCGGTCTCGGGCGATCGGCATCCGCTGGCGCCCCAGATTGACTTTCCCCTTTTGCATCGAGCTGCGGAACCACGAAAAATCCCAGAGCAGCACACCTTGCCGTAACACGTGGGGCCGATCGCCCAGAGCCAACCGATCGTGCAAGCAAAAGATTCGCTGGCGTGTAATCGGTGAGGAAACCGCGCGAGGCTCAGGTTACGCGCATGCGGAAAGGCCGCCCCAAAGTCGACGATATGGGCGGCTGAGTTCCGGGATTCTAAAATAAAGAGATAAAGAGCTTGATGCTGCGGATTAGATTTTGCTGTAGGAAGAAACCTTAAAGGATATGCAGATTGTCGGAGCCTTATGGGGGCACGTTTGCTTTCAACCTTGCGCCTTCGATCGCCAGCACTGTTTGATTAATGTCAGGGGTGAGATCGGACCCGTAAACTTCAACGTATTGACCGTCCAAGGAGACTCCGTTTTCCAGTGCGTCTTGTAACGGAATGGGAGCGGGAGGCAGGGGAACCGGATCTGGGTCTACATAGAGACGTGCAGCGTCACTCGCGACACAGAGCATCTGATATCCTTTTGGATACGGGACTGGAGGCGGAGGAGGGTTGTGAGGAGGGATGGTCGCTCTGATTGGATACATGACCCCGAATTGACCCGGGTATGTGTCGAATCCGAAATTCCTGATCGACTCAACTGCCCCCTGGCCACCAACAGTAAAGGGTACTACCGGGTTAAGCACAACAGCGGTCGTCGGAAAGGCGTCCATAAAGCCGGCGATGATCGTCTCCGCGGCAGGAACATAGGCGTCACTGAGACTGGCATAACCGGCCTGCCTCGCCAAAGCAGTCAGATTGGTCTCATCTTGCGGTGTTCGAGCGAAATACATTACGCAGTTTTGCATAAAACCGGTCGGGCAGACGTATGCTAGAGCAGGGTTGCCGTCGTAGCGCGCTCCGAATGCATTGATGAATGCAAGCCATTTGTTCTGGAAAGCGGTGTCCCAAGGAAGCGGCATCGACTCTCCTGAATCATCGGCGAATACATATCTTCTGGCGCCACTATCGTAAACCCACTGCGGAGTCAGGATGCCCGCAGAAATTGAAATGCCGACTTTCTTACCATATTGGTTGGCGAGGCTGAGCGCCTGATCGATGGTGCTCCAATTGTAGGCGCGGCTTTGCGGCTGAACAACATTCCAGCAACACCTGAGCCGAATGCCGGCTACCCGGGGATTTGTCCACGCAGGCATGTCCGACAAATCTCCGATGGGATCTTCGACCGTATCGGGCGCACAAAGGCCGATGATGCCAGCAGGGTATGGTTTTGTGAAGGTTTCTGCTTTTCCCGGGATCGCAAGGCCCCCGGCAGCGCAAAGCAGCACACCGAGTAAAGCCGGCGTTCTGAAACGTCGCGTTCGAGCTTTTTTTCGATGTTCCATGTTCCAAGCAAGATCGAGAGGATTATTAAGACTCATCCACAAGTTATGCAGAGTTATTCACAACGGAGGCAAGATTTTTTTTCAGAAATCTTTTGCGGCTGGAAAAACCGAGATATGCAACGCTTTCTCGTCCTTGCCGTGCGCAGGAGCGCGACTGCACGACCTCCGGAGAAAAATCCTTCCCCCTCACGTGCAGGCTCGCTCAGAGCCGGCATCGCTCAGGCGGTCTCCAAGAGCAAGCAGGAAATCCGCGCAGCGATCGGTTAAATCAGGGCAGTTCGGGGGCGAGTTGCAGAAAGCGCCACCGCTTTTCCATTTCCGTTCTCGGGCGATCGGCATCCGCTGGCGCGCCAGCGTGATCATCGCGCGCCGTCGATCGAATGGTCGCCGCAAGCTGAACCTCCATAAGTGGCGTCGCATCCAGCTGCGGAAGCACGAAAAATCCCAAAGCAACACACCTTGCCGTAACACATCGGGCGGATCAACCAGGGACAACTGATCGTTCTCGAACAAGAGATTAGCCGGAGTGTAATCGTAGTCGTGCCCGATGCTCACGTTCGCCCCGGCGAGATTCTCAAGCGCGAATTCGAGAATCGTTTGTTCGCGAGAGGAGAGATGGCACCGAGCCTCAGCTAGATCACGCGCGAGCGCGTCGACGGGCATCCGGCAGATCTGCTCGGTCTGCGCGATTTGCATTTGCGCGAGGATTTTTCCGGCGAGCTTGCATGCAGAAAGCAGGTCGTCTCCGCCCGTACGATCCCAGACTAGGGCTTGGATAGTTTTCCATCGCCGGTCGCGAGTTGGACTCGCTAAACCCCAGTTCCACCAATTTCTTCCCAATAGTTCGCACGTCTGCATCCGCTCGCCCAAGGCCTCGTCTAACTCGAACAGCGTCGGCGGTTTCACGGGGTTGCCCAGGCTAGGGTCCATTGCTTCAACGCGTCGACAAGCAGCCCGAATGTGGCCGCAATCGGTCGCGCCCCGGGGTGATCGCGGACTGGATCGAATCTTTCATGTGAATCAGGGTGCCAATGTTTGCCCAGCAATCGTGGAGACTGTCGCCACGATTGATCATTTCAACAAAGCAATTTTCGTGTTTGCACTAATCCTGTTCAAGAGATACAAGCTTGACTCCCACATGCAGAATTAAGAAGATGGCCAGCCCAACAATACTGACAATGAGCAAATACAACTGAGCTGTGCGCATCATCGTGATCCAATAATGTACCCTATTATTTTAATCTTTACCTTCTATGACTTTCTACCCAAGATGGACCGCTCAGCCCCGATTCTGATATGAGATCACCGATGTTACAAGCGCCGTCGTCGCGGATACTTGCACCTTCCGCTCCAAAGAATAGGCGCGACGACCTGGAAATCGAAAGTTTCAAAGCGTCATGAAGTCACTATCGGTCATTCTTCCTGCATTTAACGAAGAGGCAAATATCCGGGCTGTCGTTGAGGACGCATATCGGACCATACCGAAACTTGCTCCAATTTTTGAGATCATTGTAGTGAACGACGGCAGCAAAGATCGCACAGGCGAGATTTGTGACCGGCTGGCCGAGGAGTTGTCCAACGTGCGTGTCGTTCATCATGTCCGGAACCGCGGCTACGGTGCCGCGCTCAAGAGCGGCATCGAGCGGGCGCGGTATAATCTAATTTTCTTCACTGATGCTGATGGGCAGTTCGACTTGAAGGAAGTGGCCGCGCTCCTCGAACAGACCGATGCCTACGACATCGTTGCTGGGTACCGAGCCCGGCGACAGGATCCGCCCCACAGATTGTTGTTTGCCTGGGGTTGGAATGTCCTCGTGCGGATCGTGCTCGGGGTCAGGGTCCGTGACATCGACTGCGCTTTCAAAGTCTTCCGCCGCGATGTCTTCGACCGTATTCAGATCCAGTGTGTGGGCGCGATGGTTAACACGGAAATCTTCGCTCAGGCAGCCAGGTTTGGCATGACGGTCAAGGAGGTGCGGGTGAACCATTTTCCACGACGGCACGGAAAGTCGACCGGTGGTAACATTGCGGTTATCCGCAAAGCATTTCGGGAGTTGATCAGAATGCGACGCACGTGGCACAAAATCACTCCCGACCAGCCAGGGCTTTTCAAAGAAGAGCCTCTCGCGCAGCGGCAAGAACCATTCCGCCCCACAGGAGAGTTGAGACAAAATCAATCCTCTGGAGACAAACGTAACGAAATTGTTACTAATCTTAGTTGCCAGTAGATGGTCCCCGGGCGGCGAATGCCTTGCTCGAAACACCAGCGGAGTTGACAGGGTGTTAATTCGAAATTAATACACTGCCGCTGGGTTCTATGGGTTAATAAATTATGAAAACTGATGTACTAATAATCGGCGGCGGGCCGGGTGGTGCGGCGACGGCGATGTTCCTCATTCGGGAAGGAATTAAGCCAGTCATCCTCGAACAGGAAGAGTTCCCACGCTTTCACATCGGCGAGTCCAATACCGGCGAATCTGGCCAGGTGCTTCGGCGACTCGGCTTTGAGGATGAGATGATAAAAAGGGAACACCCCGTCAAACATGGCGTCAAGGTTTTCGGAACGAGCGGTGTCAATAGCTGGTACGTCCCGGTCTCGAAGCGCGACGCGGACTGGAATCTGTCGAACTCGACCACCTGGCAGGTGCGGCGCAGCGATTTCGATACGATGATGCTCAAGGAAGCCGAGAAGCGCGGCGCGACCGTCATGCGGGGGACGGCGATAAAGCCGCTACTGGCCGACGACGGCGCGGTGCGGGGCGTAACGGTTCGCTGGCCCGACGGTAAGGAGGAAGACATCGAAACGGAGATAGTGCTTGATTGCTCGGGCCAGGCAACCTTTCTCGCAAATCAGCGTGTCACCGGTCCGAAATATTTGGGCAACTACGACAAGCAGGTCGCCTTTTTCTCGCAAGTCACCGGCGCCATTCGCGGCTCCGGCACTTCTGGGGAAGAAGCAAAAGACAACACAGTGATTTTTTATTCGAAGAAGTTCCACTGGGCCTGGTTCATTCCGCTCGATAAGGACGTGGTCAGTGTCGGGATGGTCACGCCTCGGGCTGACTTCCTTGCGAAAAAGCAAACTCCAGAAGAGTTCTTCCGGAATGAGCTTTACAACATCAACCCGGAAGTTCGGCGTCGCATACCCGAGCTGAACCTGGTTGAGAAGGTGCATGTTATACCGAACTACTCCTACCAGGTCCGCGGCTTCTGCGGGAAGGGCTTTATCTGCATCGGCGACGCGCACCGTTTCATCGATCCGATATTTTCTTTCGGACTAACGGTGACCATGCGTGAAGGAGAGTTTGCCGCGCCGCTTGTCCGCGAGTACCTGGAGGGGAAGAGGCGTAACGGGGAAAACCCTTTCGCCGAGCACCAGGTTTTCTGCGAGAAGGGGATCGATAATCTTGAAGACATGATCGACCTGTTCTGGGAACAGCCGTTCGCTTTCGCGACTTTCGTCTATCATCGTTATCCCGACCTATTAACCGACGCCTTCGCCGGACGGATTTATCCAACTGAGCATCAGCCTTCGCCGGCCGTCCTCGCGTTCCGCAAGATGCTTAAGCGCACCCGCGATTATGACCAGGATGACTACTCTGTTCCGATCGGTTCGCGCTTTCACCCGGAGCGGGCGGCTCTTTGGGAACCTAATTCCCCCGTGGGGACAACCGAGGAATGGATGGGAGCGCGCTAATTCGTCAAGTTGGGACAGGACAGGACGGGACGAACCGCCATCCCGTCCCAGCAAGAGACCTGCTAAAATCTGCGAAGTTGGAAAACTACCACACTAAAAATTATGGAGATACCACAGAAACTTAAAGACTACATCGATAGCGCCCGCATTCCCTTGCCCCCGATAAAAGATGAGGACGAGCCGCTACAGATTGACTCTCTCGCTATTGTTCGCTTGGTTGCATTTTTGGAAACCGATTTGGGTATTGTGATCGAAGACGAGGAACTCATCGCCGAAAACTTCACGACCCTGCGGCAGCTCGGAAAGTTACTTGCGACCAAAACGCCGACCGCGCCCACAGCAGAGGCCAAACCTTCGGTCCAGGAGGGTATTCCCACGTTTTCGGCCAAACGCGAAACTGATCGCTCGGGAGTACCCGAGCCGTAGTTTACCCGGGCGCCAATAAAGCCGACGGCTTGTCTGATGCTGCCTTTTGCTCAGCCCGGTTCGAGCAGGCACTTCTCCTAAAGAGGATAAGCCCAGTTTCAATCTTCGCCGCTACTCAGACGTGGACGACTTGGATTTGCGGACCATCCAGAAAGCCACAGCAGGCGTTGCCTCCTGGCCCTCGCGGGCGTTGATTAAAGCGGGTTCGGCTCGCTCGATGGTGAAGTGCTCACCGAAAATTTCCCTGACGTGTTCGCGAAGTTGTTGCTCGGAGCGGACGCCGCTGTAGTTCACAACTCGCGCATCCTGGAACGTCCCGGCAAGCAGGAGGAAGTGGCCAGCCTCAACAGTTGCGCGAGCGATGTTCCGAGCAAAGAGGGGGCGAAGGTTCCCGACGATGCGGTGGAAGCAACCGCGGTCGATCAGGCTAAAGGCCGGTTCCAATCGCAGATCCTCGTCGCAAAGGTCGGCGACTTCAAAGATGGGTGCGTTGGGGTCTCCCGCGGAGAGGCGGCGGCAGTTCTCAATGGCCGCGCCGCTGTAGTCGAGCCCCAGAACGGCAAAGCCCTGGGCAGCCAGCCACCGGCTAAGCTCACCGTTTCCGCAGCCCACATCGATGACGCGTTGGTTTTTCGGGAACCAGCCGGAGTCGATCGCTTCAACCAGTTCCTTTTGCGGCTGGTCGGTTTTCCAAAAGGGGCTAAATTCGGGCTTGAGCCACTGGCGATCCCATCTATGTCGGTGTCGCCGGTGCGTCCAATTGGGAAACAGCTGTTCGATGTAACCTTGCAGCCGACTTGCCAATTTGCGCCTGGTATCCATGGCCATTAGCCTGCAGCCCGGCGTCCGAGAGTCAAGCGACTTCGACTCAAGACTAGCGGGGTTTCGCCCCGAAGAGAAAGAATGCCTCGTTCTTTCAGCAGCGATCATAGTTGGCACCAGCCCTCGGTTGCTATCGCAGAGATTGCAATGGGCTTTTTTTCAATGCTCACGGGGTTCAGTGCCGGGACTATGGAAAACTCTCCCTGTGATTGATCATTCAACAAAGCGACTTCACCAACATTCTATATTACCCCGTTTCGTGCTATACTGGACGGACTAACTAGTGAGGCGCTTGCCGCCCATACTGGAGTCCGAATCGCTGGGCGCTTACTTTCTTTTGCGACAATGATGAAAAAAGTGGAGAATAGCCCGGAGATTCCAAGCGGCGCGGTTCGCGCTCTCGTACTTTGTGGCGGGGCCGGCACCCGACTGCGCCCGGTGCTGGCTGACCGGCCAAAGTCGATGGCACTAATTGGGGGGATACCTTTTCTCCAACTATTGATCGAGAGGCTCAGGTGTCAGGGAGTCGATGACGTGATTTTGGGAACGGGCTACATGGCCGAGAAAATTGAAAGCTACTTCGGATCTGGACATAAGCTTTCAATGCGTATCCGCTACTCCAGAGAGCACCAGCCGTTGGGAACTGGAGGAGCTCTCAAGCTGGCCGAACCACTCATCAGCGATCCAGTTCTTGTTCTTAACGGCGACAGCTACGTGGAGTGGAGCCTCGTTCCGATGCTGGAGCTCTTCAGGGCCAAAGATGCCGATATGGTGGTCGTAGTGCAGGCAGTCGCTGATGTCACCCGCTATGGAAGTGTGGCACTCGATCAAGACGGCCGCGTCGCACGGTTCGTCGAAAAAGGACTTCACACTGGCCCCGGCTTGATCAACGCCGGCGTATATTTGCTGCGAAAGGAGATCGTGCGCGACCTGCCCGCGAGCCAGGCTATCTCTCTGGAGAGAGATGTTTTTCCCAGCCTCCTCCATCGCCGGGTTTACGGATTGGTTTGCCACGGACTGTTTATCGACATCGGGATACCGGATGACCTGCGCCGAGCACAAACCCTGCTAGCTCCGCACACGCGGTTCGAGAAGCCATCTCGAAACTAGCGGTTCGTCATCCTGAGCGGAGCGAAGGACCGCGCAAAGTGTCCTCAAAGACTTTCGGCA
>JBKOXU010000050.1:0-4710 GCA_046725095.1 Verrucomicrobiota bacterium
ATCCGTGCGGCACGGTGTTGCTGTCGTAGAAGAAGCCCGTGATCGCGCCATTGTTGATGCTGAGCGCGATGGTCCCAGCCGATCCTAGCGGATCGAATGTCTGGATGCTTCCGTTTTTGTCGCGGCGGAAGCCGTGCTCGACGCCATCTTGTGAGTAGAATCCGGTGATCCTGCCGGCCTTGTCGATGCTGGCGCCATAGGTATCGCTGTCTCCCTCGACATCGACACTGATGATGGTGCCGTCGGTGGCCCGCACGAACCCGTGATATCGCCCCTGATTATCCTAGTAATAACCGGCGACTGAGCCGTTGCTGATGCTGCGAGAGGTGGTCGCGATCGACCCCGGAGGATCGAAGAGGATGAATGTTAGGTTCGCATTCGCGGGCAGGCTCGTTGCCACGCTCGCGATCGCTGCGCAAACGAGCAGCGGTTTGATGCGGAAGCGCATCCCTGCCAGGCGAGGCGATGCGACTTTTGTTTTACTATTCGGTTGGTGCGCTGTCGGCATTGATTTCCCCCTGGGCGACTGTGCACAAAAAATATTTACGCAGTCGGCCGTTTCCGCAACAACGAACATAGGGCGCAAGGCGCCGCAGCCGCTGGGCGTGATCCAGGGCGCCGCACACATCTCCGTTGCCGGTCTCGGCGATGGCGCGCTGGCGGCAACGACGCTTACTTCATCGTTCCCTTCAGGGTCGCGCTGCTTGTGCTGGCCAGTATTATCGCAGTGTCGGGCCAAAGGTGCGAATCGCCGCTTCCAGTTCAACAAACGCACTTAACTTGTCATTCGCGCGCACAACGAAACGGTTCCCATCGCCGCGATGCGCGACAGCAATCCCCTATTGTGCACATCTGTTGCTTGCTTTTGTCTTCGCGCATTGCCAAGAAGTAGGCGATGCGCATTTTCGTTCCCAAGGAAACGGCTTCGGACGAAAAGCGTGCGCCCGTTGTACCAGAGACGGCGAAGAAATTGGTGGCGCTCGGCGCCGAAGTTGCAGTCGAGACTGGCATCGGCGCTTCAATCCATCGCAGCGACGCAGAATACAAGAATACCGGCGCGTCTGTAGTTGACGATCGATGGGTAGGGCTGGCCGATGCAGACGTTGTGTTGCGATTGCAAAAGCCGCCGATCAAGGAAGTGGCTCCGCTCCGTGAGGGCTCGGTTCATATCAGCTTTCTGGATCCGTTCAACGAACGCGATCTGATCGAGCGGTTCGCCGCCGCGAAGGTAAGCGCGATTAGCATGGAGATGATTCCGCGAACGAGCATTGCGCAAAAGATGGATGCGCTCAGTTCGCAACGGAGCCTGGCCGGTTATCTTGCCGTGATTCTGGCGGCCGAAGAGCTTGATCGGATCTTTCCGATGATGATCACGCCAGCCGGCACAATCCAACCGGCGCGTGTTTTTGTGATCGGCGTGGGCGTTGCCGGTTTGCAGGCAATCGCGACGGCAAAACGGCTCGGAGCGCGTGTCGAAGCGTTCGACACGCGTCCGGCAGTGGAAGAACAAGTGCGCTCGCTGGGTGCGCGCTTCGTGAAGATTGATCTTGGGGAAACAGGCCAGTCAGATCAAGGCTACGCCAAAGCGCTAACCGAAGAGCAACTCGCGGTGCAACGGGAGGTAATGTCAAAACATTGCGGCCTCTCCGATGTCGTCGTTACAACGGCGCAGGTTTTTGGGAAGAAGGCGCCGGTCATTGTGACGACAGAGATGGTGCGAGGAATGAGACCAGGCAGCGTTGTTCTCGATCTTGCTGTTGAAGCCGGTGGAAATGTCGAATGCGTCGAGCTCGACAAGGTCGTGGAAGTAAACGGCGTTCGAGTATTCGGATACGCCAATATGGCCTCTCGCGCGGCCACACCCGCAAGCGAGATGTACTCAAATAATCTTGGCAATTTTGTCGAGCATCTCTGGAACAAAGAGCACAACGCTCTGGCCATTGATTCAGGAGACGAATTGCTTCGCGGATGCCTCATCACGCACGGGGGCGAAGTCGTCAACGAAACCATTAAAGCGCACTACCATTTATGATCACGACCCTGATTTTCATTTTTATTCTTGCTGCATTCCTTGGATTCGAACTGATCTCCAAAGTCCCCTCGCAGTTGCACACGCCGTTGATGTCGGGGTCGAACGCGATTTCCGGGATCACCATCGTGGGCGCGATGGTGGCGGCGGGCGTGGGCGGCGGTGATTTTGCTACGGCGCTCGGATTTCTCGCCGTGATTTTTGCGACAATCAACGTGGTCGGCGGCTATCTGGTGACAGACCGAATGCTGGCGATGTTCCGCAAAAAGAAAAAGTGAAGCAGCATGGAGTGGCTCTACATCATCGCAGCAGCGCTTTTTGTAATCGGGCTGAAAATGCTCAGCTCGCCCGAGACCGCTCGCCGCGGCAATGTCGTTTCGGCGGTGGGAATGCTGCTCGCGATTGTCGCCACGCTAATAAAAGGCGACCTGAGCTTCACGTGGATTATAGCCGGAATCGTGCTGGGTTCCGGAATCGGCGCAGTTTCGGCCTACCGGGTAAAGATGACGGCGATGCCAGAAATGGTCGGGCTTTTCAACGGCTTCGGTGGTTTGGCGAGTATGCTGGTCGGGTGGGCCGAATACCACATGCATCCCGACGCGCCGACATTCACGATTGTCTCGATCTATCTGACGGTTTTAATCGGCGGCGTCACTTTCAGCGGGAGCGTCCTCGCATTCGCTAAGCTCGCTGAGGTCGTAGTTTCGGGCAGGCCGGTGACGTTTCGCGGCCAACACATCGTTAACGGACTGCTGCTCGCGGCGGCCGTTGTGTTCGGCATCATCTTTACACTCGCGCCCGAGTCGAGCTACGCGATTTTGATCCTCGGAGTCCTCCTTGCGCTTGTCATTGGAATTTTTGCTGTCCTACCGATCGGTGGCGCGGATATGCCGGTCGTGATTTGTTTGCTAAACAGTTACTCGGGTCTCGCCGGCGCGGCTGCTGGTTTTGTCCTGGCTAACGACATGCTCATCGTGGCTGGATCGCTCGTCGGCACGAGCGGGATCATCCTTACCCAAATCATGTGCAAAGCGATGAACCGCTCGATTGCAAATGTCCTCTTTAGCGGATTTGGAGCGGCTGCTGGAACCGTCACGGGTGCAGGCCCAAAAGGCGAAGCGAAATCGATCTCGGCGCATGACGCTTATTTTGCGCTCGAGGCCGCGAGTTCGGTTGTGTTTGTGCCCGGTTACGGAATGGCGGTGGCCCAGGCGCAGCATGTGGTCAAGGAACTGGCCGATCTTCTCGAAGCAAACGGCGCCGAAGTAAAATACGCTATCCATCCGGTCGCCGGCCGAATGCCGGGGCACATGAACGTGTTGCTCGCCGAAGCGGATGTTCCTTACGATCAACTTGTCGAGATGGATGCGATAAATCCGCTGATGCCGACAATCGATGTGGCGCTCGTGATTGGCGCAAATGACGTGGTCAATCCGGCGGCGCGCGAAGACAAATCCAGCCCAATCTACGGCATGCCGATCATCAACGTCGATCAGGGGCGCACCGTCTTCGTGCTCAAGCGCTCGATGGCGTCCGGTTTTGCCGGCATCGAAAACCCGCTCTTTTTCAAAGATAACACGACCATGATCTTCGGCGACGCGAAGAAGACGCTGCAAGGGATCGTGAGCGAATTTAAGGCGGCGTAATCTTTTGTGTTGGTTTTGGCGCCGGCGAAGAAGGCGAGGGATGGGCGTCGCGGTAACACTTTGTGCTCAGCCCGAGCACGAACGCCGCGAGAACGAAAACCACCACTCGTTTTTCCGTGGGAGTGAGAAGGAGTCTCTGCCTGGCTTGATCGAATTTGGAACGCCAGCGTTTTTTCAATTCTCAGTTTGATCTAACCACGAATGAACACGAATAACGGGGACAAAAACAGATTTGCCCGCGAATGACGCGAATTAACGCGAATTGCTTGCTGTTGCCGGATATTCTGGCGTCTGTTCGGGTGATTCGCAGTTCTTTCTTTGTTATTCCTTCGTCATTCGTCATTCGGATTTCGTCATTCATGACTTAGTGTCCATTCGTGTTCATTCGTGGTTGCCCCGCCATCATCGGCCGAGCGGGGTCGAGACATCAGTACCGGGCGGCGGGGTGAATTCGAAGGTTGATGGAGGAATCGGCGCACGGGTCTGGTTTGTATAGACGGTTACAATCCGATCGCCATTCGGCTGCAGCATGTCCGTGCGTTCAGCTTGCACTTTGTCATTGATTCGCAGATTCAATTTTTGAAACGCTCGTTTCATCGAAGCTGTTCGCGGCGTCAGCTCCAACTCGTAGCCGTTGCCGGCTCGTGTCGCAGTGATGTGAAAAGTATTTTCGACATTCTCCATGTTCAAAGCAGCATTGATCGAGGCAATGACTGAATCGAGCGGCGATCGTTTTCCTAACGAATAACGTTCGGCCGATTTGAAATTGGGATAGTAAATCCAAAGTTGTTGGCCGTCGCTCACGGTAAGACTGGGCGAGCTGCCTTTCACTTCTCGCCGGAATTTGTTCGGTGGCTGGAACCAAACCTTCCCTGAATTTACGATTGGTTTTTGCATCAGACGAATAATCCTTTGCTCTTGAAAATCGGCCTGCGTAATCCGGTTCTCACGAATTCGGGCGAGGAGATTTTTGACATCAGCCTCTGAGAGCGCCTCCGCATTAGCCATGGGCGCGATACTGAGAAAGAAAAGGGC
>JBKOXU010000135.1:0-13644 GCA_046725095.1 Verrucomicrobiota bacterium
CTGTGTCAGACCACGGCCGCTCAAGATGGACCACATCGCCTTCCACCGGTCATCGGCGGTCCGCATAGAAACGGTGAATGACTCGATATCGGTCTTCGGATGTGTGGTCGAATCACGGTAAAACTCGAAGCGGATCGGCCCCCTCAGTCGCCCGCTCGCCTTAGAAACAAACGAGTATGACATCGCCTCAGCAGCGATGCCCGCGGACAGCAATAACATGACGGCAACGACGCGCATTAGCATCTAACTATGATTAGACGAAAGTGTGTTTCGCCTATTTCGGCTTTTCCTCAGAAGGGACGCTGGATAAAAGGAAAGCATGGGTTCTTCATTATCAGGACCGGCGGAAGCGAACAAGCCGAAATTCCTAGACCAGCGCGTAAAAAGCTTTGCTTACGCGCCAGGAGTGATGTCCAGCTGATGCACTACGCTTATGTGCTCCGCTCCGTAAGGGACGGCGGATTTTACATTGGTTATTCGGCAAACTTGCGGAAACGATTTGAGCAACATCAGGAAGGCGCGTCGCTTGCAACTTCCTACCGCGGACCCCTTGGAAGCTGATCTACTACGAAGCTTATCTCAACCAGACTGATGCTCTTGGCCGCGAGCGGTATCTGAAAAGCGGCGCTGGTCGCCGATTTCTCAAAGCACAATTGAGAAACTATCTGGCTGAAGGTGCTGCTCCCCGTTGAAGCGCGTAGCGAAGCCCGCGAGGAACGGGGCGAGCTTTACGCACCAGTCCACTTTTGCGATTGTCGATCTTCAATGGTGGGCGTACGTTCTCCGAAGATCGGGGGATGAAATTATGAGCATTGCTGTCGCAGAAGAGAAAAAAACAAAGCTAAACCAGCTCGAGCAACTGAAGAAATTTACCAAGGTCGTCGCCGACACGGCGGATTTTGAATCGATCAAGGATTTCAAGCCGCAGGACGCAACGACGAACCCGAGCCTGGTTTATGCCGCCACGCAGAAGCAGGAGTATGCTCGTCTACTCGAGGGGGTGCTGGGCGATCGCAAGCAATCGGGTCTGAGTGGGCACGAACAGATCGAAGACATTTGCGATCATCTGCTCGTCCAATTCGGCTGCGATATTTTGGAGATCGTGCCGGGGCGCGTATCAACCGAGACCGACGCGCGCTTATCGTACGATGTCGAGGGTTCCATCAAGAAAGCGCGGACGCTGATCAAACTTTACGAAGAGCGCAAAATTCCGCGCGAACGGGTGTTGATCAAAATCGCGTCAACCTGGGAAGGACTTCTTGCCGCGGAGCAACTACAAAAGGAAGGGATTCGGTGCAATCTGACACTGATGTTTTCGTTGCCACAGGCGGTGCGCGCAGCGGAAGCGAAAGTGCAGCTTATCTCGCCCTTTGTCGGGCGGATTTATGATTGGTACAAAAAGGAGAACAAGCGCGATTATCAGGGCGCGGAAGATCCCGGGGTGCAATCGGTCACGGAGATTTACACCTACTACAAAAAATTCGGCATCCCGACCGAAGTGATGGGCGCGAGTTTCCGCAACATTGGCCAGATTCGGGAATTGGCGGGCTGCGATTGCCTGACGATCAGCCCCGAGTTGATGAAGGAACTTTCCGAATCGACGGAACCGCTCGAACGCAAACTCGATCCCGAGAAAGAGAAGTCGGCAAAGGTCGAGAAGCTTGAGCTGGACGAGAAGAAGTTCCGTTGGATGCTAAACGACAACGCAATGGCGTACGAGAAAACGGGCGAGGGGATCCGCAAATTCGCCGCCGATGTGGTCAAGCTCGAGAAATTCGTCGCATCGAAATTGTAATCTCTAAGGAACGCAAGAACGCAGGAAAATTCTGAATTGATGTTCCTTCTTGCTTTCCTGGGTTCCTGAGAGATCTCGTGTTCAACGTCGTTTTGGTTGAACCGGAGATTCCGCCGAATACGGGCAACATCGGTCGGCTTTGTCTGGCGACGTGCTCAACACTGCACCTGGTAAAGCCGCTCGGGTTTTCCCTTGACGATCCGCACCTGAAACGGGCGGGCCTCGATTATTGGGATAAAGTGAACGTGCGACTCTGGAATTCGTTCTATGACCTGCAGCGCGGGCAGTTGCCCAATACACATTATTTTTTTCTGACGACGAAGACGAAGCGGGCTTATTACGATGTGACGTTCAGACCAGATGATTTTCTCGTTTTCGGTCGAGAAACAAGGGGGCTGCCCAAGACTTTGCTCGCGGCCAATGTCGATAATTGCATCACGATCCCGATGTGCGGAACGCGGAGCCTGAACCTTGCGACTGCCGTGGCAATTGTCCTGTTCGAAGCGGTGCGTCAACAGCAAAGCTGACCGCAAACAGCGCAACCCGGCCGGCGCCGTCGAAGTTAAATAGGTAAAGGCAAAATAGATGGAGAAATCATAAAGCCGCTCGGCGTAATGTAGGATTGGACGTTTCGCCCGGCGAGAGCCGCACGAGGCATCCAAAATATAACTCTCCAACGTTGAATAAATAAGGACACCCCAGTGTCCAACAACCCAGAAGGAAAAAACTTATGAGAATATTTTTTGTTTTAATTTGCAGTCTTGCGCTCGCGTGCGTCGCGTACAGTGCTCAGCAAGAAGAAAACAAAGCACAAAAGAAAAAGCAGGCAAAAACTGCCCAGCAGGCTGCTCCGCCCACGCGGCAACCGACCGGCGCTAGAGCAGGCTCCAAGAAGACGTCAATGGGAGCCTATGAGGGCCAGAAGGGCAAGAAAGGCCAAACCTCAATGGGAGCTTATGAGGGCCAGAAGGGCAAGAAAGGCCAAACCTTAACAGGAGCCTATGAGGGGCAGAAGGGCAAGAAAGGCCAAACCTTAACAGGAGCCTATGAGGGGCAGAAGGGCAAGAAGGGCCAAACCTCAACGGGAGCTTATGAAGGGCAAAGAGGCAAGCCAGCGAAGGCTGCTACGGCAACGACAGCCGGCAAAAGAGCAGCGAAGGGCAAGCCTTTCAAGCCTCAGAAGTTCAACATTGCAAATAAACAACCTAAACCCGAAGTCGCGCCTCCTGTGAAGTTTCAACAAAACAGGCGCATTCAGGGGAGCCAAAACTGGAAGGGCGCGAATTATACAGTGTTCCGGACTTACACGCCTGTGTGGCACGATCGGGGCTGGTGGAACAGCCACTACAATCGCGTAGTCTTTGTCTTCGGTGGATGGTACTACTGGAATGCGGGATGGTGGTATCCGGCTTGGGGCTACGCTCCCAATGCATATTACTTTTATGACGGCCCGATCTACGCTTACAATGATTTGCCGCCGGACCAGGTGATCGCCAATGTGCAAGCAGCGCTCCAACAACAAGGCTATTATCACGGCGAAGTAGATGGTCTGCTTGGACCGCTTACGCGCGAGGCAATCGCGGGTTATCAACGTGACCGCGGACTCTATGAAACGGCTGCGATTGATCGGCCAACGCTGGAATCGTTGGGAATGGCATAACGACAATTCCCACCACGAAAGCCGCTGCCAAACGATTTCGGCGGCGGCTTTCGCACGACCGAAAGATGTTAGGTCCTCGATTCTCCTGGCCGGAGCCGGGAATTCCGCCGAAACCTATAGCAGGGATATTATCGGGGCCATGTTGACGGCCTGCTCGGGCCTCTTACGCGTGCGGCGGTCGCAACTTACCAACGCGGCCACGGGCTTTACGTTACGTCGACGATCGATCAACCAACACTGGAAGCATTGGGAATGACGTAACGACAATTCCTACCACGAAGGCTGCCGCCGAGTGATTGGAACAGCGGCTTTTGGCGTACAAAACAATGTTGATGGCCGCGGATCGCATGTTCGTGGCCGCCGACCTCTGTGTGGTGCGGTGCATATACCGTTAAGCTCCTCGTCGCCGCGCTTCGCTTAGCGAAGCGGCTACAGTGTGGGTTGTTGCGAGAGAACGAGCATCTTGTCTTCGCGTTGGATTTACTGCAGATAAGGGGAGGATAGTATTGACTTAATGGAGCGAACCCCGCAATTGGTAGCGCGCGATCTTTTTCAATCATTCCGAATGGGCGCACGGCAGATTGAAGTCCTGCGCGGTATCTCGATGGAAATCGCACACAATGAAGCAGTCTTTCTCTCGGGCGCTTCCGGTGCGGGCAAGACCACTCTCCTTTATACGCTGGCTGGGCTGGAACGTCCTGAATCGGGAACGGTCGAATTCGAAGGACACCGGCTCTACAGCGGCAGCTCGACTATCCAGGCGCGCCTGCGGAATGAGAAGATGGGTTTTGTTTTCCAGGGTTATCTTCTCCTCCCTGAACTCACGGCCTTGGAAAACGTGCTGCTGCCCGCAATGATTGCGCGGCGGGCGACGAGAAGCGACGCGGAAGAGAGCTTGGCCGCCGTCGGGCTGGGTGACCGCATGCAGCATCTGCCCGCGGAGCTTTCAGGAGGCGAACAGCAACGCGTGGCTATCGCGCGCGCGCTGACGAACAATCCCGATATCATTTTCGCCGATGAGCCAACTGGAAATCTTGATTCGAAAACCGGAGATGCAATTATCGATCTTCTGTTGAATCTCGCGCGTGAGCGAAACAAGGCGCTGCTTGTCGTGACGCACGATGCCCGCTTGGCCGCACGCGGCGACCGTCAGCTGCACATCGCCGACGGCCTGTTGAGCTGAGAGCGACTGGACGACAGCTCTTTCGTCAGGATATTTTTCGCAATGACGCGGTTTGGCCTTGTAGTTTTGCTGACTTGCTTCGGCAGTATTGGGCTCTCTCCAGCACAGGAACCCGCCTCGCGGGTCGACCAATGGAGCGTTCGCGACACCGGAAGAGGAACGTTCAGCTCATCGGCTGGCGGAATGGTCGAGCGCCAGCTCCGCAGCCGCGGGATCGACGACCCGCGCACTTTGCGAGCAATGGCAAAGGTGCCGCGTGAAAAATTTGTGCCGAAGGAATTGCGCAACAGCGCATATGACGATCGGCCGCTGCCGATCGGTTACGGGCAAACAATCTCGCAGCCGTTCATTGTCGCCCTCATGACGCAACGACTTCAACCGAAGGCGAGCGATCGCGTGCTCGAGATCGGCACCGGCTCCGGTTATCAGGCCGCCATCCTTTCGGAATTGGCCAGTGAAGTTTACACAATCGAAATTGTGCGACCACTCGCCCAACACGCTGAAGTTTTGTTGCGCGAGTTCCGTTACAACAATGTTCATGTGAAAGCCGGCGATGGTTACAAAGGCTGGCCGGAACACGCACCGTTCGATGGGATCATCGTCACGGCCGCGCCCGATCACATACCGCAGCCGCTCGTCGAACAATTAAAGGAAGGCGGCCGCATGGTGATTCCGGTCGGCAAGCCTGGCGCACAGATGTTGTACTTGCTGGAAAAACGCGGCGGAAAAATTAAGCAGAAAGCGGTCACTCCGGTGAAATTTGTTCCGTTCACACGCGACCATGCTGAAGATCGACAATCGCGATGAAGTGATGAAGAAGCTTAACGCTTCCACCTTTCCCCTTGAATTGCGTGGTGAACCGCCGAGATTTTTCTAACGATTATGAAAACCACTGATGCGATGGTGTTGGACGAACCGAAAACTCACGTGCCCGGTGTTGATGCAGTAATCGAACCCGCAGTCGAAAGTCGGCCACGGCCGGCAACCGGCATCAAAGATGCGAAGATTTACATCGACGGGAAGTTGTACTCGGAGGCAAGCGCCAAGATATCGGTCCTCGACCACGGCCTGCTTTATGGCGATGGAATCTTCGAAGGCATTCGCTTTTATAATGGGCGCGTCTTTCGGCTGGAAGAGCATCTTGCTCGACTGTGGGATTCAGCACGCTCAATCTGCTTGGAAATTCCGATGTCGATGCGCGAGATGACGGAGGCGGTCCTCGAAACGATCCGGCAAAATCGCCTGCGTGATGGTTACATCCGTCTGTTAGTCACGCGCGGGGTTGGCAATCTGGGGTTAAATCCGACCCAATGTAAATATCCAAGCGTGATTATCATTGCGGCGACGATTGCTCTCTACCACGAGAGCTTTTATCGAAAGGGATTGACGATTGTCACCTGCGCAACACGCCGCAGCAATCCGGCCGCGCTGAATCCAGCGGTCAAGTCACTTAATTATCTGAACAATGTAATGGCGCGGATTGAAGCGAACCTGGCTGGCGCGGACGAGGCACTCATGTTGAACGACGCGGGCAACGTCGCGGAATGCACCGCTGATAATGTTTTCATCGTCAAGCGCGGTCAAGTCTTTACGCCACCTATCACAGCTGGCGCGCTCCGCGGCATAACCCGCGGGATTGTTTTTGAGATCGCGGGGGAACTCGGCATCAAGATTTCCGAAGCAGATATCACACGCCATGACGTCTTCGTGGCCGACGAATGTTTCCTCACAGGGACTGCCGCAGAGATCGTTCCAGTCGTCAAAGCTGACGGGCGCTTGATCGGCAACGGAAAACCGGGACCAATCACGACGCGCACAATCGCGCGATTTCGGGAAATGACGCGTGAAACAGGCACACCGATTTTTGGGGAACGTTGAGCAGTGCGTCTTCTGAAGCGGAAAGTGCTCGGAAATATTCAGGTTTGAATGTATCCAAACTTTCGAGGTCTAATTAGCAGAGATGTTGTGCGACGTTTGCAAATGCAATGACGCGACGGTCTTCCTGACCCAGATTCTGGAGGGCAAGATGCAGAAGGTGAATCTCTGCGACGCTTGCTCGAAGGAAAAGGGCGTGCAGGATCCCACTGGTTTCGCACTCGCCGATTTGCTCCTCGGCATCGGGGCAGCGGAGGAAATCGAAAAAGGAGCCTCCACTCAGAAGTGTCCCGTGTGCGGTTTTAGCCAGGCCGATTTCAAGAAAACCGGCCGTCTCGGATGTAGCGTGTGCTACGTCACGTTTGCCGAAGGCTTGAACACACTTTTGAAAGCAATGCACAAGGGGACGGAGCATGTGGGCAAACTGCCGGAACGCGCGCATCGTGCCATCGCGTTGAACCATCGAATGCAGGCGCTGACTGAGAACCTGCAGAAAGCAGTGGCAGACGAGAACTACGAAACGGCGGCTTCATTGCGCGACCAAATCAAGCAACTCGAAACTGATCTCCCGAATTCACCATGAAATTGTCTAGTATGACTTCCACGGCCGGCGAATGGCTGCGCGGCGAAGGACCTCATCACCAAATTGTGATTAGCAGCCGCGTTCGACTCGCGCGCAATTTGCGCAACCGTCCATTTCCGGGTTGGGCAAAGAAGGCGGAGCGTGGTTCGATACTCGATTTGATCAGACCGCGCGTGGAAGATCTGCCTGAAATGCAGGATTCATTTTCCGAAAGCCTGCAGGATCTTTCGGCCCTGGACCGGCAGGTTCTTGTCGAGCGCCATCTGATTAGTCGTGAGCATGCGGCCAAGGGCGCGGGCAGCGCGGTGGTGGTTAATCGGCGGCAAACCCTTAGCATCATGATCAATGAAGAAGATCATCTGCGCATGCAATCGATCCGCTCTGGTTTGCAGCTAAAACAGGCATTTAAACTGGTCGACAAGATCGACAGCGCGCTCGAAAGCAAACTGGAGTTCGCCTTTGATCCGCGTCTCGGATATTTGACCGCTTGCCCCACCAACGTCGGCACCGGCATGCGCGCGTCTGCGATGTTGCACTTGCCTGGGCTGGTCTTGAGCGAACTGATTAATCAGGTCATTCAGGCGGTAAGCAAAATCGGTCTCGCCGTCCGCGGCCTTTACGGCGAAGGGACCGAAGCGATGGGCAACCTTTTCCAGATTTCCAATCAGACGACGCTTGGTGAAAAGGAAGAGGAAATCATTAATCGTCTGAGCAAAGTGATTGAAACGATTATCGAGAAGGAACATGACGCCCGGCAGGTGTTGCTTCAAAAGAAACCGAATACGCTTTGGGATCAGATCGGACGCGCCTACGGCGTTTTGACCTACGCCCACGCCATGGCCTCCAAAGAAGCGCTCAATTTATTGTCGATCATCAAACTCGGCGTCGATCTGCGCGCATTTCCGGAAGATCGCCGTCTGCCTATCGACGAATTGTTCATTGATACTCAGCCGGCGCACCTGCAGAAAAGCTCTCAGCAGAAATTAAATGCGGAAGAGCGAGACCATCTGCGCGCCCAGATTATTCGCGAACGTTTGAAACTCTTCCCCAAACCTGATATTAGTAAGATGGCGAGGAAGTCGGGCAATGGTTCGACTGCCGAGGCCATCGAATAATGAATAATTTCACGCCGCGCGCTCAACAGGTTCTGGCGCTTGCTCGCAAGGAAGCCGATCGCTTTAATCACAACTACGTCGGCACCGAACATCTGCTTCTGGGGCTCATCAAACTAGGGCAGGGGGTGGCGGTAAACGTTTTGCAGAAGATGGGTCTCGATCTTGAGACCGTGCGCATGGAAGTCGAAAAGCAAGTCGGCTCCGGCCCGGAAACCAAGATGGTCGGCAATGTTCCCTACACGCCGCGAGTGAAGAAAGTCCTCGCACTTGCCGGCAAGGAAGCCAAAGCGCTCAATCACTCCTATGTCGGCACGGAACACATTTTGCTCGGCCTCTTGCGGGAAGGAGAAGGTGTCGCCGCGCGAGTTCTCAAAAGTCTCGAAGTCGATATTGAGCGCACTCGTAACGAGATTCTAAAAGAGCTCGATCCAAATTTCACACCGCCCGAATCAGACCAGGACAGCGGCGAACCAACAAGGAAAGACGTCAAAACTCCCGCGCTCCGCGCGTTTGGCCGTGATCTCACGGAGTTGGCCAAGAAAGAGGAGCTCGACCCGGTGATCGGTCGGCGCAATGAAATCGAACGCGTCATTCAAGTGCTCTGCCGAAGGACGAAAAATAATCCGGTACTGATCGGTGAAGCGGGAGTCGGAAAAACGGCAATCGCCGAGGGGCTGGCCCAGGAGATCGCGAGCGGCAACGTGCCCGAATTGCTGCGCGACAAACGCGTGATCACGCTCGATCTGGCGTTAATGGTGGCAGGAACGAAATACCGCGGCCAGTTCGAAGAGCGCATAAAAGCGGTAATGGACGAGATCCGCCGGTCCAAGAACGTGATCCTTTTTATTGACGAGCTGCACACGATCGTCGGAGCGGGTTCAGCCGAAGGCGCGATGGATGCATCGAACATTATTAAGCCCGCGCTTAGCCGGGGCGAATTGCAGTGTGTGGGCGCGACGACGATGAACGAGTATCGCAAATACATCGAAAAAGACGCGGCGCTCGAGCGCCGTTTCCAGACTATAAAGGTGGATGCACCCACCGTTGATGAAGCGATCCAGATCCTGAAGGGTTTGCGCCCAAAATACGAAGCGCATCACAAGGCCAAACTGACTGACGAAGCGCTCGAGACCGCAGTCAGATTTTCTGACCGTTATATCACTGGACGTTTTCTTCCAGATAAGGCGATCGATGTCATGGATGAAGCCGGCGCCCGCGCCCGCATTAACGCCATGACGCGGCCTCCTGACGTGAAGGAAATCGAGAAGGAAATCGAAGAGATCCGGCTTGAAAAGGAAGCCGCGATCAAGGCGCAGGATTTTGAAAAAGCCGCCGCGCTGCGTGACAGAGAGAAGCATACCAAAGAGAAACTGGATGCGATTCTGACCAAGTGGCGCGAGGAACGCGAAGATAGAGAAGTCGTGGTGACCGCAGACGACATGATGTACATCATTTCCAAGGTCACCGGCGTTCCGCTTCAGCGCATGGAACAGGAAGAGACGCAAAAGCTGCTCATGATGGAATCCGAAATGAAGCAGCGAGTGATTGGCCAGGACGAAGCCGTCACTGCTATCAGCAAGGCGTTGCGTCGCTCACGTGCCGATTTGAAAGATCCAAGGCGCCCGATCGGTTCCTTCGTCTTTCTTGGCCCCACTGGTGTCGGCAAGACCTATCTCGCGCGTACGCTGGCCGAATTCATGTTCGGCGACTCCGACGCACTGATCCAGATCGACATGTCGGAGTACATGGAAAAATTTACGGCCTCCCGGTTGATTGGTTCGCCGCCGGGCTACGTCGGTTATGAGGAAGGCGGGCAACTTTCCGAAGCAGTACGGCGGCGGCCCTATTCGGTTGTGCTTTTCGACGAAATCGAAAAAGCGCATCCGGATGTGATGCATTTGCTTCTTCAGATTCTCGAGGACGGAAAAATCACGGACTCGTTAGGTCGGAAGATCGATTTCCGGAACACAATTATCATCATGACCTCGAATGTCGGGGCGGATTTGCTCAAGAAGCAGACAGTAATGGGCTTCGGCGCGCCGCTCGAAGGGCATGATTACGTTTCGATGCGCGACAAGATTCTGGAGGAGACCAAGCGCGTCTTTAAGCCTGAGTTTCTCAATCGTCTCGATGAGATCATCGTCTTCCATTCGCTGGGCAAACCGGAGTTACTCCGCATTGTCGATCTTGAAGTCGACAAGGTGCTCGCGCGCATCAAAGCGAAAGAGGTTCATATCGACCTGAGCCAGAGCGCGAAGGAATTTCTCATTGAAAAAGGCTACGATCCGCAATATGGGGCACGCCCGATGCGACGCGCAGTTGAACGTTATCTTGAGGATCCGCTCGCGGAGGAGCTGCTCAGAGGCCATGTCAAGGCAGGGGATCGCGTCGAGGTTGTGGCCGCCGACGGAAAACTAACGTTCCGCGTCGCCGAGTCGCAACCGCAGAGCAGTACAGCTGCTCCCGCCGCTGGCTAACGCTTTCGGCTCGAGCTCTACCAATCACGCGCGCGGATGCGCGTCAGCATAAGCCTTCTTCAAGCGTTCCACGGTCACGCATATTGTCGTCCTGAGCAGAGCGAAGGACCTCTCACAGGGAGTTGATCTAGTCGGTGAGATCGGCTGCCCAAGCTTCAAATATCAAGCACGTCGTTCCGGTGGTTGCAGATTCGGAATGACTAGGCGCGCGGATGCGCGTCCGCATAGGCCTTCTTTAGCCGTTCCACGGTCACATGCGTGTAGATTTGGGTGGTGGAAAGACTGGCATGGCCAAGCAACGCCTGAACGCTGCGTAGATCGGCGCCGCGATCGAGCATATGGGTCGCGAAACTGTGCCGCAGTTTGTGTGGACTAATCGAGATTGGAATCGATGTGTGCCGCAAATAACGCTTCAGGACAAGCCAGATCGAGCGCGTGGACATCCGCCTGCGCGATTTGCTTATGAAAAGCGGCCCTGAATGCACATTGGCCGCTGCACGATAACGCGAGATCGCCTCCAGCGCCGGCAAACCAACCGGACAAACGCGTTCCTTTTTGCCTTTGCCCAACACACGCACCGATTCCGTATAAAGATCGACATCCGCCACGTCCAGAGCGTCCAGTTCACTTAGCCGCAAGCCGCTACTGTAAAAAAGTTCCATAATCGCCACATCGCGCAGCGGCATCCAGACAGGAGCGGCCCGGTTTTTTGCCACACGAGCCGGAGCAGCCAGAAGTTCTTCGACCTGCTGACGCGTGAGCACGAGCGGAAGTTTCTTCTCGAGCTTTGGCAATTGCACTTCGCGCACGGGATTACTTCGCAGACCTTTTCGCGTCGCGAGAAACTGGTAGAACGTGCGGAACGTGGAGAATTGCAATCGCACGTAGGACCGTGCTTGCCCGCGCTTCATCAGTGCAAAGAGGTAATCGCGGAAATCGTTCGCTGTGCATTTTTTCCATGGCGTTTTAGTTTCCGCTCGAAACGTAGCCAAAGCCCGACGATATGCTTTGAGGGTGCGCGACGAAGCATTGCGCTCCACAGCCAGATAACGAAGAAATTCCTCGGCAAGAGGATCCTTGCGTTCGGAAGTGCTCGCGGCCTTTCTCATATCAAGCCGAGTCGGGACCTTTCTCATTTGCGAAACCTGATTCGTTAACCCGTTACAACGGAAGATTCCACCTTTGTAACTCCGTAACCCTTGTAACTTTTTTTAACGCTTCAACGCGCGCTATTCAGGTTTTTCAACTGAGTAACGCAGTTCCGCCGCTGTTGCGGTGCCACGGATTTGGCTTTTGAAAATCGGCGCGGGGTTTTGTGAGATTAATTCGTACCCCTTCAATACGAACTCTGGATAAACGCTGTTACTAGCCGGCTCGTAAACTTTATCGCCGCTAAACTCGCCGTAGAGTTTGTATTCGTAATTATTGTCGCTCCCAAATTCGAGGCGTTCTCGGTCCGGAGCGAGCTTTTGTTTTTCGTTCAGCATCACCAGTTGCGCTGTGGTCCAGGGCTGCCCCGGACGCCGGACGTATCCCCAGAATTTGTAATCGGGTTTGTAATAACGCCGGCCAATATAATAGTCGCCCGGTGTTTCCACCGCGATGCGCTGGGCCATCTCGATCCTTGCCTGCTGGATCCCTTGCGGCACGGTTTGGCAACTGTTGAGAAGCAGCGCGCCAATCGACAGATTGCTCGCAAGCAGAAGGTGAACAACGAGCCTCATTTCTCAGATCGACATCATTTATCGCAGCTTTACGCCATGTGCAAACCGTCGAATCAAAAACGTTTAACGCGTTGCATCGCTGCGATCGGCTCGCTAGACTTTCGGCCAACATGATCGAACTGGAAGTTTTATCCGCCGGGTTTGCGGAAAATGACTCGGCGCGCTTTTTCAGACGTGAATGCTGATCGGTGAAAATCGTAAACAGCCGGCCATTCATCAGTTACTGACCACCGTTCACCACCGCCAATGATTGTTCGCTTCTTTAACGCGCTGGGCGCGCCGCTGCTCGCGTTTTGTCAATACCTGGGGGAGGTTGTGCTGCTCGCGGCGGATACCTTTCGTTCTATTTTCACCCACAAGCTCCGGTGGAAATTATTTCTCAATCAAGTGGTCGAGATCGGCTTGCTTTCGCAGCTTGTCGTCGTGGTCACGGGTGCGTTTACCGGTGCGGTATTCGCAGCACAAACGTTCTTTCAATTTAACAAAATCGGAATGGGATCAGCCACCGGCGCAGTGGTGTCTGTCTCGATTTGCCGCGAACTTGGCCCGGTGCTCACGGCATTGATGGTGGCGGGTCGCGTCGGCGCGGCCATGTCGGCTGAGATCGGCACAATGAAAGTGACCGAGCAAATCGATGCGTTACGCGCGCTCGCAGTTTATCCGACCGATTATCTGGTCGTGCCGCGTGCGCTTGCCATGATGGTGTCGATGCCTCTGCTGGTGGCCGAATGCATCGCCGTTGGCATCGCCGCTGGCTATTTTATCGCGATTTTTCTGCTCGAGATTAACGGCACTTATTATATGGCGAACATGGTGCGCTGGACGCGTAATCGCGACATCATCATGGGCCTGTCGAAAGCGTTCTGTTTCGGGATTCTGATTGTGTTCATTAGTTGTCAAAAAGGATTGGCCGCGCGCGAAGGCGCGGTCGGTGTCGGTCGCGCAACAACCGAAGCGGTAGTGAACTCATCGCTCGCCGTCCTGATTTGCAATTTCTTCCTCACAATGCTGCTCAACATCATTTATCCGGCGGGATACCAGTAACGCTGTGCGCCAGTTGAGAGTTAAGGGTTGAGGGTTAAAAGTTTGGACATTGCGATGATCGAAGCGCCGCCATCTCCAAGATCGTCTATTAAATCTGGTTCTGTTCCGGGCAATTCATCGCCCATGATTGCAGTCCGATCCCTGGTTAAGAAGATTGGTGACCAGGAAATCTTGCGCGGTGTTGATCT